>NZ_JBEZHO010000027.1:0-108467 GCF_040650615.1 Streptomyces sp. NPDC048643
GTAGCCGAAGCCCGGCTCCAGCGGCTCGATCACGAACCGGGAGCGGAATTCGTCGACGACCTCTTCGGTCAACGAGGGACGCTGAGCGATCAGCACGTGGTGTTGCCTCCAGTAGTTTGGCGCCCGCTATGGACGCCGTGGACCCTACGAAGGGTACGTGCGAAACGGCCGCCGCAGAGTACGCCATGGCGTAGCCGGCGCTCATCCTGAGTTGGTTTTGCCGCTGACCAGGTGCGGGGTGAGCGCACGGCTCCGGGGCAAGTCGCCGAGTTGCATCCGCGCGGACTGCTGCAAGTCCCGTGCCAGCGGGGGTGGCTGCTCGGGGTTGAGGTATCTGTGGAAGGCATTGCCTCCGTCGAGTTGCGGAGACCAGGCCGGTGTCCGGGCCGGCTCCTGCGACGCTGACGGATACGGCTCCGCCACCGGCTGAGCGAGGGTGACGCTCGTGGCGCCCAACGACCACGGAGAGCGGTCCTGGTTCACGTCCATTGCCATGTGGACCGCATGACGTCCAGGTTGTGCGCTGCGTTCGTCAAGTTGACGCAATGATCAGCGAGTTCGAGGCCTAGGTGTTCGCTGCCTCTCTCGATCAACTCGATGTGCAGATTCCTGTCCGGCACTGAAGGTGAAGGAGCCGAAGGTGCCCTTCGCCGCGAAGAACAGCCCGCCGTCGCCGGCAGCGGCCAGTGCGTTCAGGCGCCGACCCGGCAGGGAACACCCCTCCACGGATCGGCCGTCGGGCCCCAACCGCCGGATACCCCCGTTGGCATCCCCAACCAGGACGCCGTCGGCGTACGGCAGAAGGTCGACCACAAGCCGCCGATCCGCCTGGACCGACCACGTCGACGCTCCGTCGGCGGGATCCACCGCGAGGAACCCCCCGCCTGACCGCAGCATCCAGACCGACCCGTGGATGTATCCAACCGCCCCGAACGGATCGTACGATCCGAGCCGGGTGGGCTCGTCCGCGCCCATCCCGAAGGTCACCAGTGACGAGGCCTCGCAGACCGCCACCACCCGCTCCGCATCCACCGGGACGAACACCTTCGCGTCGGGTCCCGCGAGCGGATCCGGCAGCCGCCACCGAGCCAGGTCGCTCCCGTCGGCCGGATCGAGGAGAACTGCCTCGTAGCCGCTGCCGGTCAGCACCCCGCCGGCCCAGGAGAGGGTCCGTACGGACGTCGTCGGCGACGGTGTCGTCCACCGGACACCCCCGTCGGCGAGGTCCAGGCCACTCATCGGGGTGTAGCCGCGCCAACCACCCATCACCACGGTGTCCGAGTGGACCGCGAGGTTCCCCGTCCACCTCGGTGTCGGGACGCTCCACAGCGACCCACCCGTCCGCAGATCGATGCATGACAGCAGGTTCGGCGTTTGCGGCAACACCAACACGCGGTCCCCCGCGAGGACGATCCCGCGCGGCCAGGTACCGAGCGGGACGTCCCAGCGCACCGTGCCGTCGACGCGCTCCAGGCAGACCAGCCGGGTGTGCCGCTCGTGCAGGACGACACAGTCCGGCCCCACGACGAAAACGGAAACGCCTCCCCGCTGGTGCAGTTCGCGCTCCCAGAGCACTGTGGCGATCATCGGACCATCCCACCACGGGCGGCCCGCCCCCGACGACGGTGCCCCAAGGCCGGGACGGCCGCTCAGGGCTCTTTTCGTCGGATCACCTCGCCGACCGGATGCAGATGCGGGCGAGTTGGAGTCCGGCGAGGTGTGGATGGCGGCCACCGTGTCGTAGCGAGTGACAACCTCATGGTGAAACGGTCAGTTAGAAGCCCTATCAAAATGGGATGGCGGAGGTGTCCCTGCCAGGGCGAGGATCTCTCGGTACTCGCCGATGAAGGGACAGCTGTGGACGACAATGTTCCGAGAGAGCTCATCTCTCTTGCTGATGACGAGGGGAACAGCGTCACCGTCAACGTTCTGGGGCGTGATCCCAGGTGGTCCGCCGGGCTGCAAGCCGAGATCGTGGTCAGGACACCTTTCGTATCCGGCCGTGTTGACCTGGCGCTGTACACCTCGAGACTGGAGAGCTGGGCGGATGCGCTGACCAGGCTCAAGGACGGCGAGGATGTCGCCTGGATGGAGATGAGCAGTGGGCCGTCCATCTTCATCCAACTCACCGGCGAGCGTGACTGTCCGGAGGTGGTCGTGGAGGACGAGTCAGGGTCCATGGTCACCGTTCGGGTGCCGCTCGTGCCGCCGGACGACTGGATTACCGACCACCAACAGCGTCTGCAGCAGGTGATGAAGCACTGGGTTCCGCTCCTGTCAGCGTAGGGAGACAAGCCTCCGCCAGCAGATGAGTGCGCATCCAAGGGCGAGAGAAGCCTCGTGGATGTCGTCGCGTATCTCCCAGCGGATCCGCAGGCGACGGAACCAGTGCAGGTGAGCGAACGCACGTTCCACGACCCAGCGTTGGGTGCCCAGGCCAGAGCCGTGCTCAGTGCCCCGACGGGCGATGACCGGCTTCACGCCGAGGTCCCAGACGAGCCGGCGGTACTTGTCGCGGTCGTAACCGCGGTCCCCGAGTACGACGTCCGGGCGGCGCCGCGGCCGGCCGCGCTTGCCGCGCACGGGCGGGACTGCCTGAAGCAGTGGGATGAGCTGGGTGACGTCGTTGCGGTTGCCGCCGGTCAGGGTGACCGCGAGCGGGATGCCAGTGGCATCGGTGATCAGATGATGCTTGCTGCCCGTCTTACCCCGGTCAACGGGGCTTCGTCCCGTCTTGGAGCCCCCTTTAGCGCGCGGATGTGGGAGCCGTCGACTGCGGCCCGGGAGAAGTCCAGGGCGCCCGCGGTACGGAGCTTGGCAAGGAGGACCTCGTGCAGCCGGGGCCACACACCGGCCACAGTCCACTCGGCCAGGCGCCGCCAGCACGTCACCCCCGAACCGAAGCCGAGTTCCTGCGGCAGATACTCCCAGGCGATCCCGGTATGCAGCACGAACAGGATGCCCTGGAACACCAGCCGATCCGGATACCGCTTCCGCCCAGGATGGCAAGCTCGGCGCTCCACCTTCGGCAGCAGCGGCTCGACCACCGCCCATAACTCGTCATCGACTTCCCACGGCTTCGGCCTAGCCACCCCGCACCCCCGGATCAACGGTCCCGGAGTGATCCAACCACCTCGAAGATCATTTCGTTAGGAGTTCTTAGTCGGTGCCCTCCTTGAAGGTCCTCGTCACAGCACGCATCAGGCGCTCCGCGTACTCCCGCTCGGAGTCCCTGAATTGGGGGTACTCGGTGACGAAGTGGTCCCACTCCACGTACTCGACCGCCTGCATCACATCCGCGAACCGGATCTGCTCCCGGCCCGCATAGGGCCATTCGCCCGACAGTCGGAACACTTCGTGGAGGAGCTCGTAGCGGAGGTCATGTTGTTCGGCCAGGAGTACGGCGTCGTAGAGATCCTTGCCCTGCGGGTGCATGTCGTTGAGCAGCCACATCAACTTCCAGGCCAGGGACAGTTCCGGGGTGGCCGCCTGCAGGACTGTGCCGCCGGGTAGCTCTACCGGCTCGGGTGCTTCGGGGAGCCGCTCGTTGAACACGAAGTCGAGCTGGACGTGGCCGCCGGGCAGCCCGGGCGCGCCCCACGGCAGCACCATGCGGCGGCCAGGTACCCGGTCGTAGGTCCAGATGTCCTCGACCACGGCGCCCGGCGCCGAGATCTCGACCTCACAGTCGCGTGCCTCGGCGAGCATCTGAGCTGCCGCGGCGATCCCGCGCAGCATCCGATGCGAACGGTCTTCATCGATCATCCAAGTGTGAGGGACCACGACAAAGTCCAAGTCACCGGGCTCACGTGCCACGTCCGGAAACCACGTCGACATCAGCACGCTGCCTCTCAGCACCAGTGCCTCCACCCACTGAGACGTGGCGATCGCGTCCAGCACCAGGCGGAGGGCGTGGCGCCTGGCCGCTCGCCACGACTCGCCGCGCGCCGGATCGCCGAACCGCGGGTCAGTTGCGCGATAGGCGTTCGGGAAGTGCTTCAGTGACGGGTCGAAGACGGGCCGCTGCACCACGTCATTCCCTGGCACAGGTTGCAGCGTTCTCGGTAGGTCTTGCGCGCTACGGGTGGCCTCGCCCAGCGGCTCCCGGGGTATCTCGGTGCTCTGCCAGCCGAACCCGTCCCACGCCGTCCCACTCATCCCCGTACCCCCACAGGCTCCGCGATCCAACCGTCGTCCACACTCAGATCACTGTCGTGGAGCACGAACTCCCGCTCCACGCCCAGCACTACGAATCCGTCCAGAGCTGTCAGCAACCGTTCCAGTGCCCGCCCAGCGCCGTCGGCTCCCGTTCCGCGGCACCTCTGCGTCACGAACCGCTCGTGCCGTGCGCCGGCTCGCACCCGCAGGGCGTTCCACGACAGGTGGGCACCGTGGGGCGCCACCCGGGCGGCGAGCGCGGCCAGATCAGTGTCGGCATCGAGCAGCAACTTCACGTGGTGCTCGAAGTACCGGTCGTCATCCCTGCCGAGCCGAGCCGGTACCTCGGCGGCCCACGGGGTGGACTCAGTCTTCACCCGTACCGGCTGGAAACCTTCCGCGCGAAGCCCCACCACGATGTCCCGCGCTCGCTCAGACTGTTCAACGTACGACGAGGAACCAGACAGCGTGAGCATGGGCTGATCGCGCAAGCGGCCGCGGGCCAGCACGATATGTGTGAGTTTCAGACCACCCGAGGCCGCCCACCGCTGCAGCCGCACCCACTCGTCGGAGTCGGAACAGCGGACTGTCACATGCGATTCGTAAAGGGAAGCGGACACCCGCGAATCCTGCCAGATCACGGCCGCTTGCACCCATTCGAGTCCCGGCTCCCGTGGAGCGTCGAGCTGTTCCCGGGTGCGGCTGAGTGCCGCCGGTGGAGCGGACAGAACCTAGGGAACCGGCGAAACGCAGCCGCGCTCAGTTGCTGGTCAACTGGTCAACGGGGGACCGCACGAGGGCTACCTGTATGTAGCTGCCGTCTCTCTGGACTCGGCACCACTCTCAGGACGCCTGTCTGGCGTCTGTGCTGGTCGGCGCAACGGGTCAGTGTGCCGACTGAATGAAGAGCCTCGTCACAGTCAGCCAAGAAGCGGGCGAGGGCTCTGCCGCGGTGATCAAATCGTTGCCGCCCGGCGTACAACCGCCTACAGCCCTGCGCTGTCCGACAGTTGGCCGCTGAGGGTGATCCTTTGGCTGGTGTGCCCAGAGGCCCGGTTCGGGCTGTGGGGGAGAGGACGGGCTTGTAGATGGGGAAGGCAAAGATGCGCAGGACAATGTGGAGCGCGGTGGTGGCCGGTGGAGCGGCGGTCGTGTTCACGGGGGTGGCGGCGGTGCCGGCCGGGGCGGCGGAGGGCGGGGTCTCCTTCACCCGGGTCACGGTGAACGGCGGGAAGCCGATCGTCATCGGGACCACCAACGAGGTCGTCGTGCCCGCGTCCTTCCGGATGACGACCAAGCTCAAGTACGACTACGGGCCGACCGTGTTCCCCTACCGGGGGCACCCTGACAGCAGTGACACGCTGCAGAGTTCCGTCATCACCAGCGACTGCAAGGTCGTGGACAAGGCCAACGGGATCTGCGACTTCAAGGAGTGGCTGTACATCGACCCGCGGTACGCCGACTTCGGGAACGAGTACGCCGGCGCCTGGAAGACCGCCGCCCGGGTCTTTCTCGCCGGTGACGCCTTCGACACGGACGACGAGAACATCCCGTTGCAGGTGCAGCGGGCTACTCGCGTCACGGTCAACGCCTCGCCGGAGCCGGTCGCGGCCGGTAAGACGATCACCGTCACCGGGCGGGTCGAACGGGCGAACTGGGACACTCACACGTACCAGGGCTACGCGGGCCGCACGGTGAGCCTGCAGTTCAAGGCAGCGGGCGCCACCTCGTACACGACCGTCAAGAAGGCGACGTCGAGCAGCACCGGGGCCCTCAAGACCACGGTGAAGGCCACGAAGTCGGGGACGTGGCGGTGGACTTACTACGGGAACTCCACCTCCGGGGCGAAGTCGTCGACCGGGGACTCCCTCGCCGTGCAGTAGCCGACGCGCCCGGCCCTCTTTCCGTCGCGTCATGACCATGCGTGCCGCGCCGTCAGCGCGCTCGGTCGCGGCGGGAGCAGCGGATCACCACCGACAGCCCCCACTACGCCTGGCGCCGCCTCCTCGCCCTCCCGGGGAACAGACACCTGGACCCGCACTACGCCGGATGCGCGTCATGCCTCCACCGGTGTGGCGGATGATCCCGTCCTGGGAATGGCGCCGCGTCGGCCTCGGCGGCGACCGGGCCCGAGCGACAGCGATCCTGCCGCCCCGCCCCGGGCCGACTCGGCTACGCCCGCCGGCCAGGCGGTCACACGAGCCCCCCGGCCGGCCGGCGCCGCAGCCCACGAACCCACCCTCGCCGCACGACCCCAGCGCCCGCCACACCAGACGCCCCGCGGCCCGGCGGACGCCCGGGGTCACCGGTGCGGGGTCACCCCGGGTAGGGGGCCATCGAGGGAATCTCCTTTTCCCGGTGGCCCGCCTTGCAGCCCGCGAAGGGGCCGGCGGGGTCGCGCAGCGCGGCCATGACATGGGTGAGGTGGTCGCGGTGCCACAGCGCGGGACCGCTCAGCCCGGCCGCCTGCCCGGTCAGCTCCTGCCAGGTCATCCACAGGCCGTAGAACTGGGCCACTGCTTCGGGGTGCTGCCACCAGGTCGCGCACCAGGGCGCCGTCGAGGTGACTTCGCGGCCGTACACCGGCAGCAGCAGGTGCCGCACCCACAAGGTCAGTCGGAAGAGGGCTTCGTCCTGTTCCGGGCCCTGCAGGTACAGGATGAACGGTGAGGTCCGGGCTGGCGCCGGTTGAGGGGCACCAGCGTCGGATGGGACGTCCGTGGCGGGGGCGGCCTCTTGTAGGTGTTGGAGTTCGCGGCCGTGCTCGTCGCCTTCGGGGACGCCGTTCAGGGTGGCGTTCTCTGGCATGCGGGGGATGTCCTCGGGGCCGGAGGGAAGGTGGAGGGGGAAGCCGCTGTCGGCACGCCCGTGCGGGGGCGTCCCGGGGCCGGCTGTCAGCTGATCTTGGTTACGGGGCGTTGCCGGTGCGCTTGGTGACGGTCACGGCTTTCGGCGGCGGCTGAGGGAGGGCCGAGGTCCTGGCTGTCGGGTGCGTGTTGGATCCTGCGCCGGGCGACTGCAAGGAGGCCACGCTCGGCGACGACGCCAGGGCCGAGTTGGCCGTTGGCAGCCGGTTCATGGCGTAAGTGTCGGTGGGCAGGCTCGTGTTGCTGTTGTCCTGCCGTACGCTGTCACCGCTCGCCGTCTGAGACGGGGACTCGGTGAGCGGCAAGAAGCTCTCCTGCGTGGGGCGTTGGGTGTAGCTGGTCGCAGAGCCCAAGGCGATGAACGCCGATCCCAATGTTGTCAGCTGCTGCACCTGCTTCTGTGTCCTCTCGGGCACGGCCGCCTGGGCGCTCATCACGGTTCCGCCGACGGAGGCCAGGCTGCCCACCACACTCATCGCGGCCTGGCCCCGGTTGACATTGGGGTCGGTGAAGGCCTTGTAGGCGGTGACACCGACGTTGGTGGCTGCTTCGGCCGCCGCCAGGTAGGTCGATGCTTTCTGCAGGTTGGTCGAGGTGGCGCCCTCGGTGAAGGTCGCGGCGACCGTGGTGGCGAGGGGGAGGGCCTTGGCCGCGAACGAAAGGATCGGCTCCGCCTTCGCCTTGAGCCATGCGCCCGTGGCCTGGCTGTAGTTGTAGATCTGCCCGGACATGCCCTGCGCCAGGAACTGAGGGGGCACGAGGTCGCCCGGCTCGAAGTAGATGGCGTGTTCCCGCTCGGGGTGGAGCGGCTCGGGGAGTTCGGGCATGGTGTCCGGGGCGCCGACGACGATGGGGAGAGCCTCGGGCTGGCCGTCGCCGTTGATCGTGGTGGCGACGATGGGAACGGTGGTGACACTGCTCGTCGACGCGTTCGAATCCTCGCTGTCCGAACCCGCGGTGTCCCTCTGCGCCTCTAGGTCGGTTCTCTTCCTGGGTGGCATCCGAGAATTCCTTCCGTGTGCCGGGAGTCGTTCTACGCCCAGCACAACGGACACGCGGTCCCGTCGGTTCAGGAGACGCGCGTGGATCCGCCGCCTGACCGCCGCCGCGCCATCACCGCGGGGATCGCCGTGCCCGCCTCCGCTGTCGACCACCGTCCGCACCGTCAGGCGGTGGAGATCAGCAGCGTCCAGTACGACTCGCCGGGCTGGGACATCCGCTCCAACCGTTCGCTGAACGGCGAGTGGCCGGAGGTCGCCCACTACTCCCGGCATGGCGTGCACGTGGACGGCTGGACCCTCGCGGACGAGGACGGCCGCACCTACACGTTCGACCATTGCCGCCCCGCCGGCCGCGCCACCGTCCGCGTCCACACCGGCACCGGCCTGGACACTCACCGCGACGCGTTGTAGCGCGAAACGGGTGGGCCAGTCGTTGTTCAGCAGATCGACGAGGCGGCGTTCAGTAGCACTCGGGCCTTGGTCCGCTGGTGAATCTCCTCGACGGTGACGCCAGGAGCCGTCTCCACGAGCGCCAGTCCGTCGGGGGTTGTGTCGAGCACGCCGAGGTCGGTGATGATCCGGTCGACACAAGCCTCGCCGGTCAGCGGCAGCGTGCACTGCTCAAGGATCTTCGGGCTGCCGTCCTTGGCCGTGTGTTCCATCAGGGCAATGACCCGTCGTGCACCGTGGACGAGGTCCATGGCCCCGCCCATCCCCTTCACCATCTTCCCGGGGATCATCCAGTTGGCGAGGTCGCCCGCTGCGGACACCTGCATGGCTCCCAGAACGGCGGCGTCGATGTGCCCACCACGGATCATGCCGAACGACAGGGCGGAGTCGAAGAAGCTCGCGCCGGGCAGGACGGTGACGGTCTCTTTGCCCGCGTTGATCAAATCGGGGTCGACGTCTGCGTCCGCTGGATAGGGCCCGGTCCCGAGGATGCCGTTCTCCGAGTGCAGGACGACATGCACGTCCGGGGGAAGGTAGTTGGGGATCAGGGTGGGCAGCCCGATCCCCAGGTTCACGTAGGTGCCGTCCGTGAGTTCCAGTGCCGCCCGCGCGGCCATCTGTTCACGGGTCCAGCCTGCGGAGGGGTTCATGCGCGTACGGTCCTCTTCTCGATGGCCTTGGCTGCTGCCTGCTCGGCGGTCAGGGCGACGACGCGCTGGACGAAGGTGCCGGGCAGATGCACGTCGCCGGGGGCGATGTCGCCGGGCTCGCAGAGCTCTTCGACCTCGGCGATGGTGGTCCGTCCGGCCATCGCCGCAAGAGGGTTGAAGTTCGCGGCCGCCTTGCGGAAGACGAGGTTGCCGTGCCGATCCCCGCGCCACGCCCGCACCAGCGCGAAGTCGGTGGTGATGCCGTGCTCCAGCACGCAGCGCCGGCCGTCGAAGTCTCTGGTCTCCTTGACGGGCGAGGCCAACCGCACGGAGCCGTCCTCGCCGTACCGCCACGGCAGACCACCGGAGGCGACCTGTGTGCCGACGCCGGCAGGGGTGAAGAAGGCGGCGATGCCGCTCCCGCCGGCGCGCAGACGTTCAGCGAGCGTGCCTTGCGGGACGAGTTCTACCTCCAGCTCACCGGCCAGGTACTGGCGCGCGAACTCCTTGTTCTCGCCCACGTAGCTGCCCGTGACCCGGCTGATCCGGCCGGCCTCGAGAAGCATGCCCAGTCCGTGTCCGTCGGTGCCGCAGTTGTTGGATACCACCCGTAGATCGGTTGATCCGCGGTGCAGCAGCGCACGGATCAGGGTGTCGGGGATGCCGTTGAGTCCGAATCCGCCGACGGCCAGTGAGGCACCGTTGCCGATGTCGGCCACCGCCGCCGTGGCGGAGTCGCTGACCTTGTTCATGCAGATGACCTTTCAGCCGGGCCGGGCGGCTGACCAGCCGGCGCCAATGTGCGGCCAGACTGCGCGGGCGCACAGCCCCACGCCGTCCGGCTGGTTCCTGAGGGTGAGGACGTAGTCCTCGTCGGACTGGAACCCGATTTCACGGCCGCGAACCTGAGAACCGCGGCGCGGCCCGGGCCGTGGCCCGTTCCGGTGACCAGCGCGACCCGTCCCTCCAGCCGCTTCATCGGGGCGCAGCCTGTCGGACCGCGTCCGAGATGGATTTGACGCCGCCGTGGGCGGTCAGGCCTCCGTCGACGGGGATCTCGGCACCGGTGATGAAGGAGGCTTCGTCCGAGAGCAGGAACGCCACCAGTGAGGCGACCTCGACGGCGGTCCCGGTGCGTCCGAGCGGTGTCTCCCGGACGTTGGCCGTCCTGAACTCGGGCAGGGCGGATGCGGTCATCTCGGTCTCGATGTAGCCGGGGTGGACGGTGTTGACGCGGATCCCGCGCGGCCCGAGTTCCAGCGCGGCGGTCCGGGACAGGCCACGCAGGGCCCACTTGCTGGACGTGTAGGCCACCGGGTAGTGGGCCGTCAGGGCGGCGGAGGAGCCGACGTTGACGATGGAGGCACCGGGCCGCATCAGCGGGGCCAGGTGCTGCATCGCCAGGAGGGGGCCGGTGACGTTGACGCGGTGGACCCGGTCGAAGTCCTCGACCTGGACGTCGCCCAGCCGAGCCCGCCAGGTGATGCCCGCGTTGTTGACCAAGCCGTGGACCTGGCCGTGGTTCGCGCGCAGTTCGTGGGCCAGCTGCGCCCAGGCGCTGTTGTCCGTGACGTCCAGTTGGCGAACGTTCTCAGTGCTGGTGAGGTCGGTGGCGATGACGTGCGCGCCTTCAGCGGCCAGTACCGCGGCTTCTGCGGCGCCCTGTCCGCGTGCGGCGCCGGTCACGACGATGACTTTGCCCAGCAGCCGCTCGGGCTGCACGGTGGTCACGGCCTTTCCCGGGAGCGGCGGCGGCCGGCCGGCACCGGCACCGGGTTGGCGCCCGGCACCACGGTGTTCACGAGGACGCCGATGCCTTCGACGGTGAGGGTGACGGTGTCGCCGGGCGTGAGCGGCGGGGGTGTTTGTTCGCCGCGTACGCCCCACAGTTCGGCCAGGCAGCCTCCGTTGCCGCACGTGCCCGATCCGAGGACGTCGCCGGGCATGACGCGGGTGCCGCGTGAGGCGTAGGCGACCATCTCCTCGAAGGTCCAGCTCATGTTGGACAGCAGGTCACGGCCGATGACTTCGCCGTTGACCTCGGCTGTCAGCGCGAGACGCAGGAAGCCGTCCGTATCGCGGTAGGGCTCCAGTTCGTCGGCGGTGACCAGGCACGGTCCGAGGCTGTTGGCCGTGTCCTTGCCCTTGCAGGGGCCGAGGCCGACGGTCATCTCGGCGGACTGCAGGTCGCGGGCCGACCAGTCGTTGAGGATGGTGTAGCCGAGGATGTGCTTGCGGGCCTGAGCGGGGGAGAGGTTGCTGCCCTCGCGGCCGATCACGGCGGCGACCTCCAACTCGTAGTCCAGAACAGCTGATCCGGGCGGCATCGGCACGGGGTCCTCGGTGCCGAGTACGCAGTGCGGGTTACTGAAGTAGAAGGTCGGGGCCGCGAACCACTGATCCGGGATCCCGCCGGCGCCGCTGACCGATCGGCGTACCCCCTCGACGTGCTCTTCGAAGGTGACGAAGTCGCGCAGCGAGGCGGGCTGGAGCGGAGGGCGCAGCCGTACCTGCGACACGTGGGGGCCCGCTGGCCCGGCGAGCGCCGTGTGTCCCAGGGCAAGCAGCGCGGACTGGCTGATGCCGGCAGCGATGACCTCGGTCAGGGTGTGGCCGGCCGGCAGCGGATACAGGAGCCCGTCGGGGCTCGCGACGGCGGCGCGGGTGGCGCCGTCGCGTTCGAAGGAGACGAAGCGCATGGGCAGCTCTTTTCATGCGGTGGTTCCGGGGGCGCGGGGGTTCCGTCAGGGCATGGACAGGGCCTGCCGCGCCCCCGGGGTCCTGGCGGGTCAGACCGGCGGGGCGATGAAGCAGCCGCGGTCGACATCGTTGAAGGACTCCTTGGCGACGAGCTCGTTCATGGGGTTCGCGGTGCCCCACTGGTCTGCGACGTCGGGCTCGGAGAAGTCGTAGACGTGCGGGTGCCAGGTGTCCTCGTCCAGGCATTCGAGTTCGGTCGTGTACTCGACCGTGTTGCCGTGGGGATCGAGGAAGTAGGTGAACGTGTTGTCGCCCGCTGTGTGCCGGCCCGGTCCCCAGATCTTCTTGAATCCGGCGCGCAGGACACGGCCGGAGCCGCGCATGTACTCGTCGATGCCGCGCATCTCGAAGGAGATGTGGTGCAGGGCGGTGTGGGGGCCCTGGGCGATCGCCATGGAGTGGTGCTGGTTGCTGATGCGCATGAAGTGCATGACCTCGCCCATGTGCGGCGAGGACAACGTGTCCGACAGGCGGAAGCCGAGGTGGCGCTCGTACCACTCGCGGGTCCGGTTCAGATCGGGCGAGTTGAGGACCACGTGCGACAGCTTGACCGGGATGGACTCCTTCTCCTCGATCTTGCGGTGCCGGCGGGCCTCGACGTCTGCGGTGACCTCGATGGTGCGGCCGTCCACGTCGAAGAACCGGAAGCCGTAGCCGGCGCCGGGCGTGGTGACCGTTCCGGGCTGAGAGAGCAGCTGGACGCCGGACTGGAGGAGCTGTTCGGCGAGGGTGTCCACGTCGGTGGGGTTCGCGGCGCCGTAGGAGATGAGATCGAGGCGCTTCTCCTCCGCCTTGCGCAGGCGGACCACGTACTGCTCGGGGGAGCCTTCGGCGGCGAGGAAGGAGATCCCGGAGTCCTCGGCGACCTTGGTCAGGCCCCAGACGCCACTGTAGAAGTCGAGTTGCTTGTCGTAGTCGGGCACGGCGAGGTCGACGTGCCGCAGGTGCGTGAGCAGGCGAGCGTTCATGAGGATCCTCCTCAGGACAGGTGGAGCAGGGAAGAGGCGGTGCCGCCGCGGACCGCATCGAAGTCGATGTCGTTGAGACGGGCAGCCCGCAATGCCTGGACGGGGTCGCCGGCGCCCATGTCGAAGGGGAAGTCGGAGCCCAGAAGCACGCGGTCGGCTCCCGCGACGCGGACCAGTTCCCGCAGGACGTGGGGATCGTGGACGAGCGAGTCGAAGTAGAGCCGCTTGAGGTAGGTGCTGGGCAGGTGGGCGCAGCCTGCTCCGGCGTCGGAACGCGTGGACCAGGCGTGGTCCGCGCGCCCGATGTGGGTGGGCAGGTAGCCGCCGCCGTGCGCGGCGATGATGGCCAGGCCCGGGTGACGGTCGAGAACGCCGGAGAAGATGAGGTGCGAGAGGGCGACGGCGTTCTCGGTGGGCTGTCCGACGCTGTTGGACAGATACCACTGGTCGAGACGTTCATCGAGGGTGCAGCCGAAGGGGTGCAGGAACAGGACCGCTCCGGTCTCCTCCGCGCGGGCCCACAACGGCTCGTAGGCCGCGTCCGAGAGTTCACGGCCGGGGGCATGGCTGGATATCTCCACGCCCAGGAGCCCCGCCGCAAGCGCGTGATCCAGGGCCTTCACCGCGAGGTCGGGGTGCTGCAGAGGCACCAGGCCCAGTCCGCGCAGGCGGGTGGGTGAGGCGGCGCAGTGCGCGGCGACCGCCTCGTTGCTGAGCCGGTACACCTTCTCGGCCACGTCCTCGTCGGCCCAGTAGTGGTAGTGCGAGGGGGAAGGGCTGACCAGCTGAACGTCGACGTTCTGTACGTCCATTGCCTGCAGGCGGGCCTGGACGTCGGTGAGCAGACGGATCCGCTCTCCGATCATCGCCCCGCTCACCGCGAGTGCCTGCGGCCCGTTGCGGCGGGCGTCCAGTGCCTGGGCCCGTGCGAGACCGGGCTGTCCGGCTACGAGCTGCTCGACTTCAGGCAGCAGAACGTGGGCATGCACATCGACCGTGCGGATCACGGGAGCTCCTTGAGCTGGGACATCGTGCGGACCATCAGGCCGGGCACGTCGGCATCGCGGACACCGTCGAGCTGCCACTGCCCGAGCTGCACGGACGCTTCGACGACGGCCCGCACCCGCGGGATACGGCGTTCGTAGAAGGCGTTCAGCAGCTCCTCGTCCCAGGTGTCCCGGGTGGTGAGCAGTTCGGCGAGCACGGCGGCGTCCTCGAGGGACATCGCGGCGCCCTGGGCGAGCGTGGGCGGGCAGCAGTGCGCGGCGTCACCGATCAGTACGACGCGGCCCCGGTGCCAGGCCCCCTCGACCAGCATCTGGTCGAACCAGGTGTAGTTGACCTGGGCGGGGTCGTTGATGTGCTCGGTGATCGCGGGCCATGCGCCGCCGTAGACGGAGGCCAGCCGCCGCATCTCCTGGGCGTAGGACTCGGCGGGGATGGCCGCGCGGTCGCGGTTGGCTTCCACGACGTACGCGTACAGGGTGTCCTCACCGGTGGGGCAGTAGCCGGCGATGTAGGCCGGGCCGCCGTAGGCGAGGTCGGTCCGCGTGACGTCGGCGGGCCGTGGTGCGGCGATCCGCCAGATCGCCATGCCGGTCGGCTCGGGCTTGTCGGTGATTCCGATGGCGGCGCGGGTTGCTGAGCCCATCCCGTCCGCGGCGATGACCAGGTCGTAGCGGGCCTCGGTGCCGTCACTGAACCGGACGTCGACGCCGTCGGCGTCCTGGCCGTCGATGTGGGCGGTGGTTCCCAGCCGAACCGTGGCGCCGCCGGCCCTGACCGCGTCGATGAGGATCTGCTGAAGGCGCGGGCGTTGCATGCCGACCGTGGCGGGCAGATCGTCTCCGCCGGTGCGGATGTCGTCCTGGACGTGCAGCACCGTGCCGTCGGGGGCGGTGATGCCGACGGATCCGAAACCGAATCCGGAGGCACTGACCTGCTCCCACACGCCCAGATCGCGCAGCACCCGCAGGGCGTTGCCCTGAAGGGTGATGCCGGACCCGGCGGTCGCGTTCCAGTCCTCGCGGGCTTCGACCAGGTCGACCGCCAGGCCGGCGCGGCGCAGCAGGATCGTCACGGCGTTGCCTGCTGCTCCGCCTCCGATCACAAGGACCGTGCGAGATGTGGGCATGAGGAACTCCTTTGTCCCGGTGGTTACTTGACGGCGATGGGATTGACCGGCGAGCCGACGGCTCCGGTGATGGGCAGCGGCGGGGCGGCCAGCCAGAACTCGTGCACGCCGTCCTCGGCGCAGTCCAGGGCCAGTTCCTCCAGGTCCCACATCTCGCCGATGAGCAGCCCCATGTTGGGGATGACCACCTGGTGCAGGGGCTGGAAGGCGTCGTCGAACTCGTTCGGCCGTACTTCGAAGCCCCAGGTGTCCGTCGCGATGGCGGCGATCTCGCTGCGGTGCAGCCAGCCGGCCGTCGTGAAGGACAGGCCCGGTGCCGGACCGCCCGCGTACTCACCCCACCCGCCGCGCCGCACCCGGGCCAGCTGGCCGGTGCGCACCAGCACGATGTCGCCCCGCTCGACCGTGACGCCGTGGTCGGAGGCCGTGGCCTGCAGGTGCTCCTCGGTGATGGCGAAGCCGTCCGGGAGTTCACCGTCGGTGCCCACCACGCGGCCGACGTCCAGGAGCACGCCGCGGCCGGCGATCTGGGAGGCCATGTGCTCGATGCCGGTGACGAGGTCACCGTCCGAGGTCACCGTCAGTTCGGCCGGGCGCCCGTTCCAGGCCTTGCCGTGGTCGAAGATGTGTCCGAGGCCGTCCCACTGGGTCGAGCACTGCAAGGGCATCGCCACCACGTCGTCGGCGCCGCCGATCCCGTGCGGCAGCCCTTGCGTGCCCAGGGCGGCGTCCGCACCGGTGTCCAGCATGGTGTGGACGGGATTGGTGCGCCGCCGCCAGCCCCGCTGCGGGCCGTCCATGTTGAACTGCTGGGCCAGGGAGAAGCTGACACCGCGGCGCACCAGCGCGGCGCCCTGGCGGCGTTTGCCCTCGTCGAGGAAGTTCAGGGTGCCCAGGCGGTCGTCCTCGCCCCAACGCCCCCAGTTGGAGAACGTCTTGGCCGCCTCGGCTATGGCTGCTTCGGGGTTGCGGCGATCGTGGGTCACGGCGTCACCTCGGCCGCACATCGCGTGCGCTGGGCACCGAGGCCGGTGATGGAGGCGTCCATCACGTCGCCGTCGCGCAGCAGCCGTCCCCAGTGCATCCCGTTGCCTGCCGGGCTGCCGGTGAGCACCAGGTCACCGGGCAGCAGCCGCACGTTCTGCGACACGTAGGAGACCAGCCGAGCGACGGAGAAGATCATGTCCTTGGTCGACTCGTCCTGCATGGTCTCGCCATTCAGCTTCAGCGTGACCTGCAGGTCGGAGGTGTCCGAGAGGGACTGGGCGGGCACGATCCAGGGCCCCACCGGGGTGAAGCCCGGCGCGTTCTTGCTGCGCAGCCAGTCGGTCCCGATCTGCGGCATGTCCCGGCGGAACACGGTCGCCCGGTCGGTGAGGTCGTTGGCGATCGTGTAGCCGGCCACGTGGTCCAGCGCCGATTCGACGGTGACCTGGTAGGCGGGGCGGCCGATGACGGCGGCCAGTTCCAGCTCCCAGTCGGGCTTTTTCGCCCAGGCGGGCAGGACCACGTCGTCGAAGGGGCCGGTGACGGAACTGGGCAGACCGATGAACACGTAGGGCAGGTCGTCTGCAGCCCGCTGGTCCATGATCCTTGCGGCTTCGGCGCGGGCCTCCTCCTCGGACAGCCCGTCCGAGCCGTCGCGGTGGGCCACGTGCAGGTCGATCACGTGCTGGCGGTAGTTGGCACCGGACTGCAGCACCTGCCGCGGGGCGACCGGGGCGTGGACGTGGAAGTCGGCCACCTGCGGCTCTGCGGCAGTCGGGCGGTCGGCCAGCTCGAAGAGCCGGGGCGACAGGCTCGGCCAGTCCTCCAGCACGTCGAGCATGGCCAGTTGGGGGGCGCCGAGAACTTCGCGCAGATCCAGCACGGATCCGTCGCGGCGCACCAGCGCCGGGAAAGTGTCGCGCTCTGTGGTCGAGAGCGTCGCCAGAGCGAAGGGGCCGGAGAAGGGCGCGGACGCGGCTTCAGGTTTCACTGACATGTCCTCCTGATTGCGATGTGACTAATCTGGACCCCTCACCAGCAATCAGGGAAATAGATTCTGTGGATACGGAACATCCACGCCGCGAATAGTTCGTCGGACGCCCCAAGGAACGGACCGTGAACCTCTCCAGCCTCGACCTGAACCTCGTTGTCGCCCTCAGGGCCCTGCTGGAGGAACGCAACGTCACGCAGGCAGGCAGACGCGTCGGCCTGTCCCAGCCCGCCATGAGCGCGGCTCTGGCCCGGCTGCGCCGGCACTTCGACGACGATCTGCTGGCCCGCTCCGGCGGCCACTACGAGCTGACCGCCCTCGGGCAGGTCCTGCTCGACCGCACCTCGACCGCCTGCGACCTCTTGGAGCGCCTCTTCAGCAGCCAGGCCGACTTCGATCCGGCCACCGAGAGCCGCACCTTCACCCTGGTGGCCTCGGACTATGCCGTCGCCGTCTTCGGCGCCTCACTGGCTCGCCTGATCCACGCCGAAGCGCCCCACGTCAAGCTCCGTTTCACGCAGACCCCGACGACGGTCGTGGAGGACCTCGGCGTCCTGCTCACCCGAACCGACGGCCTGCTCATGCCGCACGGAGTGGTCGGGGAGATGCCCCGCACCGATCTCTTCCGCGACGAGTGGGTCTTCCTGGTCGCCGACAGCAACTCCGAGGTCACCGACCATCTCACCCGCGACCACCTCACGACACTGCCCTGGGTCACCTACCAGCGGACCTACGACGCCCCCGCCGTACGGCAGTTGGGCATGCTGGGCATCGAACCGCGCGTCGAGGTGTCGGTCGACAGCTTCTCCCTGCTGCCCTACATGGTCGCCGGGACGAACCGCATCGCCCTGGTCCAGCAACGGCTGGCCGACCTCATGCGCGATCTGGCGCCTGTCCGTGTCATGCCGGCGCCCTACGAAACCGTCCCCCTTCAGGAAGCCTTGTGGTGGCATCCCGTCCACACGCATGACTCGACGCACATCTGGCTCCGCGAAACAGCTCTGCGTGTCGCCGCCGACCTGAATGCCGCACCACGCACCTGACGGCATCGGCGGCAGGAAGCGAAGAGTCCTGGCGCCGCCAACGACGTTCTCCGAGACGGCAGATGAGAACCCGTGAGCTCCGGACGGGGGCATCCTCCATTGTTCCGCCATCGGCCCTCGCGACTGTCCGTCATCAGCGCTGCTGAGCGACCGGGAGGCGGGAGCCGCGCCGACGTGGCGCGGTCGACGACACCATGATCGTCAGGAGCGGCACAGGCGACTGCCGCTGGTCTGCCCTCAACTGCCGCACACCGTGGCCAGGAGAGCAGGCGCGACCGTGACGGTGGCGGAGGGACCAGGTCGGCGGCACGACCTGGTCCCTCCGCCATGAACCAGCGCCGTCAGGCGGCGCTTTCCGGCGCCGCATCCAAGTGCGGCCCGTCCTCGGCCGTACGCCGCTGCGCCCACGCGAGTGCGGCGGCCACCAACGCAGCGGATACGCCCAGCACGCCCACGGCCGATGCCAGACTCCCGACGGCCTTCCCCACGCCGAGCAGCACCAGAGGCAGGACGAACGTGCCCCCGAACATCGCGCTCGTCCACAGCCCGGTTCCCCGTCCTCGGTCGGCGAACTTCAGTCGAGACATGCCCCGGATCAGCAGGGCCGGCAGCAACATCCCGGTGCCGAGGCAGTTGACCACTGCTCCGGCCACCAGGAACGGGGTGCTGTCGGCGAGGTACATCAGTGCGAAGCCGAGCGCGCACACGGCAAATACCGGCGGAAGCACCTGCTCCGGAGTGCGGCGCATCCGGGCGAAGACGACAGCTCCTACGACGGTGGCGGCGCTGGCGACCGCGGTGGCCACGCCGATGACGCCGGAGCTGGTCGTCCCCAGATCGTCGAGAAGGTAGGACATCTCCACGGGCACGGTGTAGAAGACCATCGCCCCGAAGAACGTGAGGACGCAGGTCGAACGCATCTGCCTCCAAGGGAATGGGCGATGTCCCACATTCGCCGACAGGGGCGTCCGGTTCTCCGAGGAGTCCCGCGGCGTCGCGCTCGGCAGGGCCACCGCCATGATCGGAGCGATGAGAAGACTCACCGCGTAGAGCCAGAACGGCACACGCCAGCCTGCCGAACCCGCAGTTCCGCCGACAACGAAGAAGGCTGTCGCGGACGCCGCGGTGCACATGGTCTGAAGGGACAGATACCGCACCCGCTGCGGACCTTGGTAGTAGTCGCCGATCAGCGTGGTGCAGCACGTCATGATGGCCGCTTCGCAGACCCCGACCAGGACTCTGCTGGCGAGGATCGCTCCGAGGGCGTCGAGCCACAGCGGGGCCGTACCGCAGAGCGCGTACATCGCGGTGGCCGCGATGAGCAGACGCTTGCGTCCGAGCCGGTCGACGATCATTCCGGCGAACGGTGCGAGCAGCGCGAGCGCCAGTGCGGGGACGGTCAGAACCAGGGGCACCAACGCCTCTGCGCCTGGGGTTCCTTCAAAGTGGTCCTGCATCTTCGGCAGAACCGGGGCCAGCAGCACGGCACCCAGGACCGGCAGGCAGGAGCCGGCCATGAGCAGGGAGATCCTGAGCCGGTGTGCAGGGCCCGAGACGTCGGCGGCCGACGCCGCGACGGCGCCGTCCAGTGGGACTGCGGATGGCATAGGGGCGTCAGCGTGCATCGAGGCTCCAGAGGACTTCTCACGAGGGCAGGCACACCAACCAGCGCCGGGGCCCGCGGGGTGCCGTGAAGGTGATGACCACACACCGAGGGTGCCGGACCGACGTCGGTCCGCACGGTGCGGGACTGCCACGACTATGCGGGGGCGCACGCTCGCTGCCCAGCCTCCGAGCGATCGGAATTCCGGATCACTGCCATCCAGGCGGTGGATAGGAGGCGAAGCGGGTCCAACCTGCATCGCCTGGTGCCGACGGAGGATGGGACTTGCCCTCACGCCATTGAGACCTGTGAACGATCGCACGATGTCGCGAACAACTCACCGCGCTCGCGCACGAGTTGAACAACCCGCGCTGTACTGCTGCCCGGATCGCCTCTTTCCTGCGCACCTGGAAACCCTGAGTCCGGAAGATCGAGGGCTTTCTCCATCCTCGGTCTGTCGTGCACGCCGGCTCTCCTCGCTTAGTGAAGCAGCGCCTTAACCTCGTAGGGCCGGATCACATTTGGCCCCGACCAGCGAGGCAGCCGCCTCCCAGGTTGCAAACGTCAGTCACTGCTGCACGAAACCTGAGCCAGAGCCGGAAATTCGCGAACGAAGCCCGTTACGCGTTCCCCCGACCTGATCATGCACATGAATTCTGAGTCGAGTGATTTCAGCGAACCTGGTCGATCGCCCATGCGGCCCACTCGCGGCGCATCGCGTTGAAGCGGAGGCCGTACTCCAGGGCGATCTTCCCGTTCACCGACAGTGGGTCGTCACCCCAGTCGATGGAGTCGGCCAGTTTGCGCAGGGCCTCGTGCTCCTGCTTCGAGAGATCCATGAGTTCGGTGAGGTAGTTCCGTGCCTGGTCGGGGGTGATCACGTTGAGGAAGAAGACCCGCAGCAGGATGTCGCTGCGGGTGTGGCGTTGGGGCTTGGTCTGCGTCAGCCAGTGGCGCAGCTCCGCCAGGCCCTCGTCGGTGAGGGTGTACTCCTTGCGGCCGCGCGGGCCCTGAGCCGTGACGCTGATCAGGCCGTTGTCGGCGAGCTTGGACAGCTCTGTGTACAGCTGGCTCTGTGTGGCGGGCCAGACGTTGGCCAAGGAGGTCTCGAAGCGCTTCAGCAGGTCGTAGCCGCTGGCGGGACGCTCTGACAGGAGTCCGAGGAGGGCGTGTCGAAGGCTCATGTCATCACCTTACCTTCCAGTCTTGACAGGTCGATGTCGGAACTTCTAAGTTCGACATGTCAAACTAGGAATGTCAAAACTCGGGGGCCTTCGATGTCGTACGTTCGCACCTTCCTCCCATGGATCGTCTTCGCGGTGGTCCCCTCCGCCCAGTGGCAGTGGGGGGCGCTTGCCGCGCTGCTGGTGGCAATGGCGATAGTCGCCCAGCAGCGGCGCACGGGAGTCGGCTTCGATGCGCTGATCATGGAAACCGGCTCGGCATTCTTCTTCGCGGTCCTGGCCGCTGTCGCCTTCGCGGACCCCGATTCGGCCGCCCACGCCTACTCGGCGGCGCTCTCCTCGGCCACCCTGGCCCTTATCGCCGGGGCTTCGCTGCTGATGGGCAAGCCGTTCACGCTGGGTATCGCCAAGCGCACCACACCGCCCGAGGTCTGGAAGCTCAAGCCCTTCATCCGGGTCAACGTGGTCATCACCGCCGTATGGACAGCTGCCTTCGCCGTGACGGCTGGCGCTCTCGCGGTGCTCGCCCACGCCGGCCACGGCCATTCCACGACGGCGACACTGGTCCAGGTTCTCGGCTTCGTCGTCCCTGTGCTGTTCACCGTGCGCTACGTCGCCGCTGCCCAGGCCAAAGCCGCGGTGACGGGCTAGCCACTGCCGGACACTCGGTGCGAGCCGCTTCTTGGACGATTGCGCTCCCGTTCTCCACTTCGAATGGAACTCGCAGGCATCGGCGCAAGGAGCAACATGGCCAGACCCAAAGCTGTTTCGGCCTTCGGAGTCTGTGCGGACCCTCGCATCGGGTTCCGTCAGTGCCACACCTGCAAGTGCAGGAGGTGAGGCTTACGACACGGCCACAGGGAATCGGCTCCTAGGGGTCCGTCGGGAAGTGACCTGAAGAAGGGCACGTCCTGCTGGAACGGGAGTCACTCATCACCGACGGAAGACGCCGGATCCGGCACACCCAGATGGAACTCGTGCTGGCCGAGTTGCGGAACGCGGTGCCGGTGGCGAGCAGCGCCATCGAGCGGGCCAGGACGAGACGGCGGTCCATCATCTGCGCTGCATCCTGGGCCGGTTGGGGATCCGGGTCACGCGTGACCGGAGCCGCGACGCTGTGGCCCTGCTGGACGACCGGTACTCGAGGGGCTTGCGCGGGAACTGCGGGGCCGGATCCGAGAATGGTGGCTACGGAAATTGCTCCCACCAGGCGGAAAACGGATGTGTGAGGGCGAGCCCGACAGGCTCCGCCCGTGAACGTAGGAGCCGGGTGCGGCCGAAAAGAGCTACTGGAGGACGAATCCGCGCCCAGGCGGTACCCCGGTACCGGGCGGTGTCCTCCTTGAGGCGGGTGTGCCGGGTGTCAGCCGGCCGGGTGGGCGGCGAGGAGCGCTTCGGTCGCGTCCCACAACTCCCGCTGCACGCGCCGGTCCCGGCCGGGCTCGGGGCACTGCAGGGGGCGCGCGTCGCGGGCGGAGAAGTAGCCGCCGGTGGTGCCCGCGAACGCAGGGTCGGTGGCGAGCCGCACGATTATGCCGGCGCCCTTGCGGGGATCGCCGATCCCTAGGGTGTTCAGCACCCGCTGCAGGACGGCGGAGCCGGGCAGGTCCCGGCCCAGGCCGGTGGCGTTGAAGCCGGGGTCGCAGCAGTTCACGGTGACCTTGTCCGGATCCAGGTGGCGGGCCAGCTCCTGCGTCCACATGATGGTCATCAGCTTGGTGCGCCCGTACAGGGGCATCGACTCCCGACGGGTGTAGGGCTCGGTGCGCCGCAGGTCCTCGGCCGGGGCGATCGTTTTCGCCTGTTGGGCCGCTTCGGAGGCGACGTTGACGATCCGGGCCGGCGAGGAGGATCCGAGTTTTGCTGTCAGCGCCTCGGTCAGGAGGAACGGGCCGAGGTAGTTCACCGCGGTCATGTCCGCGAGGCCCTCGGCGGTGATGCGCTGGGCGAAGGCGTGGAGGCCGGCGTTGTTGACCAGGACGTCCAGGCGCGGGTAGTGCGCGGCGATCTCCTCGCCGGCGCGGCGGGCGTCGGAGAGCAGGCCGAGGTCTGCGTGGAAGACGTCGACGGGCTCGTCGGTCACCGCCTTCAGGTCGGTGACGAGGGCTTGTGCCCTGCTGCGGGAGCGGGCCACGGTGCCGATGCGGTAGCCCTGGCGGGCCAGCTCGAAGGCGGCGATGCGGCCCAGTCCGGAGGTGGCTCCGGTGATCACGGCGACGGGACGATCCATCCCACTCCCTTTCATGAGGTACCTCACGAGTCTGTTGTGCGAGGATACCCGAACCATGGAGCAGCACGAATCAGCGATGCCGGGCAGCGCCCCGGAGCAGGTGGGACTGTCCTTCCTCACCCTCGCGTACACCCTGCGCGAACAGGTCGACCAGCGCATGACGGCGACCGCCGGCCTGTCCCTCTCCCGCACCAAGGTCCTTCAGGTACTGGCCGGCCGCGGCACGCTCCACCAAGCGGAGCTGGCCGCCTCCCTCGGTCAGGCTCCGCGCTCCGTCACCCAGATCGTCGAGGGCCTGGAGCGCCTCGGCATGGTCGCCCGGACCGGCGACCCCGAGGACCGCCGCCGCAAGACCGTCTCCCTCACCGATGCGGGCCGCACGGCACTGGCGGCCGCGGAAGAAGCGGGCACACACGTACTTCGCCAGTACTTCGGCCGGTTCGATCCGCACCAACTGGCCACACTCGACGCGCTCCTCGCGCACCTGGACATCGCCCTCACCGACGACAAGACCGGCTGACGCACGCACGGAAGAAATCGCCTGGAGGAGGCCTTGTGGTGCGGATGCACCGCTGCTGCCTCTAGGACACCATGGACGTCGCTACCGAGTTCTCGCTCCCCTGGCCAGCGGGGCGCCCGGCCCGAGAACCACCTCCTCGCAAGCGGCGCGAAAACGCCGATCTCCTGAAAGGCAGACAGCCCAGCGCCCGCAGACCTACCGGCGGAAGTGACCCAATGCCCGGCGGTCGACTGCTCCGGCAGCTAGGCGATCAGACTGCCTGCTGCGTACGACCTCGCAGAGTCGCGCGCTCCACTCTCAAACTACGGTGCTCCGTCACAGCCCAGCAGCCAACGCTGACCCATGCCGGGGATGTCGGCGACTCGAACCAAGCTCCGAGACATGACCACCCCCGCCCCGAAGGGCAACGCCACGGCCGACGTCGAAGCAGCCGCCTGACAACGAGCCTATGCGGCCCTGGGGCCTCTCGTGGGTGCGGCCTCAAGGTGACAAAATGGATGTAAAGGGGCATCGGTGCGGCCATAAGAGACCCGTTTCGACGCCCATCGGGCACGGCAGTGCCCGGGCGCTCCCGGGCGGCCGAGCACCGGAAAGGAGTTCCCTCATGGCCGACATCAACGTCGCGCTGCACGTACAGGTCGAGGCCCTGCCGGGCAAGGAGGAAGAAGTCGCCGCCCTTCTCCGTGAGGGCCTTGCCCTCGTGCAGGAGGAGCCCGGCACTATTGCATGGTTCGCCGTGCGCCTGAGCGCGTCCACCTTCGCGATCTTCGACGCCTTCCCCGACGACGACGCACGTCAGGCCCACCTCGCAGGTCGGCTGGGCAGCGCCCTGACGGAACGAGCCGGCGAACTGTTCGCCCAACCCCCTTCCGTCGAGCAACTCGACGTCCTCGCCCATAAACTCCCCTGAAGACCGCACGCGGCTGGTCGGCCCGGCGTGTCCGTCTCCGCCTCCATGCTCGCACTCTCTCGGCCCGCGTCGGCTGCACGACGGGCGGACCCCGCCTCTGCCTGCCTACCCGGACAGCGCCACCGGGTGGCTCGCCTCATCCTGCTCGGCGGGCCGCCGCCCAACGGCGTGCGCATCGAGCCCCGCACAGCCCCATCGCCCACCGTCGACGAGGGGGCCGACCACTCGCGGGTGGCCACCGCGGGCAGTTGCGGAAGGGCGAGCCGGTTCTCTCGGCAGCGGTGATGAGGGACAGGGCAGGCCGATGACGGCATCGGCGCGCCTGTGGACGGTCACCGATCGCGCGACCCGCAAAGTGCTCTTCGGCAAGCTCTCGTAGAACGAGCCGCGCAGGTCAGGCCGTGCGGTGACGATGATCCGGTGCGGCGCCCCCAACGAGACACGAACCACCAGTTCGTTCGCCGGTTCCCTCCCACCGGAGGCACTCAATGCGTGTCAGACTCATCAGACCCCAACATGGTCCAAGCCATCGCCGGCCACCTCCCGACCTTCCAGAAGTTGGCCGGCGAGGTCGCCCCGGCGCTACGGGAGGCCGGCAGCCGTAGAGCGGGGCCACACAAGGACTGGAGAGCCCATGACCCTGCTCGACCACGTCGTCCTGCAAGTCGACGACCTCAACGCCATCGGCGACTGGTACGACCAGGTCGTCGGCCTGGCCGGGGGTGAGCGAACCTTCGACACGCCGACCCTGATCGGGTACGCCCTACCTGGCCGGCCGGCTCAGCTGTTCTTCTCCCTAGCGACCGACCCCGGTGGTCGCCAGACCCACCTTGCGCTCAGGGTCGAGGACGAGACGACCGTCCGACGCGTCCACGAGTTCGCCACCGCACTCGGCGGAGAGATCCTCCACGGGCCTCGGCTGTGGCCGGAGTACGCACCGGGCTACTACGCGGTGTTCATCCGCGACCCGGCCGGAAACAACCTCGAACTCAAATGCCAAGCCTCAACGGCACGGCCAACGCTCTCGACGTAACCCATCACGCCGGCAAGACCCTCACTGACCGCGTCGTCCTGACTCACTCGGCCCGCGACCACTCGTTGGGTTTTTGTCCCGGCCGCCGAAGCCAGTACAGGTACGCGCCGCTCTCTTCGATGGCCCGTGGCAGGACCTGAGCTTCGGATTCGTTCTGGGGCTCTGTGGGCTTGGCTTCGCTCTGCCGCAGATCGGCGAGGATCTCGGCGCGGGCGGTGGCCTGGGCGAGGGGCTTGTAGTCCTCGTCGGGGCACTGCGGGTCCAGTAGCCGGATGGTCTCGTCGAAGACGCCGCCTCCGTAGGTCTCGACGAGTTCCTTGTAGTCCTCCGGCAGTAGCGTGCCCAACTGGTGCTCGGCAGTTGCCCAGTCGCGTGAGCGGCGCGGAGCGCCGGGAGGAATGATCTCGGTCAGGTGCTCTACCGCGGGGTGCATGGTGGCTGGTTCCCTGCTGTAGCCGTAACTAGGGTTTGGGGACCTTCAGGAGAGTGACGCTGCCTCGGGCCTTCAACGTGAGCCCCACAGGCACGACGTCGCTCGGATCTTCCGACCGGGAGACGGGGGTGACGGAGCATTCGATGGCTTCGCCTCGGGCGACCGCCGCCCTGATCTCGTCTTCGACATATCCGGTAAGCGACCTCGGCCAGAAGACTGACCGGTGAAGATCGCCCACTGCGGGCCCACTCGACTGCAGCCCTGGCGGCGGCGACAAGATTCCGGTCGGCATGAAGTCGTGCAGGTGATCGTCGCTGGGCTGGGCGCTGCGGCCCCGAACAGCCGGGTCGTCGCGTCGTACACCGGCCGGGGGAACCTCGCGGTCACCAAGACCCACCCCCGCCGGTGCGGGCAACCCTTCCCCAAGGTCCGGGATACCCATGCGTTTCGCACGGTCAGTTGCTGACGTGTGTGACTGTTGGCGCCCCTTCGCCGGATGACACCGTTCTTCCTGTCAGGCCGACACGGAGCCGGTACCGCCGACCGAGGGAGTGGACGTGATCAAGGGCTACGCCGCCTTCTGTGACGCGGACCCGCACTTCTACGACGCTCCGCACCGGCTGAACACCGGTCCGACCGGCCGAGCCGACCGCAGGGGAGAGCAGTACGCCCTGGCCCTCGCACCGGCTCCTGAGGGCTGGCAGCGCCACCGCGTCGGCGACTGGCTGGCCTTGCGGCCGGCGGACTGCCAACTCCCCGAGCAGGGCTGGAAGATCCATGTGTCCGCCTGCCTCGGCAACGCCGAGTCCGTACTCGCGAGGGTCTCCACCTACTGCCAAGAGCAGCGTGTCGCCTACAAGTTCGTGCCCAGCCGCTATCTGCTGCACCATCGCAACGCCAAGTACGCGGATCGGGCTGCGAGCGGCAAATTCATCACCGTGTACCCGTCCGACGACGGGCGGTGCCACCGCGTCGCCGAAGACCTCGCCGCTCTCCTCGACGGCGAGCCTGCGCCCTACATTCTCAGCGACCTGCGCTGGGGATCCGGACCGGTCCACCTCCGCTACGGCAGCTTCACCCGCCGCCACTGTTACGACGAGGAGGGGGAACTACGGCCCGCGGTACGGCGCCCCGACGGACGCCTCGTCCCCGATCTGCGCGGGCCAGCGTTCCGGATACCCGACTGGATCGAGCCGCCGGCCTTCCTCGCGCCACACATCGAGGCCCGGGCCGCGGTCACCGTCGGCGACCTTCCCTACGCCATCGAGAGCGCCCTGCACTTCTCCAACGGAGGCGGGGTCTACGTCGGCCGCGACCGTGCCACCGGTGAGAAGGTCGTCCTGAAAGAGGCCCGGCCGCACGCAGGACTGGCCGCCGACGGCGCCGACGCGGTTGCCCGACTGCGCCGCGAACAGGAAGCGCTAGAGAGGCTCTCCGGACTCGGCTGCACCCCCGAGGTACGGGGGACGTTCTCCGTCGGAGACCACCAGTTCCTGGCGATGCAGTTCGTGGAGGGCAAACCGCTCAACACCTTCTTCGCGCGCCGTCACCCCCTCATCGAGTCCGACCCGGGCCCCGAGGCGCTCGCCGAATACACCGCCTGGGCCCTGCGTATCCACCGGCTGGTCGAGGACGCGGTGCACGCGGTGCACGCTCGCGGAGTCGTCTTCAACGACCTTCATCTCTTCAACATCATGGTCTCCGAGGACGAACAGTCCGTGACACTCATCGACTTCGAGGCCGCAGCCCACATCGACGAGGGCCGACGCCAGACCGTTGCCAACCCCGGCTTCGTCGCCCCCGCCGACCGGCGAGGACACGACGTGGACCGGTACGCCCTGGCCTGCCTGCGGCTCGCCCTGTTCCTGCCGCTCACCAGTCTGCTTCCGCTCGACAGAGCCAAAGCCCGACACCTGGCGGACATCGCCGCCGAGCAGTTCCCCGTCGACAGAAGCTTCCTGGACGAGGCGGTCGAGGAGATCACCCGCGGCACCGACCGACCCGATGCCGGACCCTACCTGCCCGTCGAGCCAGGCGACTGGCCCCGCAGCCGCACCTCGATGGTCCGCGCCGTACTGGCCTCCGCCACCCCCGAGCGCGACGACCGATTCTTCCCCGGCGACATCGCCCAGTTCGCCACCACCGGCGGCGGAGCGACCTTCGGGTACGGCACTGCCGGTGTCCTGTACGCCCTCGCCGAGACCGGCTCCGACCCCCACACCGAGGCGGAGGAGTGGCTTCTGCGCCACACCAAGGTTCCGGAGTCCGGCACACCGATCGGCTTCTACGACGGACTGACCGGTATCGCCTGGACACTGGACCGCCTCGGCCACCCCGAACGGGCCCTGGAACTAGCCGAGTCGGCGCAAGCTCGTCCCTGGGAGGGCATCGCCCCCGATCTCCACGGGGGCCTCGCCGGCGTCGGCCTCGCCCTGGACTCCCTCGCGACCACGACCGGAACACCGGCCCTGCACGACGCGGCTCGGCGCTGCGCCGAACTGGTCGCCGAGGACGTTGCTGGCATCACCCGCGCCGGGCTCCTGTACGGGGCGTCCGGACCGGCCCTGCTCTTCGTCCGACTCTACGAACGCACCGGTGACACCACGCTGCTCGACCGGGCAGGCGCCGCACTCCGGCAAGACCTCGCCCGGTGTGTCCGCAGCGCCTCCGGAACGCTCCAGGTCGACGAGGGCTGGCGGACCATGCCGTACCTGGGCGCCGGCAGCGTCGGCATCGGCATGGTGCTCGACGACTACCTCGCCCACCGGGCGGACGAGGACCTCGAAGGAGCGCGCCGCGAGATCGTACGGGCCGCACAGGCCACCTTCTACGCCCAACCCGGACTGTTCCGTGGCGCCGCCGGCATGGTGCTGCACCTCAGCCGGACCACCGCGCCCGGCCCCGGCACCGCGCCGGGGGACGTCCGCCGACAGATCGACGCCCTGACACGGCACGCCGTCCCGTACAAGGGTCATCTGGCCTTCCCCGGCGAGCAGATGATGCGGCTGTCCATGGACCTCGCCACCGGCACCGCCGGTTGCCTCCTCGCCCTCGGCAGCGCCGCCTCCGGCGGAGACGTGCATCTGCCCTTCCTTCCGCCGCCCCGGCGGAACCCACAAGCCGGTCCCGTACAGGGATCGTGAAGTGCACCACCCGCAGGACGTACGAACCGCTCACAGTCCCCGATCGAAAGGTAAGACGATGACGCTTCTCGACCTGCAGTCGATGGAGACCCCGAAGGAAGAGGCCACCGGCGACGTCGCCACCGGCAGCCGCGCGAGCCTGTTGCTCTGCGGCGACAGCAGCCTGTCCGTCACGACCTGCAACTGACACACCGGCCGGTCCGCGCGGCGTCACCGCTGCGCGGACCGGCGCCGGTCACCGGCCCGACTCCGTTCACGCCCGGCGTCTTAGCCAGACGGAAACAGCTCATCGACCCGAGTCCGGCGCCGGCCCCCGCACCACGCATCCCAGTCGTTCCCGGGGAGGAGACCTCCGCGATGACCTCCGCCCCGGACCCCCCGGCCACCGCGTCCATCGCCGGGAGTGACGCCGAGGAAGACTCGAAAGTCCCTGTCGTCAGTGACGGCGTACTGCGCCAGGCACTGCGGCACAGCAGCGGACACAGCCTCGCGATCCTTCTCTGCTCCGTCACCGCCGCGCTCGTCTCGCTGGCTGAACCCGCGGTCCTCGGGCACGCTCTGGACCTGCTTCTCTCCCAGTCGCCGGGCGCCACCGGCTGGACCCTCGCGTGCGCCGCGCTCGTCGTCGCGGAGATCTTGCTCGACTCCGCGGACGCCCTGCTCGTCGGAACCGTCAACGCCCGCTCCACCGCCTGGCTGCGCACCCGGACACTCGACCGGCTCCTGCGCGCGGACCCGGACCGCGCCACCGCCTCCTTCGCGCCCGGGGACCTGGCCACCCGGCTCACCGCCAACGCCACCGAGGCGGGCACCGTTCCGGCCGCATCGGCGGGAGCGCTGGCGGCTCTGCTCCCGCCCCTCGGTGCCCTTGTCGCGCTGGCCGTCATCGACGTGTGGACCGCCGCGGCCTTTCTGCTGGGGGTCCCTTTGCTGGTGCTGCTCCTTCGGACGTTCGCCCGTTCCTCGTCCGTGGCGGTCGGCCGCTATCAGCGCGTCCAGGCGGAGGTCGCCGACCGGCTCGCCGAGGTGCTGGGAGGAGCCCAGACCGTCGCCGCCGCAGGCACCGCAGGCCGGGAACGACGCCGCGTGCTCGCGGACCTGCCACGGCTCGGCACCGAAGGCCGTGCCATGTGGCGGGTCTACGGGCGTGCCGTCGCGCACAGCGGAGTGCTGATGCCGCTGCTCGTCTGTCTCGTTCTCGGTGTGGGAGGCCTGCGGCTCGCCGCCGGACACCTGAGCGTCGGTGACCTGGTCGCGGCCTCCCGGTACGCGGCGCTGGCAGCGGGCGCCGGGGCAGTGGCCGGGGTGGTCGGGTCCCTCGTGAAGGGAAGGGCGGCCGCTCGACGCACGGTCGAGCCGGCACTCCTGTCCCCGGTCGCGCACGGTCCGTCGGCGCTGCCGGCAGGGGGACCGGGGACGTTGGAGCTGCGTGGTGTCGGTGTCGTGCGCGACGGCGTCCACGTCCTTGACGACGTCACCGTCACCGTGCCCGGCGGGACCACGGTGGCCGTCGTGGGCCGCTCCGGTTCGGGCAAGTCCGCCCTCGCCGCGGTGGCGGGCCGACTGACCGACCCCGACGAGGGTGGAGTGCGTCTGGACGGCGTCCCGCTCGACCGGCTCACCAAAGAGGACCTGCGCACGGAGGTGGGTTACGCCTTCGCGCAGCCCGCCCTCTTCGGAACCACGGTCGCCGACGCCATCGCGTTCGGCGCCGTCGCACCGCCCTCCGCGGCCGTACGCGCCGCCGCCCGCGCGGCTGGAGCGGACACCTTCGTGACGCGTCTTCCGCAGGGATACGACACCCCGCTCACGTACGCACCGTTGTCCGGAGGTGAGCGCCAGCGCCTGGGGCTGGCCCGGGCGTTCGCGCACGCCGGACGACTGCTCGTGCTGGACGACGCGATGTCCGGCCTGGACACCGTCACCCAGGGGGAGGTGGAGCGCGCGCTCGCCCATGACGTCCGTGCCGGCACCCGGCTGCTGGTCGCCCATCGACTGTCGACCGCGGCCGGCGCCGATCTGGTCCTCTGGCTGGAGAAGGGCCGCATCCGCGGGCTGGGCCCGCACGAGGTGCTGTGGCGGATGCCGGACTACCGCGCCGTCTTCACCGCCACGGACGCCGGACCAGAGCGTCCAGGCAACTCTCGAACGGCCCCGGACATCGGTTCGCCGCCCGCTGCCACCTCCGGACACCAGGCAGCGGGGGAGAGAGCCTGATGAACGACGCCCGCCCCGCGACCGTCACCGAGGGCCCCTCGCTCCGGCCCAAGGCCGGACCGTCGACACGGCGATCCCCGGATGACCCGAGATCGATCAGGAGCGATGAACGCGGCTCCCTGAGAGCGGTGTTGCCGGACGGTCGACGGTTCCTGCGCCGACACCGACCTGTCCTGATCGCCTTGTCCGGCTGGTCCCTCCTGGAGAGCGGCCAGACATTCCTCGGCGGCTACGGCGTCGCCCGCTCGCTCGATGACGGCTTCCTCGCCGGCCGTACCGGCACCGGCCTGCTCTGGCTCTGCGTCGCGGCCGGCGCCACGTTGCTCGGCGGCTTTGCCGTCCGCCAGGTCTTCAGAGGACTGGCCGACCTGGTCGAACCGTTCCGCGACGGTCTGATGCGCCGCGCGGTGGACCAGGCGCTTGGCGCCGCGCTCGCCGAGCCGGCACGAGCCGACCCGACCGCGGCCGTGTCCCGACTCACGCACCAGACCGAGATCGCCCGCGACAGCTTCGCCGGCCTGGTCCTGACCGCCCGCTCGTTCGTCTTCACCACGGCAGGCGCGCTGCTCGGCATGGCCACGCTCGACCCGGCGCTGCTGATCGTCGTACTGCCGCCGCTGCTGGCCGGACTCGTCCTCTTCCTGTCCACCTTTCCTCCCATGGCGGCGTCACAGCGTGCCTATTTGGACGCCGACGAGGCACTGTCCGCGCTGTCCGGGCAGGTGGCCGCCGGCCTGCGCGACGTGACGGCGTGCGGGGCCAGGACCCGGATCGCCGCAGAGGTCGGCGGACTGATCGCCGCCGAGGCACGGCTGTCCCGGAGGCTGGCCCGCTGGGCAGCCGTACGATCGTTCGCGCTCGGCGTCGCCGGCCGGCTTCCCCTGGTGGCACTTCTCGCCGCGACCCCCCTTCTCCTCAAGGGCGGACTGACCGCGGGCGCCCTGCTGGGAGCGCTGACCTACCTGGTCCAGGCACTCCTGCCCGCCCTGCACGCCCTGATGACCGCCGTCGGAACGGCCGGCACCCGCCTCCTGGTCGTGCTGGAGCGGTTCACCGACCAAGGCGACTACGCTGCCCCGGCTGCCCAGCCTCCGGTCGAATCTCCACCGCATACGTCCGGACGGATACCCACCGATGACCCCCGACCTGCGCCGCCCGCAAGGTCAGACCGCTCCGGACGGATACCTGCGGCCGAGCTCCGAGGCGTGACGTTCGCGTACGGCGCCGGAGCCCGCCCTGTGCTGCGGGAGCTGGACCTGACCCTTGAGGACGGTGAGCACCTCGTGGTCGTAGGGCCGAGCGGCATCGGCAAGTCCACCCTCACCGCTCTGCTCGCCGGGATGCTCACGCCGGATGCCGGCTCGGTGCGGGTGGCGGGAGCGGTGGCAGGTCCCGACGGACCGGCGCATCCGCAGTTGCGCCGAGCATTCCTGCCGCAGCGGGCGTACGTCTTCAGCGGGACGGTGGGTGAGAACCTCGCATACTTTCGACCCGACGCCTCCCGTGCCGACCTCGAACGCGCCACGCGCTTCCTTGATTTGGAAGACCTGGTGCGGCGGCTCGGAGGCCTGCACGGGAGGGTCGACCCGCGTCTCCTCTCCTTGGGGGAGTGCCAGCAACTGGCCGTCGGCCGCGCCTATGTGTCCCCGGCCCCCCTGTTGTTGCTGGACGAGGCCACCTGTCACCTCGACCCGGAGACCGAGGAGCGGACCGAGCGTGTCCTCGCCGCGCGCCCCGGCACTCTCGTGCTCGTCGCCCACCGGATCAGCTCCGCTCTGCGGGCCGACCGAGTCCTGGTCCTGGACGGCGACCGGGCCCTGTGTGCACCGCACGACGCCCTTCTGGCCGAGTCGGAGCTCTACCGCGACCTGGTGGGCCGTTGGTACCACGACTCCGAATCCGCTGCGGAGAAGCGTGATCGACAAGTGCACCGGAGCGCCGCGCGCACCGAGGAGTCGGCGGGCCGCGGGGTGAGGGCGCCCCTGCCCAGGCTTCGTGACGAGGACCCCACGGCGTCGAAGGGTGCGGTCACAGCGGTCGGCCCGGCCAGCGACGTCAGACCCAGCCGGCGCCCTGCGTGATGCGGATGGCGTCGATGCGGTTGCGGGCGCCGACCTTGCGGGTCGCCGCTGCCATGTAGTTCCGTACCGTTCCGCTGGTCAGATGGAGTCGACGGGCGATCTCCGCCACCGTCTCACCTTCGGCGGCCCGTGCCAGGACGCTCAGTTCCCGGGTGGTCAGCGGCATTTGGGAAGCCTCGAGGAACCCACAGGCCAGTGACGCGTCCACGAACCGCTGACCCGCGGCCACTTCCGTGATGCCCTTGATCAACCGTTGCGCGGAGCTGTGTTTGTCCACGAATCCCAGTGCCTGGGCATCGAACGCTCTGCGCAGCGCTCCGGGTCGTCCCGCCGACGCCAGGACGACGAGCCCGGCGCGCGGCACCGGCACCCGCTCGGCCGTGTTCCCGGCGCCGCCCTCTAATAAGGAGGTCGCGCCGGGACAGTCGAGGTCGACCAGGCACACATCGGGATGCAGCGCGCTTGCGTTCTCACGGGCGGACATCCAGCCCGCCGCATCCACGTCGAACGCGGGTTCGGTCTGAAGGAGTGCCGTCAGCGCGGAGCGCATCAGGCTGACGCTGTGCAGTACGAGCACCGTGGTCATGGTTGTCGCCTCTCGTTCCTCCACCCGGCATGCACACACCAGGCATCCGTCTTGTCGTCCCTCCGACTTCCCGAGAGGCCGGGACGGAACCCCGAACGGTTTTCGACAGTGGCTCACTTCCATGCCGTGTCAGCGCGCCCTGATCCTTCCGGATATCAGCTGGACGGCCGCCCGTCGGTCCCGTCCGGACGCATACGCCCTCATGACGGGGCGCCGCAGTCCGCGGCGGCGACCGTCCGTAGGCCGTGGGCGGACCATGGCCGTCGTGTTGTCCGCCGGTGGAGGCGTCCAAGAAAGGCGTGATCCATGCAGGTTCCGCGTCCACGCCGACCGACGGAGGGTGAGGGCTTCGGCGCTCGGTCGCGGTTCGCGCGCCCTGCCGGGCGAAGGCAGTGGGACGAAGCAACGATCGATGAGGCAGCGAGTGCCGTGCGTGTCTCCTTGCCGCGCTCTCTTGGATCCCGGTGCGTGAACCTGGGCATCGATGGTTGTTGCGCTCGGGACTTGGAATTTTGCGGTGCAGTGCCAATCTCTTGCGGTCTTCTGTTCGCCTCAATACTCTCTCCCGCGACAGGCCCGCGCTGCCGCCCCCTGGCTCAACCCGTCGTGCGGGCAACGAAGTTGACGACCAATCGGAGGCGATCCAGATGGGTGTCACGCGTCGAACAGTGCTGCGGGCCGCGACAGTGGCCGGAGTCGCCGGCTCCGTCGGTCTCGATCAGGCGGCGCTCGCGGTGTCCGCCACGGCGGCGAGCGCGCCCGGCGACGTGGTGGGCAAGGTGACCGTCGGGTACCAGGGGTGGTTCGCCTGCACCGGAGACGGCGCACCGATCAACGGCTGGTGGCACTGGGCCCAAAACTGGGGACAGACGCCGTCGGTGTCGAACTCGGCCATCGTGGCCTGGCCGGACTGCCGCGACTATCCGACCACGTACCGAACCGCCTTCGCCAACCTCGGCAATGGGCAACCGGCGGCCCTGTTCTCCTCCTACGACCAGTCGACCGTCGACGTGCACTTCCGCTGGATGAAGCAGTACGGCATCGACGCGGCCGCGCTGCAGCGTTTCAACCCCACAGGAGGCGAGGGGCCGACGCGTGATGCGATGGCCGGCAAGGTCCGCAGCGCGGCCGAGTCCCAGGGCGTCAAGTTCTACGTGATGTACGACGTCTCCGACTGGACGGCCATGCAGACGGAGATCAAGACCGACTGGACGAACAAGATGCGACAGCACGCCAGTTCTTCCGCGTACGCGCGGCAGAACGGCAAACCGGTCGTCTGCATCTGGGGGTTCGGATTCGATGACGGCCAGCGGCCCTTCGCCCCGGATGCCTGCCTGGATGTCGTCAACTGGTTCAAACAGCAGGGCTGTTACGTGATCGGCGGGGTGCCGACCTGGTGGCGTACCGGAGACCGCGACTCCCGGCCCGGATTCTCCGGCGTCTACCACGCGTTCGACATGCTCTCGCCCTGGCTGGTCGGCCGGATCGGCAACGTCAACGACGCCGACAACTTCTACAACGTCGCGACCGTGCCCGATCTCGCCGAGTGCACAGCGTCGAGAATCGACTATCAACCCGGCGTCCTGCCCGGCGGTGTTCGCGACCGGCAGCGCGCCCACGGGGACTTCATGTGGCGGCAGTTCTACAACATGGGCCGCGCCGGGGTGTCGAGCGTCTACATCTCGATGTTCGACGAATACAACGAAGGCAACCAGATCGCCAAGACCGCCGAGTCCCAGGTCTGGGTGCCGACCGGATCAGGATTTCTCGCCCTCGACGAAGACGGAACCGCCTGTTCCTCCGACTACTACCTGAGGCTGACAGGCGACGGCGGACGGATGCTCAAGGGCCAGATCGCCGTCACCGCGGTCCGGCCGACCTCCCCGATCATCCGCGGCGACAACGTGCCACCCTCCGCCCCCGGGGACCTGCGCGCCACCGCCGTGAGCGACACGACCGTGACGCTGGCATGGAGCGCGTCCACCGACGACGTCGGCGTGACGGGCTATCGCATCCGCCGAGTCACGGGGGCCACCGCCACCCCGATCGGAACGGCCGCCGCCAACACCACCACCTTCACGGTGACGGGACTGACCGCCTCGACGGCCTACACGTTTGACGTACAGGCTCTCGACACGGCCGGCGCCGTCTCCGCGCCGTCCGGCCCGGTCACGACGACCACCAGTACGGGTGGCTCATCCCCTGTCAACGTTGCCCTGAACCGGCCCACCACGGGGAGCAGTTACACCCAGTCGTACGCGCCGGGCAACGCCGTGGACGGGAACGCCAACACGTACTGGGAGAGCGCCAACAACGCCTTTCCGCAATGGCTGCAGGTGGACCTGGGCTCCGCAATCGCGGTTCGCCGCGTCGTCCTCGCACTACCGCCCGCCGCTGCCTGGGCCACTCGATCCCAGACCGTCTCCGTCCAAGGGAGCGCCGACGGCACGTCGTTCGGCCAACTGCTGAGCGCCTCCACCTGCACATTCGACCCGTCCGCCGGGAACACGGCCACCCTGACCCTGCCCACGGGCACGACCACACGTCACCTACGGCTCCTCTTCACCGCCAACACCGGATGGCCGGCCGGTCAGGTCTCCGAGTTCCGCGTGTACGGAACCTGACCACGGCTCCGCCACGACGTGATCCCGGATACCTGGCGCCGATCGGCAGGTACTACGGCATGCACTTGGCCACGCTCGGGCAGGACGGTGTCAGCGCGGTTCACGGTGCCTGAGCCAAGCCACACGGTTCGTGATCCGGGTCCGCGGGTCGCCGAGAAGCGGCGTTGTCGGTGTGCTCTGCCAGAGTGGTGCGTCGTGGAGGAGCTGGTCGAGCGTGTCGACGAGCAAGATCGTGTCCTGGGCGTGGTGGTCGGCCGTCGGCGGGCCACCCGGGAGGGTTGGCTGCACCGGGTCGCCGTGACGGTGTGTCGTGATGAGCGTGGGCGGATCCTCGTCCACCGGAGGTCGGAGCAACTGTCGCGCTTCCCCGGGCTCTACGAGGTCATGGTCGGTGGCGCTGTGAATGTCGGTGAGTCTTATGGAGAGGCTGCCGCGCGGGAGCTGGACGAAGAGCTGGGCACTCGTGTGCAGCCGCGCTTGCTGTTCACGTTTCTCAACCGCAGCGGTCTGAGCCCTCACTGGCTCGGCGTTCACGAAGCCGTGGTGCGGGACGCCGTGTCCGCCGATCCCAACGAGGTCGCCTGGCATGGCTGGCTGACCGAGTCGGAGCTGCGGTCGGCTCTGCTGGAGTGGCGTTTCACCCCCGACAGCCACGAAGCCTTCAGCCGGTATCTGACGTTCCGGAGGGCCCGGCCCTGACTTTGCCGGCCCCGCGGGCTGGGGCGCCTACTCGAGGCCAACGCGTTGTGCGTGTTCGTGATAGGGAATACGGATGCTTGGTCGACTCCCGCTCGTTGAGCAACTCGATGGCTTGCGGTTTGCGCTGTCCCAGAACGAGGTCCTGACCGACGTATTGAACCGGGCAACGACGATGGACCTGCCCGGCTGGTATGTGACGGCGGGCTGCCTGTTCCAAACGGTGTGGAACGTCGTCACGGACAGGCCCCCGACCAGCGGCATCAAGGACTACGACATCTTCTACTTCGAAGGTACCGACCTCTCCTGGGAGGCGGAGGATGCCGCGATCAAGGCAGGGCGGAAGGTGTTCGCGGGGCTGCCGGCCGAGGTCGAGATTCGCAACGAGGCACGTGTGCACCTCTGGTACGAGCAGAAATTCGGTGTGTGTTGCCCGCCTCACGAGTCCACCGAGGCGGCGATCGACTCGTTTGCCGCGACGACGTGCTGTCTAGGGGTTCGGCTGGAAGCCCACGGTGCGTGGCGAATCTATGCGCCCCACGGGCTCTCCGACGTGTTCAACCTCGTGGTCCGGCCGAACCCGGTCCTTGCACCGCGGGAGGTCTATGAGACCAAGGCGGCGCGCTGGAAGGACGAGTGGCCGGAGCTCACCGTGCTGCCGTGGCCGGGCTGACGCTCTCTGATGTCCCACGCGGGCGCCCGTACAACCATCGGCGCCGGGGACGGGTCTGCCGTGTCATGCGAAGACTCATCGTCGCCGGCGCCGCGCTGCCGGCCGCCCTCGCGGCCTCCGTCCTTCTGCCCCCGGCCGCCGCCCACGCCCGCACACCCGCGCCTTCCGCCGACTTCAACGGCGACGGCTACGGCGATCTCGCCGTCTCCGCGCCCGACGCGGCGATCGACGGGCACAACCTGGCCGGGGCGGTCGTCGTCACCTACGGCTCGTCCGCCGGGATCAAGTCCTCGCGGACGACGATCGTCAGCCAGAACACACCACGCGTGCCGGGGGTCGCCGAGGCGTTCGACCGCTTCGGCGCGTCCACCGCGGCCGGGGACTTCAACAAGGACGGATACACCGACCTCGCGGTCGGCTCGCCCGGCGAGGACATCCCGCGCGGTGACGACTGGGGCACGGTCACGGTGCTGTGGGGCAGCCCGAAGGGACTCGGCGCGGGCGGGGCGCTGAGCCAGTCGCTGGGCATCGAGCAGACCGGATTCGGCACTGCGGTCACCGCCGGGGACTTCGACGGGGACGGCCATGCCGACATCGCCGCGAGCACGGGCAGCGGCACCCACCTGTGGCTCTACCTCAACCGGAGCACTGGCCAGTCCGGCGAAATGGGCTTCGCGCTCGCCGACTTCGAGGCGTCGGCGGTACCCGCCACCGGCACCGGCGTCACCGCGCTCGCCGCCGGGGACGTCGACGGCGACGGCACCGACGACCTGGCCGCCGTCACCAACCCGCTCAGCGGATCCGGCGGCGCCCTCTACCTCTCCCCAGGTGTTCCGGCGAAGCGCCGCGCGGCGGGCGACCTGCCCCCGGCACTCTCCCTCACCATCGGCGACGTGGACGGCGACGGCCACGGCGACGTCGTGTCCGGGCAGCCGTACGGGCGCGAGGAGGTGCACGGCGCCCGGGACGGCGGCAGCGTGACCGTGCTGCGGGGCTCGGCGCAGGGCCTCGACGGCCGACGGGCGGTCGTGATCACACAGAACACTGCCGGAGTGCCCGGGGTCGTCGAGGAGGGCGACCGCTTCGGCTGGTCCGTCGAGCTCGGCGACGTCAACCGGGACGGACGGGCCGACCTGGCCACCGGCGCCGTCGACGAGGGCGTGGGCCTGACGGGCTTCACCGGTTCCGTCACCGTGCTCCCCGGCTCTGCGAAAGGCCTGACCGGCACCGGCTCGTACGCCTTCCACCAGGACAGCCCGGGCGTGCCCGGCGTGGCGGAGTCCCGCGACTCCTTCGGCGAGGCCCTGGCGCTGGCCGACACCGACCGCGACGGGCGGCTCGACCTGGCCGTCGGCGCGCCCGGCGAGAACGGCTGGTACGGCGCGCTCACCTCGCTGCGCGGCGACGGCTCGCGGATCACCTTCACCCGCGCGGTCGGCTTCAGCGCGGAGACCATCGGGCTCGCCACCGGCGAGGACTGGTATCCCGAGTTCGGCGCGCCGATCAGCGGCTGAGCCCGGACGCTCGGACAAGGGAACGCGTTCCGGTGCGCGCACCACCGGAACGCGCCCGCTTGCCGTTCCAACGCGGTCCGACACGCGGCGGGTTGCGCGCTGATCACGCCCGCCGCCGCGCAGCCCGACCTGCCAGGATCGGCGGGGTGTCCTCACTCCCTCACCCTTCTCTCCGGGTCCGTGGCCGGCGTCGCTCGGCACTCCACGGCTGCTCCTGCGTCCCACCGAGCCCGCCGACGTACCCGGGCAGTCGCGGCTCTGGACCGACCCCGAGGTGCGGTGCCATCTCGGCAGGCCGATGTCTCCACAGGGGGCAGCCCGCGGCTTGTTCCGCGGAGCCGGAAGCCTGACCACTGAGACCGCATGGCTCGGGACATTTCATGAGGCCCTCGGTGTGACATTCGTACCGCCAGACTTGCTGTCTTTGGCCCTGCACCTCGGCTGTCTGGGGTTCGTAGACTTGCAACATGTTCAAGTCGCATAGATCAAAGCCAGGCGATGCCTGGGAAGGCACTGTCGAGGACAAGTCGCGAGGCATGCTCGACGGCGCGAACATGTACCACTTCGTCAAGGTGCGCCGTGGTGACGGCCAGTCCATCAAGGTGCGCGTCGACCGGCGGCTGTGGAAGGCGATCGCGGTAGGCGATCGCATCGTCAAGGAGCCGGGCAGCGCCCCAGCCCAGGGGTAACCGGTACCGGGGCGACAGGCGTGAGGAGCGGGCGGCGAGAGGGTCGCCTGCACCGGTGAGGCCGGAGAGTGTCAGCGGGTGGGTGCCCATCGCGGCGCTGAGCCGGGCGGTCTCCGCGAGGCCGCGGGTGATGAGCAGGGCGCGGAGTTCTCGCCTGGGTGCCGGGCATCAACGGTTGCCGCAGTTGTCCAGCCAGGGCATGTTGGCGTACTTGTCGCCCTTCAGGTAGACGGCGCTGACCCAGTACGAGTAGGTGGCGCCTTTCTTACCCGTACTGACCCACACATCGTTCGTGTATCCGTTGTCGGTGATCGACTCGCCCCATTGCCAGCACAAACCGAGAACCGTGTAATTCGCCGGAAAGACGTCCTCCTTGTGGCTGTGTGAGTCGGGGAGGTCGCGTACATTGACGGCTTCGTACGTGGTGATCATGGTGGCGGCGGATGCCGGACCTGTTGCCATGGTGAGGCAGCCAGCCGAGAGTGCTGCAACGGCTAGAGCCTTGGTGCGGTTCTTCATCATTCCCCCGGTGAAAGTGGTCGTTTCGAGCTGTGCAGCGCCGCGTTGTGTGATGGACTTTGCGGTCGCGGATGCACTCTGCCAATAAATGACCGACCGTGAGGTTCATTTCGATCCCTTTCGAAACGTACCGTCACCTATAAGACATCCGCCGGACCATCCGCTACCCCGATGGGTCGCCCTGCGGCGCGCGTGATGGTGTCACCAAGGTGCGGCGTCGGCTCAGTGTGGTCTGCAACTCGACATCTCCTATCCACAGTCAGAGCGTCCGTTCAGCTGCCGATGAGCGGCCGCGCCGTAGGGGAAGCCATCCGTTCCGGTCCGTCGGCAAGGAGGTCCTGTCCGGCGCAGACAGGCAGCCGGTCGGACGTCGATGTCGTCGCTACGGGCATATCTCCACGCGGATCGTGGCGGCCTGGGAGCAGGCGAGTTCGACGGCGAACGTCCACTCGGCCAGGGTCAATCGGTGGTTGGTAACGGACCTTGAGTCCTTCGACGGCACGGTGAAGGCGCCCTCGCGCTGCGGGGCATGGAGATCACTGTGCCGTTGGGGGGCATGTGATACATCCCGTTCCCGGCAGGGCAGTTGTGCGTGCGGAGGGTCGACGGGTCCGTTGTGGAGGGTCCTCGCCGAGTTCATGTGCTCGCTGCTGTCGATGGGGGCGTACTGTCCGACTCCGGTGGTGCCGCCGGTGGGCATAAGGCAGAGGGGTGAGAAGTCGGTTCAGGCCTCTGGACCAGACCGAACGCGCCCCGTGCACCCTCGCCCAACAGAGCATCGCAGCAACGGGCTTCGGCGACCTGTGCCTCGCCGACGATGTCGCACCCAAGTGCTGCTCATGCTCGAACTGCGCAGCAGCCCAACAGGGTGGCCACGGCGGCGAGTAGTCGGAGACCGCGGGGCGAAGGCGTTGTCACAGGGGTCCCCTACGCTCCGCGTATGACATTCTCCGTTCCCGACGGGCTGCCCGCTGGACGGTGCGTGCCCGCGGATTCGCCGGTCATGTGGCGCTCGGACAAGCCTCCTCACGATCCGCTGGAGGCGTGGACGCACGCCCAGCGGCGGCAGGGCGAGACCGGCCTGTTGCCGGTTCTCTGCTATCCGGACGACGACCGGCCCGAGTTGTCGGCCCTTGCCGTGGTAGCCGCCGTCGACCTGGAGGCCGAGTTGGAAGCCGGCTGGCACGCCGACCGGCGGCGCCGGCTCGGCTGGAAGGAGAACCCGCCCCCACCGGCGCAGGTGCCTGACGACATCGAGCCGTTCCTCGAAGAGTGGGAGGACGATCCGGGCCCACCCTTCGACCATTGGCCAGGGCTCGCGCCGGGTACGTTCCCCGGCTCGGGAGTCGAACCGGAGGAGGCCGCGCGAGCAGCCCTCGCCCACCTTGTCGACGAACACCCGTACGCGCCTGCGGGAGCATGCCTCGCACTCGTCGCCGCCGAGCAAAGCGCCGACATCCCAGCACTGTTGGGCTGGACGAGAGGAGCGTCCCTGCCGTTCCTGTGTGCACTGCTGCGCAGTTGGGAGGACCGCTTCGGGGCGCGGGTCATTGCCGCGATCGGAGCGACGCTCTACGTCTCCGTCGCCTGCCCGCCCCGGAGTCAGGAACAGGCCGACCACATCGCCCTCGAACACCTCCTGACTACGGCTGACAACATCGTCGACGACCCGCCGACACCGTTCCCGGACTACGCGGCGTCCCTCATAGACGCGCCCCTGTGGTGCTTCTGGTGGGACTAAGGGCTGTCCCGTAACTGCTGATGCCGTAGACCCTGGGCCCTTCCTGTCTTGGCGCCAGTCGCCACCATGGGCGTTGTCAGTGGGCGCGGGCACACTGACGTCATGAGCGTTTCTTCGTCTCCCGAAGCCCATGCGTCCCGCACCTCCCCTGTCTGGGTGGAGTCGATGGGCGGGCCTTTGATCGTCGTCCCCGTCTCCGCGTTGGCTGCATGGCGTGGGAGTACGGAGACCGGGGTCATGGCGGGAGACGCCACCGCTCCAGACGACTACGACCGGGCCTGTGCGGTCGAGGATCTGGCCGGTGTAATCAGCGTTGGCGAGAGCGGTGCGCAGGCACTGGTGCTGGCGGACGAGCCGGCCACCAGCTGCTTTCTACCCGAGCATCGGGCCTTCCTGCGGTGGCTTGCGGCTGGCTCCGAGGCCGAGCTGACGGCTGCGGCCAAGGCTGTTCTTGCAGACCCCGCCACCGAGTGGGAGGAGTGCGGCACGTGGTCATCGGACGGTCCAGCCACACTCATGGACTCTGCCGAATCAGGTTCCGCGCTGGACACTGAGTATCCCGGCGGCGGGATGCCCTCCCAGGCATCGGTTGCGTTGCCCGCCGGCCGCTGGAGGGTCCGAGCCACCCATACCAAGGGGGACGAAGAGAACTGGGTCGGCCTGGTCCAGATGCTGCCCATCGATTCCTAATGCCGTTCGTCAAGCCGCGGCGCACGCTTGAGGTAGCGGGCAGGATGTGTCGGAGGTGCGCGGTACAGTCCGTTCATCCGACTGGGGAGGGCTCATGGCGACCAAGTGGAGCTTGACGATCGACTGCGCGTACCCGGCGAAACTGGCCGCGTTCTGGGCGCTGGCGTTGGGCTACGAGGAGAAGCCCGCGCCCGCAGGGTTCGGGAGCTGGGAGGAGTGGTTCTCGCATCATGAGGTTCCGGAGGACGAGTGGGATGACGGGGCGTACCTCTCAGATCCGGACGGCGTGGGCCCCACCTTGTCCTTCCTGAAGGTGCCGGAGCCAAAGGTGGCGAAGAACCGGCTGCATATCGACGTGCAAGTTGGTGGCGGCCGTGAAACCCCATGGGAGGTGCGCTGGCCGCGCGTGGTCGAGGCGGTGGAGCGGTTGACCGCTGCGGGCGCGACCGTGGTCCGCGAGGACGAGTTGCAGGGCAGGCCGGATCACGTGGTGATGGCAGACCCGGAAGGTAACGAGTTTTGCCTGGTCTGACGGGGTCGGTCAGACCAACTGGCCGCGCGCAGCGTCCGCAACCTTTACGGTCACGCAGGCCGGGGCGCCGGCACCAGCGCCCCGCCCCGACCCGCCCTGGCCCGAGCCGATGGGCTCACGCTTTGTGCAGAAGACGGTCTGCGAAAGATCGCGGCCGTCGGCGTACCTTGTCCGTGCTGCTGTCAGCTCAGATCGTTGGCGTGTCGTCGATGACTTCGTGGTGCGGTTCGACTATGAACTTCCAGCCGGCGCTGGCCTCCATGAATCGCACTCGGGTCGGATAGATGTCCAAGGCACGGCGGTCGCGGTTCTGGGCGCTCGCGCTCTTGCGTCCCCGGACCGGCTCTTCGAACAGGTCGACCTTGACGTCCGGCACCGCCACGACTTCCTCGTTCCAGCGCTGCACGATTCCCACGCCGAACGCTTCTCTTGCGGCGGTGTAGAGCGACTCCAGAGCTTCCTTGTTCCCGTTGGGCACGAAGAGCGCGAGGTTCAGGAGCACGCCGGCACTCTGGAGAACCTCGATTTCTTCCCCCGCCTCGTCGGCAACCCAGATCCCACGCTCTTCGGCATTGTTCGGAAGAACCTGAACTTCATTACCGAAGATTGTCCTTGCTGTGAAGGATCCTCCTTCGAAGTACTTTCCCGGCTTCGTCAGGAAAGCAGGAGCGTGGCAGTCGAGAGAAAGGTCGTCCAGCTCCGCCGAGACGAAGATCTCCTCCTGGAGACCCAATTCTGAAACCTCCTCGACTGTGAGACGTCGAGCCATCACTTTTTCGGTGTTCACGCTTTTCTCCTTCTTCGTACGGCCACGGACAGTCTAAAGATCCGCTGCGCGCGCGCCTGGCCACGGCCCCACCGGTAGGCCTGAGTTGGGGTCGAGGTGAGTGGTGCTGACGGCCGATGGCGTTTGAGATCGTCCTGCCACCGTATGGTGCGGCAGTGTCCGGCAGCGCACCCCGTGTGCGTCGGCGTACATCACGGGAGCCGCACGGGGTTCGCGGTCACGACCTTGCCGACGTTCGCCACAGCGGCCGTCAACGCCGCGGGTGCGGATCGAAGGAGCCGCGATGCCACACCGTGCGGATGAATCCCGAGTTCTATCCGGATGTCGTTGCGGCCGGCGGTCTGGCTGCCGCGCTGGAGCCGGCGGCAGCCGGCCGGCCGGGGTGAGCCGCTCGCGCTCGTTCCCGGCCGGAGGGAAACACTCGGTTCGGTAGGTATCGCCACGACAACGCCGCCCCGGCTGCCGCTCGTTGTGTTCCAACGGACCGAGAGTCGTGCCTTCCAGGTCCTGGGTCGGGCCGGCGCCGTCGACACCATGGGGCCCGGTGAGGCCGCCGAGTTCGACACCCGCGTCCCCCTGGTTCGGCAACGCCGAGGGCCACCCCGTCGAGATCCTGAGCCTCCTCGGCCGCCAAGGAGACGCGCACACCTACGCGCCCGCACCGTACGGCCTGCACAGACACCAGAGGCGTCGTAACACCGCGCGCCGGACGATCTCGCTGGAGCGGCCGGCCGACGGGCCAAGACCACAGCTCCCGAGGCCGGCCCGACAACTCCTGAGTCCCGCGGGCCATCCGGGCCGGGGCAGTCCCGCTGGCCGGCCTGCTGGCCGGTCGAAGCGAACGGCTGGTTGAAGCGCTGCAGGTCCACATCTCCACCCGTGCGCCGGCCGAACAGGTCGGCGACATACCTGGGGTCCACGCGCAGACGGTCCGCTACCGCCTGCGCGGCCTCGATGCCCGCCTCACCGGCCCGGACCACAACCTCGCACTCGAAGGGGCCCTGCGCTCGCTGCATTTGCTGGACGACACCGGGACGAGGGTCGTGACCGTGGGCGCGGGTCGCGGTGCCTTACGTGTCGCTGCGCACGACCACACCCAGTACGTCGTTGAACGCTTCTGTCGAACTCGGGTGGGTGTAGATGGAGTTGCGGAGTTCGGATGCGGTGATGCCGTGTCTCATCGCCAGAGCGACCGTATTGATGATTTCCTGTCCATCAACGCTCAATAGCGCGGCACCCAAGATCTTGTCGGTCTCCAGGTCGATCACGAACTTCATCATTCCGCGGGTCTCCTCGACGACATAGGCCCGCGGCATGGCGATGATCTCTGCGACCGGCTGGCTGGTGATCTTCACCCGGTAGCCGGCGGCGCGTGCCTCCCTCTCGGTGAGCCCCACAGTCGCCAACGGAGGGGTGATGAAGAGGGTGTGGGGCACGGCCACCCGGTCTTCGGTACTGCGGAGCCCTTCGCCGATCAACTGGTCGAGGACGATGCGACTGTCGTCGAGAGAGATGTAGGTGAACTGCGGGCCGCCGTTGACGTCGCCGAGAGCGAGGATGTGAGGCTGGCTCGAACGGAGATATCTGTCGACCTGTACCGCTCCGCGATCGGTCACGGCCACCCCCGCCGCTTCAAGGTTCAGTCCTGAGGTCGCTGGGCGACGCCCTACGCCGACCAGGACACCGTCCACCTCGATGACGTGCTTGCTGCCATCGCGCTCGTAGACCATGGTTGCTCCTGCCGGACCATCGGTGACCTCCAGCACACGTGCCGCAGTCGCGATGGTGATTCCTTCGTCGACCAGGATCGTCTTCACGGCGGCGGCGACATCCTCGTCCTCGCGTCGCAGGATGTCCTCCGCGGTCTCCAGCACGGTCACCTCGGAGCCGAACCTGCGGTAGATGGAGGCGAACTCCAGCCCCAAGTAGCCTCCACCAATGATGGCAAGGCGCGGGGGAAGCGTGCTTGTCTCGATCAACTCCGTGCTGGTCAGGACGTATTTGCTGTCCTTGAGACCTGGGATGTCAGGCACTATCGGTTCCGAGCCGGTGTTGAGCAGAATGATGTCGCCTCTGACGGTGAGATGTCCGGCGCCATCACCGACAGACACGGTGTGGGAGTCCTTGAACACCGCGCGTCCGGTCAGGACCTGCACGGTCTCCATTCCGTTCAGACCCTCGAAGTTGCCGGCACGGAAGAGGGCCGTGAGGGCTTGGACTTCGCCGACGGAGCGCTCGTACCAGTCCTGCACCGAGTCCTCTGGCCGACGCTGATTGGCGTGGTGAACGAGCGCCTTGGTGGGAACGCAGCCGACATTGGGGCAGGTCCCGCCGTACATCCTGTCCGACTGTTCGACCAGGATCACCGTCTTGCCCAGCTGCCCGATCCTGGCGGCTACGGCCTTGCCACCCTTTCCGAAGCCGATGACGAGCACGTCAGCGTGCAGTTCGGAGTGGTCGTTGCTCATGGTGACCTCCAGTGATCAAAGGGGCGTGGTGAGGGCGCTTCATGCGAGGGGCTTGCGACAGGTCGTGCGCGTGGTCAACGTGTTCGCCCCCCGGACGGGGCTCCGGCGACATGCCTGGGCACCGGTCGCCTCCCTCTTGAAGTAGGGCTTCCACGGCAGCAGTTGCTGAGTTCAGCCAAGGTGAGCAGGGCGAGAAGGGGCCTCGGACAGGTCGAGGTTGCGGTCGACGCCGTGGGAGACGACGGTCTGCCCCGTCTCGAGGCTCTGCCGCACACCGTCGAGGCGTACGTCGATCTCGTCCGGTTCGAACGACACCATCCCCGAAATGCGGCGTACTTCGGCCCAGGCGTTTTCGTACGACCACGCGGCCCGTCGTGCGCCTGCGATGTCGTAGTAGCTGGCCAGACCCTTGTACGGACAGAACGTCTGCCCCTCGACGGGGTGCAGCGCGGCCCCGTCGACGTCGGTGCGCGGAACGTACCAACGGGGCGCGAATCCTGACTCGTACAGAACGACCGGGTGCTTGGTCTCCGCGATCACCTGGTCCGCGTCGTGCACGACCAGGTGGCGGCTGGTCCTGCGGATGTCGATGCGGTGGTAGGCGTCCGCGGCATGGCCGACGATCCGCTCGTCCTCTTCGTAGAAGGCATCCATGGCGGGCCAGGCGAAGGCGACGCGATCTCGCAGAACCTGAGCGTGCTCGGGGAGGTCGGTGTGCTGCCACGCGGCACGCTCCTTGACGCGATCCCCGGCGCGCACCGTGTACCAGGACGTTCGCCCGAGGTCGCGGTGCCTGGTCGTGTGCTCGGTGCGCTGGAGGACGTCAGCGGTGATGTCTGAAGGCGGGAAGTAGGCCACGGGGTATCGGCCGGGCTCGTGCAGCAGTACGGCCTCTTTACTGTCGGCAATCCATCTTTCTCCGAAGCGGACGCGCATCCTTCGACGCAGCGGCTCGGCGAACAGCATTCGCTGGGGGAGTGGGCCGGGAACGAGGAACCGACCCACAGCCCCCGCGGCGAGTGGTCCTTGCTGCCAGGAAAGGCCCATGGTTCTGCTCCTCTCGGATCGGGCACGGCGCGGCTTCCGGCGCCTGTCAGGTGAGTGGTTCGCCGCCGTCGATATGCAGCGTTACACCGGTGAGGAAAGTGCTGGTCATGGCGAAGAGCACCGCGTTGGCGACGTCATGTGGGGTTCCGATCCGCCGGGCGGGGTTGCGGGCGCTGATGTCGGCGAAGTACTGGGCCTTGGCTTGGTCGCCGAGGGCGTCCCACGCCCCGGTGTCGATGACACCCGGCGAGACGGCATTCACGCGGAGGGGAGCCAGTTCCAGAGCGAGCGAACGGGTCAGTACTTCGGCGGCGCCGTTGGTGATCGCCACCGCCAGGGTGCCGACCGTGATCTTCGATGCCGCGACCCCTGAGAAGAGAGTGAAGGATCCGTCCTGCCGCATCCGTGGAGCCAGGTGCTTGGCCAGCAGGAGCGGGCCGATCACCTTGGTGTCGAAGGAGAGCCGGACGGCGTCACCGTCCAGGTCGCCGAGACGGCCGCGGGCGCGCGCCGATGCGGTGGACACCACGTGGTCGAGGGTCCCGAGCCGGCCTGCGAGGGCGGCGATGGAACCTTCATCGGTGAGGTCGACGGCTTCGGCAGCAATGTCCGGTTCGCCTGCGTAGAAGTCGGCGAGCCCCGGTTGGTGCCTGCCCGCCGCGATGACGCGGGCGCCCGCATCCCGGGCGGCGACGGCGACGGCGTGAGCGATCCCGCCGGCTCGCCCGACGACCAGTACGGACTGCTCATGGAGCGGACCGGTCATGACAGTGCCCTCCCCAGGAACGGCAGGATGATGCTCGATGCCGTATCCAGCCGGCTCTCCAGGAGGAAATGGCCGCCGCTGAGCAGACAGATCTCCGCGTCGTGGGCGTCGTCGGCGAATGCGAGGGCGCCTTCGGGGAGGAAGATCTCGTCGTTGCGCCCCCAGACGGCCAGGACGGGCACCCGGCTTTCCCGCAGGTACGCATGGACCTCCGGATACAGCGGAAGATTGTTGGCGTAGTCGGCGAAGAGCCGCAACTGCACCAAATCGTTGCCGGGCCGGGACAAGAGTGCGAAGTCGTGGTGCCACGTGTCCGGGCTGACCAAGGTCTCATCCGGCACACCGTGCAGATACTGCCAACGGGTGACGTCCAGGGTCAGTGCCTGACGCAGCGCCGCCTCGGTCTCCGCGTTGTGCTCTGCCCAGTAGGCCCGCACCGGCTTCCAGAATTCCTCCGCAAAGCCCACCTCGTAGGCGTTTCCGTTCTGACTGATGATCGCCGTCACGGCAGCCGGATCCCTCAATGCCAGACGCCAGCCCACGGGCGCTCCGTAGTCCTGCACGTACATGGCGAATCGGGAGACCTCCAGTTGGTCCAGCAGCCCCGCCGTCAGCTCCGCCAAGGCATCGAAGGTGTAGTCGAACTCATCGACCGACGGCGCGTCCGACCACCCGAAACCAAGGTGATCCGGAGCGATCACCCGGTAGCGCTCCGCCAGAATCGGAACCAGGTTCCGGAACATGAAGGAACTGGAGGGGAAGCCGTGCAGGAGCACCACGACCGCCCCCTCCGGCGGCCCGGCCTCGCGGTAGAACAGCTTCTGCCCCCCGACAGCGGCGTAGCGGTAGTGGACGGTCGTCATGGCTGCTCCTCTCCGAGACGTTCCACCCAAGGCTGTCGCTCCGCAGACGCTGAGCGCATCCGCCACTGGCTGGCCACCCACGCCGGTTCAACCGCGGAGATACTGTGGTGGTGTGCGAACACCGTCCGACGTGCCCAGGGGGAGAAGAGCTGCGGAACTGACAGGTCGGCACGTCGAATGTGGCGAGCTGGACCGGGTCCTCGAGGTCGTTCGCTCCGGCGGAAGCCAGGCGCTCATGCTGCACGGTGAACCTGGCGCAGGTAAGACGGCGCTCCTTGATTACGCGGCTGTACAAGCGCTTGGTTTTCAGGTCCTCCGCGCTGTCGGCGTTCAGTCCGAAATGGAACTGGTCTTTGCCGGACTGCACCAGCTGTGCTCGCCGGTACTCGAACTGCTGGACCGGATCCCCGCACCCCAGCGCAACGCACTGCGCACCGCGTTCGGGCTGAGCGCCGGACCGCCCCCTGACCGTTTCCTCGTCGGACTGGCCCTGCTCAGCCTGCTCTCCGAGGCCGCAGGGCCACAGCCACTGATCTGCCTGGTCGACGACCTGCAATGGCTGGACAAGGCGTCGGCCCAGGCGCTCGCCTTCGTCGCGCGCCGACTGGGTAGAGAGTCGATCGGCCTGGTCTTCGCAACGCGCCAGAGACACGAGCTCGCCGGAGTGCCCGACCTCCCCGTCCCCGGTCTTCAGGAGGCGGAGGCTCGAACCTTGCTCAACGCGGTGCTGGGCGTACCGATCGACGCCAGGGTGCGGGACCAGATCATCCTGGAAGCGCGAGGCAACCCCCTGGCCCTGCGCGAACTGGCTCGAGGACTGACCCCCAGTGAACTGGCGGGTGGATTCGGCTTCCCTGGCGTGGCACCTCTCGCGAACGGCATCGAAGAGACCTTTCAGCGCCAAGTCGACGCCCTGCCTCCGCAGACCCGAACCCTCCTGCTGATCGCTGCCGCGGACCCCTCGGGCGATCCGGTACTCCTCTGGCGGGCGGCCGGCAGGCTGGGAGTCGACTCCGATGCCGCGGCCCCCGCAGCTGACGCCGACCTGGCCGAATTCGGAGCACGGGTGCGGTTCCGGCATCCGGTAGCCCGCTCAGCCGCCTACCGAGGCGCCTCCGCGCACCAACGACGGGCAGCTCACCGGGCCTTGGCCGAAACCACAGATCAGCAACTCGACCCCGACCGCTACGCGTGGCATCGGGCGCAGGCAGCGGTGGGTCCGGACGAGAACGTGGCCACAGAACTCGAGGAGTCCGCCGACCGCGCTCGAGCGCGCGGCGGTCTCGCCGCGGCAGCCGCGTTCCTCAAACAGGCGGCAATGCTCACGGTCGATCCAGCACAACGAGCTGGACGGGCCCTGGCTGCCGCACAGACAGAGACCCAAGCCGGCGCGCTCGAAGCAGCGCGCGACCTGCTGGCCATGACCGAACTCGGACCGCTCACACCCCTCCAGCAGGCAAACGCCGACGTACTACGCGCACAGCTAGCGTTCATCACCAGCCGGGGCGGCGACGCCCCGATCCTGCTCCTGCAGGCAGCCAAACAGCTCGAACCCATCGACGTGAGGCTCTCCCGAGCCACCTACCTGGACGCTCTCTCCGCTGCCGTGTTCGCCGGCCGACTGGCCAGCCCCGGCGGTCACGTCCGCGATGTGGCAAGCGCCGCCAGTACGGCACCACCCTCACTGCACTCCGTATCCGGCCCCGACCTCCTCCTCGAAGGCACCGCCGCGGCACTCCACACGGAATACGCCGCAGGCGTTCCCACCCTGCAGAAGGCACTCACAGACTTCGGAGCCGGCAGGACGGCCGAGGAGGAACTCCGCTGGATGTGGCTGGCCGCCATCACGGCAATCCGCCTGTGGGACGACACCATCTGGGACCAGCTCTCCATCCGCTACCTTCAACTGGCCCGTGAGATCGGGTCCCTCAGCGAACTGCCCCTGGCCCTCACCCAACGCGCCTACACGCTCCTGTTCGCCGGTGATCTCCCTGCCGCAGCGGCGCTGATCGACGAATTGCATGTGGCCAAGGAAGCGACCGGAAGCGGCCTCGCCCCCTACGGGGCCATGGCACTGGCCGCGCTACGCGGCGACGAAGACGCAGTCGCCGCCCTCACAGCCGCCACACTCAAGGATGCGACCCAGCGTGGCGAAGGTATCGGCATCACCTTCGCCGAGTGGGCCAAAGCCCTCCTCTACAACGGCCTCGGCCGATATGAGGAAGCCGCAGCCGCAGGTCAAAACGCCACGGCCTACGACAAAGATCTAGCAGCACTCTGCTGGCCGCTGCCCGAACTCGTCGAAGCGGCAACACGCTGCGGGATGAAAGAGGTGGCCGCAAAGGCCTGCGACCAACTCGGCGAAATGGCCCGGGCGGCGGGTAGCGACTGGGCCCTGGGCGTGGAGGCACGCTCACGCGCACAACTCAATGAGGACGATTCAGCAGACCTGCTCTACCTCGAAGCGATCGCCCGGCTCGGCAAGACCCGACTGCGAGTTGACCTGGCCCGCGCCCATCTGCTGTACGGGGAATGGCTGCGCCGTAGACGGAGACGGGGCGACGCGCGCAGGCACTTGTCGACAGCCCACACCATGCTGAACGAAATAGGAGTCACTGCGTTCGCCGAACGAGCAGGCCGCGAACTGCGCGCCGCTGGGGGAAACACGGGCAGGCGGGTCCTGCCCGCCAGGAACGAAACCCTGACACCGCAGGAAGCACAGATCGCCAGGATGGCCCGTGACGGCTTGTCCAACCCCGAGATCGGCAGCCGCCTCTTCATCAGCGCGCGCACTGTCCAATACCACTTGCGCAAGGTCTTCACCAAGCTGGGCATCGCCTCACGCAGCCAGCTCGACAGCGTCCTGGCGACACCGCCGACACACGTGACCCGCTCGGACTCCACCGACCACGAAGCAAGAACCTGATTCACCATTCGGCCATCCACTGATCAAGTCGGGCGACCGCTGCGCCCCAAAGGGGCAAGTTCGGGGGCACAGAGGACAGCGCCAACACACGGCGCCTCCGCCCGCGGCGCTGATCTTTGCCATCCAGCCGAGTCGTCGCAGATCAGCCGACCGTGTCAGTGTCCGGTCGCATACTGACGCCCATGCAGATATCGGCGTACACACTCAAGCGGGCCTGGCACCAGGTGTCCGCGGGCTCTGACGTGCTCGACGACGCGATGCTCCCGCCCATCGGCACCTCACCCGACCAGTACGAGCAGCACGTGGGCGAGTCGCACGGTGGTCTCTTCCTGGTCCTGGACGACGACGGCACGGTGCACGGCCACATCGGTCCCTATCGGGAGGTATTCGTCACTCAGGACCTCGATCAGGTGCTGTACTTCGCCGCCGAGGACGCGGTCCGCAAGCTTGCCGAGCACATCGTGGCCCGGTCCCCGGGGCGCGGCCCGGTGGCCAACCTCGTCTCCGGGCAGGCCGAACTGCTGGACCGGATCGACCTCGCCTGGGGCAGCCGATTCCGCAACGGCGGCATGGACGGTACGCAGACCTCCGCTGCGTGCGGGCGCGACCCGCTGGAGCGACTCGCCTGGATCGCCGGCAGCTGGCGCGAGCAGGACCCCTACACCCACCTGGCCTTCTTCCGCGGCGAGAGCATCAGCGCTGAGCAGATCGCCCTGCTCCACGGAGCCGACCCCGCACAGGTCGCCGCCGGGACCCGTCTTGCGGATCTGCGCAGCACGGACGGAGGGGCCTTCGACTACTGGGACATCGTCTGGGAAACCTGCTGCTACGGGCAGGCCGGCGACTGGGCGTTCCTGATGTACCACGAGACCCCCGACTTCGGGCCCGATCTTGAGGCTCTCTCCCGGCTCGGTGTCACCGAGACGGTGCACTTGAGCGCCACCTCCGCAAAGGCCATCTACACCTTCGACTACATGCGTGACGGCCGCCGTATCGACGACGACTGGGGCGTCCTGGAGCTGATCTGGTACGACCGGGGCCGCGCCCCGTACTTCCGAGGCGGTCAGCTCGACTTCCTCAACCAGGCCATACGCCGTGCCGAACTGGACCACCCTGAACTCACCAGCGAGTTCGAGCTGTACTTCCACGCCTTGGAGGACGCTCTCGCCCTCCAACTGCCGCGGCAGGACATTCAGGAGGGAACGGTCCGGGCAGCGCAGTGGACACGCCGCGACAGTTGACGGTTTCATCCTGAGACCCGGCGAAGGTCGTGGCATCTCAGGGCAGCCCGCCTGCCCGTGTGCGTGGTCCCGCCTCGACGGCTGCGCAGACATGAAGCCGCCAAATCGTCGGCGACGGCGACCTGTTCGCCTTGACGGTGTCCGGCGACAGCATGATCGACGCGGAGATCTGTGACGGAGACATCCTGACCGTCCGGCGCCAGACAGTGCCGACCACGGTGACATCGTGGCCGCCCTGCTGGCGACGACGAGGCCACGGTCAAAGTCCTGCACCGGCAGGAGCAGGACGGCACGGTCTGGTTGATGCCCCGCAACCCAGCCTACGAGCCGATCCCCGCCGACGACGTCCAGACCCTCGGGAGGGTCGTCGGCGTCCTGGGCGTCCTCTGCACCCAGAACCGGCCCGGCCGGGCCGCGATCAGGCGCTACGGTGCTTCTGCGCCGAGGACTTCTTTGCCGTCGTCTTTGCCGCGGTCTCCTTCGTGGTTCTCCATCGCGGTCTTCTTGGCGGCCGCCTTCTGCTTCGGCATCTCGTGCACGGTGGCGTCCTCACCGTCTGTGGCTTTCTCCTTGTTCCACCGATTCCTGGAGCGCCGCCATCAGGTCGACGACCTTGCCCGGCTCGCGGCCGTGGCGGGAGGGCGACGGACCGAAGCCGAAGGTACGGTCTCACGGCCCCCCACCGATCCGCCCGAGCTGTGGGTGCGCCAGAACGGGAGCTGGAGGTGGGCAACCGTGACCGCTCGGCAGGAAGGGCCCGACGGCCGCATCGTCGACCAGGTCTTGATCGACACCGACGGAACAACATCAAAGTCCCGCCCACCCCCGGCCCGATCTGCCCCCAGGAATGGCGGGCGAGCCCAACTGGGGGAACCCCAGCGCGTCATGTCATCTCGGCTCTCACGGACGGTCTGGTACTCTCCGCGACGTCGGTCTGTGAGCTATTCGAGGCATGAGGAGGTGGGTTGATGAACGTCGGGTTCGGCGCTGCCGCGCGCAGTGCTTCCGCCATCCCCGCCTTCCGGGCCCGGGGCTGACGCCGCGACCCTTCGTCCGTTCAGTTCTCCGGGTCCTTGATCTCTCTCGACAAGGAACCTCTTCTCGCCATGAGCGACTCTTCGTTTGACCTGACACAGTTTCAGGACCGTATAGCCGTGAGCAGTGCACCGCGCGCCGCGGCCTACCCGGCCGACTGGGTTCTCGAGAACCAGATGGGGCCCAACCCCCTCTGGCTCGTCGAGGAGCTGACCGCCACGATGGATCTCCGGCCGGGCATGCGTGTCCTCGACCTCGGCTGCGGGCGGGCCCTGACGTCCGTCTTCCTCGCCCGCGAGTGCGGCGTCCACGTCACCGCCGCAGACCTGTGGATCGACCCGTCCGAGAACTGGGAGCGGATCCGCGCGGCCGGCGTCGAGGACTCGGTCGTCCCGCTGCGCGTCGACGCGCACGACCTGAAGTTCGCCGAGGGGTACTTCGACGCGGTGGTGTGCGTCGATGCCTACGAGTATTTCGGCACGGATCACTGGTTCCTGCAGTCCCTGCTGCGGTTCGTGCGGCCCGGAGGGCAGATCGGTGTGGTCACGCCGGGTGTGACGCGCGAGCTGGACGGGCGCGTGCCCGAGCACCTCGCGCCGTGGTGGGACTGGGAGTACAACGGCTGGCACACCCCGCAGTGGTGGCGGCGGCTTTGGGAGTCCTCGGGGAAGGTGGACGTCGACCGTGCGGACCTCCTCCCGGACGGCGCGGCGCACTGGCTCGCCTGGGAGGAGGCGGTGCTGGAGACCGATCCCGGGGAGCGTGCGGCCGGGGTCGTCGCACTGCTGCGGGCGGATGCGGGTCAGACGCTGGGGCTCGCACGGGTCGTCGCCTCGCGGCAGCCCGAAGAGACGGGCGACGGTGGCGGGCGGGTCTCGCTGTGGGCGTCGCCTGTGGTCGAACCCGGTGTGCTGGCCGAGCGGTTGGCGCTGCCCCCGTATCCGCGCAGCGCGGCGTACGACCCGGCGTGGGTGATGGCCAACGTGATGGGACCGCATCCGCTGTGGCTCATGGAGTGGCTGACCGGCGCGATGCGGCTGGAGCCGGGGATGCGGGTGCTCGATCTCGGCTGCGGAACGGCTCTCACCTCGGTGTTCCTGGCCCGCGAGTTCGGCGTGCACGTCACAGCGGCCGACTTGTGGATAGCCCCCGGGGACAACTGGCGACGGGTACGGGAAGTCGACACCGGCGTGGGAACGGTGACGCCTCTCAGCGTCGAGGCACACGAACTCCCCTTTGCGGCCGGCTACTTCGACGCGGTCGTGAGCGTGGACGCCTATCACTACTTCGGGACGGACGTCCGCTACCTGCCGACGCTGGCACGGTGCGTGCGGCCGGGCGGGCAGATCGCGATGGCGGCGCCGGGGACGAGGATCGACTTCGACGCCGAGCCGGTGCCGGAGCATTTGTCGCAGTGGGCGGCCGACGCGGACTTCTGGACGTTCCGGACCGCCCAGTGGTGGCGACGGACCTGGGAGCGGAGCGGGGTGGTCACGGTGGAGACAGCGGACGCCTTGGAGGACGGCTGGCGGGAGTGGTTGCTGTGGAACCGCACCTGCGCGGAGTTCGCCGACCCGGAGTGGACATCCGGTCCGGCCCGGGAGGATCCGATCGTCGCTGACACGGGGCGTGTGCTGACCCTCACCAGGGTGGTGGCGTCCCGGGACTGACCCCCGACACCGCGCGCCGTACCAACAAGGCCGGGCCCGGACTCCACTGAGGAGCCCGGGGCCGGCCGCGTCAGCGGCGCGTATCGCCGCCGGGCAGCCGGTTCAACGTCACAGGCCCGGGCCTTGAGGGGTCGCCGCCCGGCGCGTGGAGGTCCTCGCGACGCAGACCGCGTACTGGCCGGCCCGCGACGCGCGCCGGGGCGCACACCTCGGGCAAGCCGCCGCGGCACTCGGCCTGGATGAGCGCGGGGTGCGGGCGCTGCTGGCCTCCTTCGGCCGCTGTAGCCCCTCCCACTGAAGGGCGAGTGGGTCATTGCCGCAGGCGCCAGGTGCCGTAGAGGCGGGCGGCGGTGAAAGCGGAGAAGCCGGTGTCTCCGACGGCGCGGTAGACCCCTGCGAACGGGCCGCGACGGCGAAGAGGACCACGCCGTAGACACCCCTGATCGCGAGAGGGCGGATTGTGATTGATTTGTGCGCAATAGATGCGGAAGATGATCTCAATTGTTCTCGTCAAACTTTGAAACGGTCACAAGAAGATCACTAAGGTGAGGTCTCGAACCTTCGCACGGACAATCGCTCGCAAGGAGTGAGTGGCGGTGAAGGGGGCGCCGTCCACGGGCAGTTGGGCGGGCGCTGAAGGAAGAAGGAGCCTGTCTTCGTGGCGCTTCACCGCCGACCCAAGTCACCCAGCCGCGCCCGCGTCACGGTGATGACCGCGACCGCCGCCGCTGCCGTGGCGCTCACCTCGCAGGCCGCCAACGCGGCCCCCAAGCCGGCGAAGAGCGAGGTGAAGTCCGAGGTCGACAAGCTCTACAAAGAGGCGGAGCGGGCCACCAACCAGTACGACGGGGCCAAGGAGAAGCAGGAGAAGCTTCAGAAGGAGATCGCCCTGCTACAGGACAAGGTCGCCCGCGAGCAGGACGAACTCAACGAACTGCGCGAGGGCATCGGCGCGATGGCCAGCGCCCAGTACCGCTCCGGCGGCATTGACCCGTCCGTCCAGCTGCTGCTCTCCGCGGACCCCGACGACTACCTCGACAAGGCGTCAACGCTGGAGTCACTCTCCGCGCAGCAGGTGGAGTCGCTGCAGAAGGTCCAGGCGAAGCAGCGCGAGCTGGCCCAGCAGCGTGCCGAGGCCGCGCAGAAGCTCAAGGACCTCGCAGATACCCGCACCGAGTTGGGCGAGAAGAAGAAAGAGGTGCAGGGCAAGCTCAGCAAGGCGCAGAAGCTGCTGAACACGCTGACCGCGGCCGAACGCCAGGAGATCGCCGACGCCGAACACCGGGCCAGTCGGACAGCCGCGCAGCAGGTCGACCTCGGCAACGAGGTGGCCGCCTCCCCGTTCGGCGCCGCTGCGCTGAACGCCGCCGCCACGCAGATCGGCAAGCCGTACGCCCGGGGCGGCACGGGCCCCGGCTCCTACGACTGCTCGGGCCTTACACAGTGGGCGTACGGGGAGGCTGGGGTCCAGATATCCCGCGTCACCTACACGCAGGTCAACGACGGAACGCGGATCGGCATGAGCGCGCTCAAGCCCGGTGACCTGGTCTTCTTCAACAACACCGAGCATGTCGGCCTCTACGCGGGCAACAACCAGGTGCTGCACGCCCCGTACCCGGGCGCCTATGTGCGCTACGAGTCGATGAGCACCATCGGATCCTTCCAGTTCGGCGTGCGCATCGCGGGCTGAGCGCACAGGCATCCGCTCCTTGGGGTGTGCTGCGCTGCTCGATACGTCGCCCGACGGGTCAATCCAACGCCCGGCCGCGCCACGGGTTCCTGCATGCCTTCCCAGAACCGCCCGCATCGACGGCACCCCGGAACGTCAGGGGGCCGTCAGGTCACGCCGTAGCCCCACGCTCGATCGACTCGAGACACTTCGTGCACGCCGTCACGGCTGTCCGCCGCCCGGTCTCCGAACGACTCTCAGATGAGCTGGGCGAGGACGGCAGCGAACGACTGGTAGGTGTCGCGCACCCCGTCGGTGTCGTGCAGGCGGTGCCGCTCCAGACGGATGGCTCCGAGGTGGGGCGCAAGCAACGGACCGGCCGCTGGCGACGGGCACGCGCTGCCTCTGACCGATATAGCGAGGGCGCCATGTGCTGTCAGGGGTGAAGTGGCTGGCGTTTGTGTGTGAGCACCCGGCGCCGTCCCGACGCCGTTTCACCCCTTCGGTGATTCCGGCGTGCGGTCTGTCCCTGTTGCGGCATGGTCGTTGTCGGCGCCCCGGGCCCGGCGGCGTGTGCATCCGGCTGGCGGGGTGGGGTGTGGGGGATGGCGAGCGGGAGACGTGGGGGACCGAGGAGTTCGGGTTCCTGTCACTTCGTGGATCACCTGCGACATCCGCAGCCCTGTCTCCGTCTCGATGCCCTTGATCAGGCTGACGACGACCGTGCCCGGCCGGATGTATCGGCCCCAGTCGGTGAGGTTGCCCCGCAGCGTCTGCGCCGGGACCGACAGCGCCAGGTACTCCGCGCAGGTGGTGTGATCCCGGGCGGTGGTTGCCGGAGGCTGCCTCAGCTGGTTCGGTCTGGCTCTGCTGTTTCGGACTGGGCCACGTTCGAGTGGTCAGGACTGACGGCGCGCGAAGAGGACCGAACCTGGAACGCTCGCGTCGGGGTCGATCAGCATGTGGGCCTCGATGGTGAACCCGGCATCGCGTAGCCAGGCCGCAACTTGGTCAGGCTGGCGGCGGTGAACGTGGACGTTCATCGGGTGGCCGCCGTAGCCATGGGTCTTCAGCCTCGACTCGTCGCCGACGTGAAAGCCGAGCAGCAGTGGTCCGCCGGGACGCAGTACCCGCCGGAAGTGGCCGAACACCGTAGGGACTGCTTCGTCGGGGACGTGAATCAACGACCAAAATGCGAGAAGGCCGACGACTGAAGCATCGGCGAGGTCGAGGTCGGTCATCGAGCCCACCTCGAACCGCAGGCGGGGGTGGTCCCGTCGAGCCACGTCGATCATCACGGATGAAAGGTCGATGCCGAAGGCATCCACACCCAGGTCGTGCAGGTGAGCGCTGACATGTCCAGGTCCGCAGCCCACGTCTGCTACTGGCCCACCGCCGGCGCCGTGCACCAAGTCGGCGAACAGCGCCAGAGCCGCCCGAAGATACGGCGCCTCGGCCAGAGCCTCGCGTAGCTGGTCGGCATAGCTGACCGCGACCGTGTCGTAGGAGGTCCGGGTGTCTGCCAACCAGTGTTCCGGGTTCATGGCTCGGCAGAGTAGTGCAGCGATCAGGATGACGAACCAGATCAACTGAGGTCAACGACGAAACAGAGCAGGTCACCTGTCACGGAGGTCAGATCCTTCGACGCGGGACGCCTCGGGACATTGATGACCGCGGCCGATGCGGCCCGCGAACCGGCTTGCGACGCTGCCCGTATGCTCGCACGCGCCCCCGCGCCGGACTACGTGGGGAAGAAGATCACGCGAAAGGGTGGCGGAGAAAGAAATACGCGAAATCCCGGTGGAAGATGGGACATTCCTCCACCGGAAGGACCTCCATGCGTCTGACGCGCACCGCAGCCGTGACCTCCGCCACCGCGCTCGCCCTGCTGCTTCCCGCCACCACCAACGCCCACGCCGCCGCTGTCGCCTGCGGCGGATCCGTCTCGACCCAGGGCATCGCCGCCAACGGCTGCATCAGCGCCGAAAAGGGCAAGGAGGGACGCATCTACACCCGCGACATCAAGGCCCACGTCGTCCTGACCAACACCAGCCCCCACGCTGCCCACGTCGAGTACGAAGCCTTCTTCCGCGTCGTCTCCGGCGGCCACTGGGTCAAGATCGGCAACGGACGCACCCTCGTCCCTCGTCGTACGACCACTGGCCCCACCGAAATCGGCAGCACCACCCGCGTCTGCTTCGTCGTCAACGCCAAAGTCGAGATTCGCGTCCACGTCAAACCCGCGGGAGGCGCCTGGAGCAACTGGACCGGCGCCGCGACCTCCCAGTGTCAGACCTGACCGCCAAGGCGCCCGGCGCTCGCCGCCCCCGTGAAACCCCAGGAGGGCGGCCCCACCACTCCTACGGTGAAAGCGATTCGATCGCCCTCGGTCGTCCTGCCGGGGAGGTCCGTTCAACCCGCACCGCGGCGGATCCGACGACGGGGCCAGCCCGCACCGGCTGGCCCCGGAGCCACCCGGTGCGGGCCGGCCACGGCTGACGAGGACGAGGGGGAGATGCCGGTCGTGCGCACTGCTTTCCGATTGCGTCGTCGCGCCCGGAACGTCGCGCACAAGTGGGCACCTGGAGGGCCGACAGCAGGGTGCCTTTGGACCGGCCAGTACGGAGCGGACGAAACGCTGAGGGCTCGCCCCGGATGGTGCGCTGCAGAGGAGAGGGCCCTCAACAACTGCGCGGAGGGCCGGGGGAAGCCTGCGCGCTGTCCTCTCCACCGACGCATCGCGTGGACGGACACACCCTCGTGCACCGGGACGTGTCTTGCCTCCGTTGCGAACCGATGATGTGGCGGCCTGGCACTGCGGAACCGGGTGGAACGTACCAGGCCGCCAGGTCACCAACGTGCTGCAGGCCGTGACCGCGACGTCAAGCGACCTGGCTCAGACGGGCGCCATCGGTAACTCGCGCAGTCAAGGTTCACAGCGGGGCGCGACGCGCGATGCGCGTTCTCCGAGCTCACTCAGAGTCGCCGGAGCGGGAACTCGGGGGCCAGTGAGCCGGTGTCCAGTCTCCCTCCGGGTCGGTGGCCTGCCCCACTTCGATCAAATGGCCGTCAGGGTCACGGATGTAGCAGCGGATCTCGTACGCGTGTTGTTTCGGCGGCGTCAGGAACTGGGCACCTCGGGCGCTCCACTCCTCGTACAAGGGGTAGATGTCCTTGACGCGGATATTGAGGAAACTGCTGACCCGGCTGGAATCGCGCGGCGCCTCCAGGGTGACCGATGGCTTGTCGTCCGTCGGGCCTCCGCCGCCGTTGATGATGATCCAACTGTTGGCCAGTGCGACGTAGGTCAGGCCTCCAGGTCCGGAGTAGGCCAGTCGGCCGCCGAGCACTTCGGTGTAGAAGCGTCGGGAGCGTTCGACATCGTCCGAGACGATGAAGTGGGCCAGCAGAATTCCCTCTGGCGGTGGCGGGAGATCGGCCATCTGGTGCCTCCACTTGTCGGTCTCATGATCCGTTGATGATGTGCACTGACGGTAGGTTCGCCTTTCGAAGTGGCCGGTGATTCACCAGCTCGCCCTCGGAAGATTCGCGGACAGCTGTACACGGATGGCTCCCCGCTTGAGGCCATTGGAGCGACGCGGAGGTGTGCGCGGAAGCGCAGACGGTCACACATCAACGGCAGCAGCAGGCATGTTCGTGCCTCCCTGCACAGCCATGTCCTGACGTACAGCACACAGACACTGCGCTGCGCCGTGGGTGGGTCGCACCCGCGGCATCGCAGGAGAGGCGGTCATCCCGTGCGTTCTGACATCGTCCCGGGCGGGACCTTTCCCGATTTCGCGCTGCCCGACCACACCGGTACCGTCCGCACGCTGAGTGAGATCCAGGGCGGCGATCCGTTGATCCTGACGCTCGCGCGTGGCCACTACTGTCCGAAGGAGAACTGGCAGCATCGCGAATTGGCCGAGAACTACGCGAAGATCGCGGTGGCCTATACGCAGGTAGCCACGATCGCCACCGACGACCACCACACATTGCAGGAGTTCCGTGCCTCCGTCGGCGCCCACTGGCCCTTCCTGTCCGACCCCGAGCGGACCGTCCAGCAGGCTCTGGACATCCAGGAGTACACCGACCCCGAGCACAACCCGATGATCCCGCACACGCTCGTGCTCAAGCCGGGGCTGGTGGTCCACAGCGTCTACAACGGCTACTGGTTCTGGGGGCGCCCGTCGTTCGTCGACCTGTGGCACGACCTGCGGACGGTAACCCGCGAGATCCGCCCGGACTGGGATCTGAGCAGCCCGGGACTGCACGAAGCCTGGGACGCCGGCGACTTCTCGAAGTTTCACGGATGGGATCGCCGGGCCCCCGACTCGATGCCCAACTCGTATGTCCAGCCGGGCAAGGGATGAACGCGATGCCCACGCCGGTGTGCGCCTTGCTCGGGATCGAGCAGCCGATCGTCCTGGCGCCCATGGTTGCGGTTCCCGCGCTGGCCGCGGCAGTGTCGAACGCCGGCGCGCTCGGCATGCTGACGCTGTCGTGGTCGGACGATGTCGCAGCTGTGGTCCGTGAGACGGCGGCACTGACCGAGCGGCCGTTCTGCGGCAATCTCGTGCTTACCGAGGATCGGCACCGTCGCCTTGACCAGGCTCTTGACGCCGGCCTGCGGATCGTGTCGTTCTTCCTGGGCGACCCCAGCGGCTACACCGAGCAGGTCCACGACGCCGGAGGGATCGTCCTGCACACGGTCGGCACCGCCGAGGAGGCGCGGCGGGCGGTCGACTCCGGCGTGGACGTGGTCGTGGCGCAGGGCTGGGAGTCCGGCGGGCACGTCTGGGGCACCGTCGCGACGCTGCCTCTCGTGCCGGCTGTGGTGGACGCGGTGGCGCCGGTTCCGGTGATCGCGGCCGGCGGCATCGGTGACGCGCGGGGCGTCGCGGCGGTGCTGGCGCTGGGTGCGCAGGCCGCGTGGCTTGGCACGCGGTTCCTGCTGGCCGAGGAGATGCCGATCCACGACGACTACCGGCGCCGTCTGATCGCCGCGGGAGAGACCGACCCGCAGCGGTACGCCAACCTGTACTCGGTCGGATGGCCCGACTCTCCCCACCGCGCGCTGCGCAACTCGACCGCCGACGCGTGGCAGGCCGCGGGCCGCCCTCCGCTCGCGCAGCGGCCAGGCGCCGGCGACGTGATCGCGCATTTCAGCTCCGGCGAGCCCATCGTCCGTTACGAGCCGGCGCCGCCCATGACCGGGACGACGGGTGACATCGAGGCGCTCTCGATGTGGGCAGGGCAGAGTGTCGCACTCGCGAAGAGGTCGCAGCCGGCGGCGGACATCGTCGCGGAGCTCACCTCTCGGATCTGAGCCCGCAGGTCTCCTGTGTCTAACTGATCGTTTCAGGATGACTTCAGCTGCGGGCCTCGCATTCGATGATCTTGGTCGGCAGGGTGTCCTGGCCGCGTGCCGATTTTGGTCCTGACGAACTGTGGGAGTGGGGAGCCCCGCTGCTGCCGCCCGCTCCCGAGCGGCGCCGCCACCCTGGGCCGCTGGGCGTTCCCGATCGAGCAGCACTTGCGGGCGTCATGTACGTGCCGCGGACGGGTGTCGCATGGCGTGATGTCCTTGGAGTCGGTGGGCTCTGGGGTGACGGCTTTGCGTCGGCTGAGGGACTGGACCGAGGCCGGAGTCTGGTCGGCAGTGCACCGTGCTCTGCGTGCTCTGCTGACTGAACTGCGCGCTGGAGACGCGCTGGACATGGACGACTGCGCAGGCGACGGCTCCCACGTCCGGGCGCTCAAGGGGGGATCACGTCGGCCTTTCACCTGTCGACCGCGGACGGCCCGGATGCGAGCATCACGTGATCGTTGACCGGCAGGGGACACCGCTCGCGGTTTCGCTGACGGGCGGAAACCTCTACGACGTCACGCAGTTGATTCCGCTGCTCGACGCGATCCCTCGTACAGGCGGGCTCCGGGGCCGTCCGAGGAACCGGCCCAAGTGGCTGTTCGCCGATGGCGGCTACGACTTCGACAAGTACCGCCGCCTGATGTGGAAGCGCGGGATCAAGCCACTCATCGGTACTGCCGAAACTTCACGGGTTCGATGGTGTCGAGGATGTTGTCCAGTCGCCTCGGTGTTCGCGCCACGCGGTCCTGAGGGCTTCGAGCTCGGTGCGAGGGAAGTGCTCGCCCCATTTACCGCGGTACGTGCTTTCGCCGTACTCCCTCACGATCTCGTCGAAGCAACGGATCACTGTTCGGGCTAGGACGTCGATGGTCTGCTGAGTGGACCAGATCTCGGTCCCCGTGTTGTCGTGGCCTTTGCCGTCGGCCAGCTCCAGTAGGCGGATCCACACGTTGGTGTCTTCACGACAGAAGATCCAACGGAACGCGGTGGGCTCGGCCTCGAACTGTGCTCGGCATTCCGTCTCGCCGACGACCAGACGTGTTGCTGCTGTCAGGAGTTCTTCGGGGCCGGCAGTGACATAAGAGACCGTGAGTTCGACTTCCGCACGGTGGTCACGGACGGTGCAGTCGGCCCAACCGTGTCCGGACAGGACCCAGACGAGTTGCAGGTGGGCCATCGTCGATCCCCCTTCGGTCGCGGGTCTCCCGCGAGGTCCTCTCGTACCCGTCCGAGTCTGAATGATGAAGTGTCTGGTGACCAGCAGACTTTGCCGTCCCTCAGCCGATGGTTCTGCGATCGGGCAGACGTCCGTCGTCGACATGGTCTGCGAGATTGATCAGCGTCGACTCGGCCGTCATCCCGAATGCAGCGCCGACGAGTTTGAGGTCCACGGTGTTGACCAGGTCGAGGAGACGAGTGTTGCGGATCATCCGCGGTGGGAGTCTCAAGGGTCAAGGGTATGTGAGAGATGGGCAGTTGAGGCCTGGCTCCGCTCAGGCCGGCTCCGGCAGCTCGTCCTGGCCAATCCAGAAACGTGAAGAGCACGGAGCTGTCAGCTCGCCCTCCGTGCCTGGGAACACAGGCGACTACGATTCTCGCCCATGGAGACTTCCATGGTGCGCCCGGAACCCTTGACGGTCCTACCCGCGTGCGTTTGGAGTGACGATGAGCGGGACGCGATTCGGCTTGGTCATGTCAGCCGCGCGATGGAGGGCAAATGGAACGTGGTCTCCGAGGGCGACACCGTCCAGCTGCTGAGAAGCTGGACGGGGCACGCAATCTACCGGGCCGGGTTCGGCCCAGTGGAAACGTCCGAGGGCTGCGGGTGGGGCATCGTCCGGGCTGAGGCAGAACGAGATCCGGACCGGTACTGGAACTTCGGAGCGGAGTTCGACGCGGTGATGCTGGAACTCGTGTTGCGCACGTACGCCCTGTCCGAGCCCGCAATGGAACTGCGCACGCTCATGGTCTCCCTCGTTGCCGATGCTACGGGCCGTACCAACGGCCCTCCCGCTCTGGTGCAGATGAGTCTTCTCGGCACGCGTACAGGTCCGCCGTCGATCTATCGGCCATGACCTGCCTGCGCTTCGGCCCAGCGGCAGTCGCCGACCAGATGCCGGTCCGGGCGATCGCGAGGAAGCTGGGGGTCGCGAGGAACACGGTCCGCAGCGCGATCGCGGACGACGCCCCGCCGAAGTATCAGCGGTGCCGGCGACGGTTCGGCAGCGTAGCCGAGCGACGGCACCGGCAACCGGGTTCGGTCCTCGAGCACGCGGCACGCGACGGGGCGGGCGCCCACAGAAGCGGTCGCGTACATGGCTCTGTGGGCCCGTGCCGGGGGTCAGATGCGCGAGTTGCGCAGCGACTGCCACACGGCGCCGGCCAGCGCCCGCGTCGCCCGCGGGGCCGACAGATGCTCGTGCTCGCGGTACAGCGACCAGTTGTGCTTGACCAAGGACAGCTTGTTGGAGGACAGCGATCCGGCCTGGTGCGCTCGGTACACAGCGAGCGGCTCAGCCAGGCCCCGGGCTTCAGCACCGTCTCGCATGATGCTCAGCCACAGTGCGTAGTCCTGGCGCTTGCGCATCTCCGGCATCAGCCTCGTGCCCAGGACATTGCGGTCGTACATGGCGGTGAGAGCACCGATGTGGTCCTGGACCAGCATCGCGCGGTAGTCCACGTGCGCCCGCGCACGGATCACCCGGCCGTTCGGGACCCAGTCGGTGCTCTCGCCGTCGTAGCCGGCGTCCATCTTGAAGTACGAGGTGAACGTCAAGGGCGCAGTAGCCTCCGCAGCGAAGGCGAGCTGCTTCTCGGTCTTCTCCGGAAGCCACATGTCGTCGCTGTCGAGGAAGGCGATGTAGTCACCGCGGGCCCGCTCGATCGCGAGGTTGCGGGCCCGGCCCGCACCGCCCTGTTCGGGCGCCGAGCCCGGCCGGACGCGCTCGTCCTGCTCGGCGAACTCGCGCAGCAGGTCCATGGAGCCATCGGAGGACTGGTCGTCGGTGACCAGCAGCTCCAGGTCGCTGTGGGTCTGCGTGAGCACCGACCGGACCGCTGCGCTCAACGTCGCTGCCGAGTTGTACACGGGCATCACGACAGACACCAGGGGCACGGCATTTCTCCTTGCTGGATAAGGAACGAAGGTCCATTCAAGCACCGCAACCGAGTAGGAGTTGCCATGCAGACAGTCGTCGCCGGTCACGGTTAGGCGGGGCTTCCCCTGGCCGTACGCGCCGCAGAGGTGGGTCGTCGGCTACGACGTGGACCCGCACCGTGTCCAGCAATTCGCCGCCGGCCAGACCTACGTGAGGGGCGTGGCGTCCCCGCGGCTGCGCGCGGTGCTGGACTCCGGGGCCTGCTCAGCGACCACCGGCGCTGCCGCGCCGGCACAGGCCACAGCCATCTCGGCAGGGCCTCGGTGTGCCTTTTTTGCGCTGGGGTGCTGCAATGTGGCGCTCTACCTCGCCGGACTGGTCATGGATGGGTACGCCTCCAACCCCGTGCTTGAGTCCGCCGCTGCGCTGCTGGTCGCAAGCTGGACTGCCGGAGCCTTGCACCTTCGCCGAATCCGCAAGGGAACCTGGCAGTAGCCATAGGCCCTAAACGGTACAGAACCGGGCTACGGCAACCACCCCGCCTGGGTCGAGGTAGCCCACATCGCACCTGTGTGCGAATCTTTGGCCGGGTCGGTGCACCGCTCGACCTCAGTCGCGGCGCCAGGAGGGCACCACCCGATGACGCATCCCGATCCGACCCCAGGCAGGCCACCCGGCCCATACACGGGCCCACAATGGCATGCTTCGTCCGGCCCTTACCGCTCGCCCGGCGAACCGGTACACCCGCCGACAGCGTGGAACGGCGCCGCCATCACCGCGCTGGTCCTCTCGCTGCTGTCGTTGCTGTTGCTTCTCGGTCTCGGCGTCCTGGGGCTGCTTGTTTCGTTGCTCGTCTTCACGCCGCTGGTGCTCGTTTTCAGCATCACCGCCGGCATCCAGGTGGCGCGACGGGGCCAGCGCGGCATGAGCCTGGCCGTCATGGGATTCCTCCTCGCGCTGCCAGGATGGCCGATCACCGCTTTCCTGTTGTGGTGATCGCGCTCTCCCTGTCGAGGCAAGGGGGCGCCGTGCGCAGACCGACTGGGAGCTTCCCCCTCATGCAAGGGCACGGCCCCGTCGTCCGGCGCGGTCAGGGGCGCCATGGCGTCATGGATGGGCGTGTCGGCCAAGCGGCCCGCCGGACCCGCGGAAGTCGATGTGCGGCTGTCGCGGCTACCTTCGGCGTCGGATGTACCAACCAGCCACCAGCACGATGAGGATGGCAACGACGAAGGCCCACACGGTCGTTGCGCCGTGGTAGGAGCGGTAGGCAGTCAGAGCAAGCATGTTCAGGCGGATACCCCGGGCGGGCGGCTTCAGCGTCTCTCGGCCGGCCGCATGTACCGGCAGTACAGCAGGCAAGTCCAGCAAGCACAGCAACCGGCCCCACCCGGCAGCGTCCATGAAGAACAGCAGCGCAACTGGTTTGCACGCCACCAACTGATCCACATCGAGCTACGGATCAGAAGGTCCCGCCACCGGCAGGCGGTTTCAGCTCCCGCCTCGGGCCGTCGTGGCGCAACAGCAGGTCTCAGTGCCGCGGACTTCAGCGCAGAGTCCGCCGCTCGTCTACTCGATGGGTCGGTGTCCCCAGAAACACGTCGGGCGTAGCAGAGCCAAAAAGGATGTTGAACGTCTCCAGCTGATAGGACCAGGCCCCGTCGCATCTGCCGACGAACCGGTAGTTGATCTGCCATTGCAGCCACTGGGTGGGAGCCAGGCGAATGGCCGGCGGGCGCCGATTGCGTCGTGGCATGCCGAACACGGTCATCTCCGGTGGATCCACGCGGAGCACCCCATCGGCCTGGCGGAGGATCGTTCCGGGCGCCGACAGATCCTGCACTTGCATATGAGGCTCGAAGGAATCGGACTCCCGCATAGCGATGTCGTGGAGGGCGGCCCGCAGTCCGGGAGGCAGCAAGAAGACTGTCGGAGCAGCGTTCCTCAGGGCAGCGTCGGGACCGCCGCGCGACTTCTTCGTCCACGACGTGCGCACCCGCTGAACGACAGCATCCATGGGCTCGATCATCCGGCATGACGCCACACCGCGGCCACAGAGTTATGTGCCGTGCGAGACAGCGCGGGGAACCACGGGAAATCCCGCTCACCGAGCCAGCGGCCACGCGGGACACCGCCCCGACGCGGGTCAGACGTGGTCGGATGTTGGAACACCTTGATGGGCGGGATGACCAGGATGCCGACCTGGTTCGGGGCGGCCCGAACGGCCGGCTGAGTCTCGCGGAGGCGCGTCGGAACTTTCGTGTCCTGGAGGCCGGCGACGAGCGGTGTACTCAGTTCGTGCGCGCTCTTCTGCTCAGCGAGCACCCGTCGGTCTGACATCAACGGCTGACATCAACGAGGTTGGACGGGGCGTACGTGGGTGACTCTGTCCGGCAGCCGCAGCAGCTGGCGACAACAGCAGAAGCGGGCTGGGATCGGACTCCTGTGGTCGCTTAGGCTCGGTCTTGTGAGCGAAGAGGCCCAAGTCATTGCGCGTCATCGTGTCCACGTCGTACCTGTTGTCTTGGCTCTGGCCAATCCACCGTGGCAGCGGGACGTGTGGTTGGACCCTTCGAAGTTCGAGAACATTGACCACGTCTTCCATACGCTCTTCGATGACTTCTGTGACGCCGATGAGCCCGAGCGGTACCTCGGCGTCAGCTTGAGAACCGACGAAGAGGTAGCCCTCATGCGGGCCCTCGGTGTTGCGCTCAACGCTGCCGCGGTCGAGGCCTCCCACGACACCGACGCCGAGTACCTTCAGACCGCAGCCTGGCCCGAAGTCGTGGCTAGCGCCGGACGCCTCGCCCAAGTCATGGTCTCGAACGACCTGAACTTGCTCAGCTGCGGTCGGCATGAGTGAGCGTCCAACTTCGTGACCCCACCGACGAACAACGGCGGCCAGCCGCGTACGTCTGCGTACCATCAGCGCAGGTGAAACAGTGAGTCTGCGGCCATTGGGGTTGGCCCATCCCTTATCAGCTACCGCCGGATGACAGCCCTACTCCGGGCCTGAGCCGGTCCTCTTGCACGTCGAAGCCGTCGGGTACAGCTGGTTGAGGCAGCATTCCACGACGTTTCGCCGGCGGTAGATCCCGGTCGAAGGCCGGTGGCCTGTCGCTGTGGCGGCCGCAGTGGTGCGGCCTCGGGTGTGGCCGCGTGACAGAGGTGCTCGCCGTCGCTGACCGGCCCTGAGCCACCGCTCCAGCGAGCAGCAGCGGTTCCCGCAACGCGAAGTCACGGTCGTCCACCTTCGGACGCTTCGCCGGCCCGGACGCTTTCAGGGCCTGGAATCCGCCCTCACGCCAGGAACGGCGCCATCGCTCCACCGACCGCACACTGACCCGAAGATCCTTCGCGACCGCCGTGTTCTTCTCACCCCGCGCAAGGCCTTCGGCAGCCAGCATGCGCATCTGTTCACGCCCAGACTGACCTTGCGTAGTGAGGCCACCACCCTACGAATACCTCATCGTCCCTGCCGACCCTCTGCTGCACCCGCAGGTTCGGCAGCCTGATGGGGCCCGGATCCATGGTCTGCTGACCCGGCCGCGAACGGGGCGCCGGTCCCGCTGGCCACGCTCACCCACGAACTGGGCGGCGGGGCCGAATGGCCCGAGATCGGCGACTTCGAGCGCGTCACCACCGACCTGGTCGCCCTTGCGCGAGGCGAGCTCTGTGACGGGCCGAGCCTGAGACGGCCGGAGCTCGACCGGGCCCTCGTCTGCATGGGACCCGCTGCCGGCCAGGAGGTGCGGATCTTCGACACTGCCGCCGAGACTTCCGCCAGCGTCGGCTTCGACGTGTACGGAGAGCCAGTGCGAGCGAGTACGCGGACACGGGGCGCGGCAGCGGCTGCTCTCGTCCGTGACGGTGCCCGCCCGCGCTCACGCGGGTGGCGGCGGCAAGCGACGCTGTGGCCGGAGGGTGGTGCGCCAACCAACCCATACAGCGCTGCACCGAGCGCCGATGAACCAGGCCTCCGCCAGACCTGTCGCCGTAAGCCCTGCAGCGGTCGACGAGAGCGGATCGATCACACGCCATCCGGCCGTCTGGCAGATCTCAGTGCCGGGCATATAACGCGTGAAACCCGTCACAATCCTCCCATTAAAACGGACCAATGGGTAAAAATATCCCCTTAGGACTGACTGCCCCTCTGTCGATCGGCCGGGGGATTCAACGACCAGTGGCCCGGGAGAAGCGTTTGATCACCGCACGCAAGCGAGGCGCCGTACTGATGGCTTCGGCCGGGGCCCTCGTACTGACGGCCCTGACCGGTACCAGCTACGCCGCCACCGGCGACACCGGGGCTCACCCTGAAAAGCAGGCACGGGCGGATCGGGCGGACACCCAGGACGCTTCCGATGCCCGAATAGAGATCACGCCCGGTGGGGCCCACGGCATAGGAATCAACGACCCCGTGAGTGTCACCGTAAGTAACGGCAAGCTCACCAAAGTGACCATGACTGCCGTCGCGACCGGCACCGAGGTTCCGGGCACCCTGTCCGCGGACGGCACGTCCTGGGCGCCGAACGGCCCACTGAAGCAGGCCACCCGATATCAGGTCGCCGCGGAGGCCGAGGACGCGAAGGGCCGCTCCGCCAACGAAAACGCGGCGATCGCCACGGTCTCCCCGGCCAACGACTTCCTCGGGCACCTCTCCCCTGAGAACGGCTCGACCGTCGGCGTGGGCATGCCCGTGACCTTCAACTTCGACAAGGCGATCGGCGACAAGGCCGCCGTGAAGTCGAAGATCCAGGTCAGTTCCAGCAGCGGCGAGCAGATCGTCGGTCACTGGCTCAACAGCAGCCGGCTGGACTTCCGCCCCGAGCACTACTGGAAGCCCGGCTCCACCGTCACCGTCAAGATGAGCCTCGACGGCGTCCAGAAGACGGTCACGTTCAAGATCGGCCGGAGCCAGATCAGCACCGTCGACGCCAAGACGAAGCAGATGTCCGTCGTGCGGGACGGCAAGACGATCAAGACCATCCCTATCTCGTCCGGCAGCGCCGAGCACCCGACGTACAACGGCCAGATGGTCATCTCCGAGAAGTACCGGCAGATCCACATGAACGGTGCGACCGTCGGCCTCACGGAGAAGAACGGCAAGCCCTCCTACGACATCGAGGCCGTGCCGCACGCCATGCGCCTGACCGACTCGGGCACGTTCATCCACGGCAACTACTGGGGCGGCGACTCGGTCTTCGGCAAGGTCAACACCAGCCACGGCTGCGTCGGTCTGAAGGACGTCAGGAACGCCGACGAAGGCAAGCTGCCCGCCGCATGGTTCTTCGACAACTCGATGACCGGTGACGTCGTGATCGTCAAGAACTCCGCGGACAAGGCCACGGTGGCCCCGGACAACGGCCTCAGCGACTGGAACATGCCGTGGAGCACGTGGGTCTCGGGCAGCGCATCGAACTGACGCACAACGATTCGTACGCCGTAGGCCGCCGCCGCTACGACCAGGCGTATCAAGCCCTACGGGACGCCATGTGGCACGACCTGGGGGCCGACACCTAGGGCGTGTCTCCTTGGTCTGCTCGTCGGTTGATCGGATGTGTCTGTCCGGTGGGTGATCACTGATGCGATGTGGGACAGGATCGAGCCGTTGATGCCGGCCGATCCGGTCCGTGGTCGGCGATGGGCCGACCACCGTCGAACCCTGGAGGCCATCGCGTGGAAGTACCGCACCGGCTCGCCTTGGCGGGACCTGCCGGATGAGCTGGGCTCATTCCAGACCGCTCACAAACGGCTGCTCAGGTGGGCCGTGGACGGCACCTGGGAACAGATCCTCGCCGCGCTCCTGGCAGCGGCCGACGGTGCTGACGACATCGGCTGGACCGTGTCGGTGGACTCGACTGTCTGCCGGGCCCACCAGCACGCCGCCGGAGCCAGGAAAAAGGGGCGCCGTTTCGTGTCGAGCCCGATGACCACGCGCTCGGACGTTCCCGCGGCGGCCTGACTACGAAGGTCCATCTCGTCAGCGACAGCCATGCACGGCCTTTGACCCTCCGCGTCACTGCTGGCCAAGCGGGCGACGCCCCGGCCTTCGAGACCGTCATGGCCGGTATCCGTGTTCCCCGAAGCGGAACCGGAAGGCCGAGGACCCGCCCGAACGTCGTCCTGGCGGACCGCGCGTATTCATCCCGTGCGATCCGTGCGCATCTTCGGCGGCGAGGTATCCGTGCCGTGATCCCGCAGCCCGCTGACCAGGTCGGTCACCGACTGCGGCGAGGTCGCGCCGGTGGTCGCCCGCCCGGCTTCGACGCCGAGGCATACAAGCAGCGCAATGCCGTTGAGCGGTGCATCAATCGCCTCAAGCAATGGCGCGGTCTGGCCATGCGAACGGACAAGCTCGCCATCGCCTACCAGGCCGCACTGCACCTCGCAGCCATCCTGATCTGGACGCGGGTCTAGGTTCGAGTCAGCGGGAGCTGTGCGCTGCCTGAAGGGCCGCCCACTCCAAGGCGGGGAACTCGTAGCCCCAGCGCCTCCTGTACCCGTGTGTCCCATGCTCGGAGAGAAGCTCCTCGATCATGGCCATGAAGGCACTGACGAACGCCTCTGTTTGTACCCGACCTGCCCAGACCAGTCTCGCGTTCGACCACCAGGACGCCGGCTCGTTCAGGTCCGCGAACTCCACTATCTGAACGAAGACTTCCTTCTCTGTCTGGTTGAAGAAGACTCTCGTCCCGCTCGGCTCGTCGAAGAACGTCACGAAGGTCGCACTGCACCCGAGGAGCAGAGCCTGGACACCGTTCATGAACCCGGCCAGGACCTCAGGCCCTACGTACGAGGCGCGCACCATCTGTTCGGCATCGTTCACCGACCACGACCATGTAGCCCACCCAGACCCGCCAAGCTTCCAGCGCATGCTCTGGTCATGCGCCGAAGAAACGTTGAATGGACTGTGAACCATGCCTTCCCCCTGCGCCAGGCGACGCTGCCCTAGAAGTCGCCGAGTCGGCCATGACTCGATCACGAGTACGACGATGTCATAGACGGATCTGAGAGACACGCCCTAGGTCCCGGCAGGCGTCAGCCCGTGGGACGACGACGGGCCCGCAACAGGCGAACGCCCTTCACCACATATCCGGCCGTCATGAGAACGAAGCCGAACAACCCGAGCCAGAACCAGGACACAGAAGCCACCAGCGTCAGCCCGAACCCACCGAACGCCAGCAGACTGCCCACGGCGTCGAGCAGGTCCAAGCGTGCCTCGGAGCGCACGGCGGGATCCGAGGCACGCAGTCGGCCGCTGATGGGAACGAGGCCGATGGCCTGCAGTGCCGCAAGGCCGAGCATGATCCAGACGGACCAGTCGGGTATGTAGTCGGGGATGTCCACGGCGCGCACTGTAGTGCCGGTCCGGGGGCATCAGAACGAAGATCGGAAAGACGGAGCGTGGACGGAAGACGGCATCTGATGCCTGTGAGCTACGGAGCCGCCTCGTAGGTGACGGGCTCCTGCCCACACCCCGCCGCGATCTCAGCGAGTGCCGCCCGTTCGCGGTCGTCCACGGACAGCTTCCACCGCAGCTTCGTGGCGACCCGGTCCGCGGCGTACGTGCAGCGGGCGTCGAGCAGGGGAGGGAGCCACTCGGCCGGGTCCTGGTCGGCCTTGGACCGGTTGGTGCGGGCGGTGACCGCGACCAGATTGCTCTCTGCGTCGGGGTCGTTGGCGTAGCCTCGCGGCGCCCCGGGGTCCAGGCGGAGGCCTCGGAGTCCCAGGCCTCGGCGAGCGGAACCATGTGGTCAATGTCCAGGACGCCCGGCGTGGTGACGGTGACGCCGTCGTAGAAGGAGTACCACTGGCCGGCGGTCACCTTGCAGCCCGGCTCGATCGTCGGCTGCACGCGGGATTCTGAGATCAGTACCTCAACTCGGATGCTGCAGCCGTCGTGGTCGGCGTCGACCCAGTGCTTGAAGCTCGTGCGCTGGTAGCCATCACGGGACTCGGACGCCTGGGCAACAGATCGACGGCCGCGGTCATCGGCAACGGGCTCGGTCTCCATCTCATGTGCGCAAGCGGGGGTGACGTTGAGAGGCAGGACGAGGAGGGCCGCAGCCACGGTCGCGATCTTCGAGAACATGAGGTCTTGCCAGCGGCGCCCGACCGCGACCCGCCCGAACTCCTACTGGGTCTCACCCGTGCGAGGGCCATGGTCATTCCGCACCAGAACTCGAAGTGCCGCCACAGGGCGCGTTGGTCAGGACGTTGTCCTCCCACCCCCGTGCCTGGAGGGCGAACTTCAAAGACGAGGCTTGCGCAAACGGCAACGCACAGCGCCGCCAAGTCCCGAAACCGCGGGCTGAAGTTGTAGCCGCGGATCTTGAACAGGCCGGACATCATGCCGGAGTTCGACGCGTTGTCGGTGGCCACCATCTCCGGCTTCACCGCGCCGTCCAGGTCTAGCAGCGCGTCCAGGGTGTGCAGGGAGGAGCGGGGGTTCTCCCCTTCAGGCTGACGGGTTTTACGGCCGACGTGGGATCAGTTCGGTCACGCCGCTCGTTGCCGGCCGAGCCAAGGTTGACAGTGTCGCGTGGTCTGGAGACAGAGAGCAGGCCGGGTCGGTGCGGGTGGCATCGCCGGTCAGGGCGAAGGCCTGGCACCGGCAGCCGCCGAAGTCCTGATCGCGCCGGTCGCACGTTCGACATGGGGAGGACATCCAGTCAGTGCCTCGATAGAGGTTGAACGGCTTGGATTCCTCCCAGATCCAGCGCAGTGGGTGGTCTTTGACGTTGACCCGGTCAAGGCCGGGCAAGGTGGCAGCTGCTGGGCAGGGCAAAGCGGTGCCGTCCGGGGTCACGGTGAGGGAGACGGCTCCCCAGCCGCCCATGCAGGGTTTTGCCACTCCGTCGAAGTAATCCGGGGCCACCCATACGATCTCCAGCTGCCCGTCGAGCCGCTCCCTCCATCGGCTGACGGATTCCACGGCCCGGGCGAGCTGGTCCCGCCCGGGCATCAGCGCTTCCCTGTTCAGGAGGCCCCATCCGTAGAACTGCGTGTTGGCCAGCTCGATACGATCGGCACCCCACCGCAGCGCCAGTTCCACCAACCCGTCGACGGCGTCCAGATTGTGCCGGTGCAGTACAGCATTGACACCCAGAGGCAGCCCTACGTCTTTGACGAGCGCCGCAGCAGACTCCTTGGTTGCAAAGGCCCGGCTGCCGGCGATCAGGTCCGAAGTATCGGCGTCGGAGTGCTGGACAGAGAGCTGGACGCTGCGCAGCCCGGCATCGGTCAGGGAGCGCAGCCGACCCGCGTTGAGGCCTGAACCACTGGTGACCAACTGGCTGTACAGGCCTGCCGTTTCGGCACCGGCAACAATGACATCGAGATCTTTGCGGAGCAGCGGCTCTCCACCGGACAGATGGGTCTGCAGAACTCCGAGCTCAGCGGCTTGACGGAACACCTCAACCCATTGTTGTCCGCTCAGTTCTTGTGATCGGCGCGTCAGTTCCAGGGGATTGGAGCAGTAGCCGCAGTGCAGGGGGCAGGCGTGGGTCAGTTCTGCCAGTAGGCCCCACGGGGGTGGGATCGTGCTCACCGGATCCAGCCTTTCTCACGCATCCGTTCTATGAACGGACCGACCTCTGTGTCGACGGGAGCGTGAGGGAACCGCTCCCGGAGCTCTTCGATGATCTGTTCAACCGCTCGGGTTCCGTCGCACAGTTCCACCACCTGCCGGGCACTGCCCTCCAGCACCACGACCCTCTCCGGCATGAGGAGGACGTGGTTGCCGCGTGCCCTGTCGTGGCGCAGTACCACGGCGGGTGACATCTGCGGACACCATGAGCGCTCCGGGGCGCTCACCGTGCTCTCTCCGGTGTGCCGCCGTGTTCCACGCTGTCGAGAAGAGACCAGAGGACGTCACATTTGAAAGCCAGTGCCGACAGCGCCTTGTGCTGGTCGCTGCGGGTCCGCGCCCAGTCGATCACCCAGGCGAGTGCCTCGACGCCGTCCCGGCTCCCTTGCGGAACCCTGCTGCGAAAGTAGGCAAGGCCCGCTTCCTCGATCCACGGGTAGTGGACGGGGAAAGTTTCCAGGCGGGTCATCATGATGTTCGGTGCGCACAGTTCGGTGAGTGAGGAGGCGACGGCCTCCAGCGCAGGGCTGAGCCGGCAGAAGTTCACGTAGCCATCGACGGCGAGTCGCACGCCAGGCAATACATGTGCGCCCGCAACTACTTGGCTGCGGCTCAGGCCAACCGCCTCACCGAGGCGCAGCCAGCGCTCGATGCCGCCCTCGCCGTCGACCAGGCCGTCGTGATCCTGGATCCTGCGTAGCCAGGAGCGCCGCATCGACGGCTCGGGCAGCTTGGCGAGGATCAGCGCGTCCTTCACCGGGATGCTGCGCTGGTAGTGGAAGCGGTTGGACACCCAGGTGCGCAGCTCGTCGGGTGAGAGCTCGCCCCGGTGCATCCGCAGGTTGAACGGGTGTCTGTCGTGGTAGCGGCTCCTGGCCAGGTCCCGGAGCTCGGCTTCGAACAGGGTGGGGGACAGGGGCTCGTCGTCCGGTTCCTGGGCGTCTGCAGCTTCCGTGGCGTGTCGCGGCGGTGCCGTCGTCATAGCTCGATCACCATCCCGTCCTGCGCCACCTCGAGTCCTTGCTCGGCCAGAACGCCGTGCTCGGGAGCGGAGGGGTCGACCAGGGGATTCGTATTGTTGAAATGGGTGTAGAGGCAGCGGGCGGGCAGCGCGGCGAGCCGTTCGGCGGTTCCGTCCGGGCCGTCGATGGGCAGATGCCCCATACCGGTGGATGTCCGACTGGAAACGCCCATCCGGCGCGGCTCCTCGTCGTCCCAGAACGTTCCGTCGATGAAGGCGCAGTCGGCTCCGGCCACTGCCTTGGAGAAGTCCTCGCTCCATTCAGCGAGTGCCGGCGCGTACAGCGCAGTCGTGCCGCGAGCGGGATCGTGCAGAGTGACCGCCGAAACCCAGGCACTGTCTTCAGGCGCGTCCGCCGCGTAGCGGGGACGCTTGGTTGACAGATGTACGGCCGCGATCTCAATACCCGCGACAACTGCTGCACTCTGGTCGACCTCGGGTAGGTCATGCCAGGTGAGTGAGGTGTAGGGGGTGAGGACAGTGTCCAGCGCCAGACGCTCGCGCACGGCTTGGCGCACAGGCTCGGTGGCGTAGATCTCGATGTGACGTGCCTCGCGGAGCCTCAGCAGCCCGCTGGTGTGGTCGAGTTCGGCGTCGGTGAGCAGGACTCGGACGACCGGGGTGCGTTCCTCCCCAGGCCCTGGCCGCAGTTCGCTGTGTGCCTCAAGGTGAGCTGCCACATCGGGGCCGGCGTTGACGAGGAACCAGGCGGGCGGATTGTGACCCAGGACGGCGAGGGAGTCGTGGCTGCGGCGACGGTCGGGGTGGGTGCGTGCCCCGGAACAACCGGGGCACGCACAGTTCCATTGAGGAACGCCTCCACCTGCTGCCGTGCCCAGCGTGAGCAGGCGCACGGGGCCTTCTTCTAGAGGGCGTTGAGGGAGTAGGCGGTGACCTCCATGGCCGTGTCGACGACCGTGAAGTCAGGGGTCACCCAGGCGGTGGTGGCGTTGATGGTGGTGTCGGCCTGCGGCTCGGGTGTGGTGTTGTCGAGCATCTCGGTGTCCCTTCGGGAACGGAATCGGGGGGTCGTGGCAACTCTGTGGCTGGCTGGCTGGCTCGCGGTGGGGCGGAGGCGGGCAGAGACCCAAGAGCCAGGACCGCTAGGCGGTTCTCATGGGCCGCCAGATGGGTTGCCTCATACGCTAGGCAGGGTGGGCTGCAGTGGCAAGGGGCGGGACGGATGTGATCCGGATTGCCGTCGGCCTCACTGCCCCGGCGGGTTGGTTGGCGGTACAGCCTGCTGTACCGCCAACCAACCCGCGCCTGATCGCCGCTACTTGCAGAAGGGCTTCATGCCGGCGGCGGACTGGATGCCGCCGACGATGAGCTTCTGGAACTCGGCCGCACCGGCGAACGAACCGTCGGTGGTGAACTCCTTGGCGTCGTGGCCGAGCGTGGTGACCCAGGAGCGGCCGCCGTCGTAGTACTGGCACCAGGCAACCGGGTGGTTGTCTCCGTGGCCGGGGTGGTTGTAGTTGCCGGCCACGCCCTTGGCGAGGGTGCTCTCGTCCACCTTGGCGAGAAGGCGCACCTTGGTCGGAGCGGGCACCAGGTTGTACCACTCGTCGGTGAAGTTCCAACGAGCGGGAAGCTCCTTGGTCGAGGTGTCCTTGCGCTCCACCGTCTGGACGACTCCCGGCTGAGCCGCACCGTGGTCGTAGAAGTTGGCGTTGCCCAACAGGCCTTCATACCAAGGCCAGTTGTACTCCGTGCCGAAAGCGTTGTGGATGCCCACGAAGCCTCCTCCGCCGCGGATGTACTGGCGCAGGGATGTCTGGGCGGCGTCGTCCAACGCGTCCCTGCTGGTGGAGAAGAACACCACGGCGTTGTACTTGAACAGGGTGTTCGGCGAGGCGAGCTGGCTTACGTCCTCGGTGTAGTCGACCTGGAAGCCGCCCTTCTCACCCAGCTTGAGCATGGCGTTCTGGACCACGTTCGCGTCGGTCAGCGGCGGGTTCATGCCGGCGCCCAGTGCGGGGCCGAGATTGGCGTGACGGGGCCCTGCGGTGCGGGTGTAGAGGAGCACCTTGTAGCCCTTGGCCGGGTCGAAATTGCCCCAGTCGTGGTAGCAGTCGTCGTCGAGACCGCGGCAGACCCCGTAGTCGGGGTCGCCGAGTTCCTGGGCACCGGTTCCGATCCGGCCGTGGGCGAAGCTGAGAGTCCCTGTCGCGAGGAGCGCCGCGACCATGGCGAGCGTCATCCCGATGGTGGCCAGGACGGCTGAGCGAGTGCTCAGGGCTCTGGCCCGGAGCGTTCTTCCTGTCATGAGAGTGCTTCCTTCTGGTGCGGACGGCATGCCGAACCGGCACGCCGGCAGACGTGCTGAAAGAGAGGGGCTGGCGGTGGCCGCGCGCTGTCACCGGGTTCGGCGAACTACAGGGGCACGGACCGTTACGAAGGGGCGGCGGGCGGCGCCGGGAGGTTGAGGGCCGCGGCCTGGCCGAGCGCAGCGAAAACGCTAGGAGACGACGATCTTGCCGGTGCTCTGCGGGGACACCGGGTCGTTGTAGAAGAACTCGCCGGGCGTGTCGAAGGTGTGGGTGTACGAGTCGCCGGGCATGAGCAGGCCGGTGTCGAACTCGGCCTCGAAGAAGGCGACCGCGCCGTGCGCCGTCTTGTTGGAGGCGGGGTTGGTGAAGGTCACCGTGGTGCCCTTGGAGATGGCGAGGTGCTGCGGAGACATCGCGTTCTGAGCGACCAGGTTCTCCGTGGCGCCCGGCGCGGCTTTCGCGCTGTCCCAGACGCGGCCCAGCGTAACGGTGTTGCCCGCCGTGGCGCCGCTGACCGCCGCCACACGGATCTGGTTGCGCTTCGAGGGCGGCACGGGGGCGGCCGCCGGTCCGACCTTGCCGCCGACCTTGAACGCCCAGAGGTGGTCACCCTTGGGGATGTCCGGGTAGGGCAGACCGTTTCCGCCGGCCAGGACCGCGATGTACTGCTCGCCGTCCACCTCGTAGGTCATCGGGCTCGTGTTGACGCCCGCGCCGCACTGCCAGGTCCACAGTTCCTTGCCGGTCGCGTCGTCCAGAGCGGTGAGGACGCCGTCGGGACGTCCCTGGAAGAGCACGCCGCTGGCGGTGGACAGGACGCCGTTGCCGTGGGCGAGCGACCAGTCGCCCTCCTGTCGCCAGGAGACCGTGTTGGTGCGCGGGTCCACCGCCACGACTCCGCCGGCGAAGTACTCGCCCAGCGGCCGCGCGGTGTTGACCCGGCCGCCGTGGGTGTTGGAGTACGCGGAGTTGATCAGGCCGTACCCCACGTAGACCAGCCCGGTGCGATGGCTGAAAGAGGGAGAGGACCAGTCGGCCCCGCCGCCCGCTCCGGGGTAGAGGATGGTCGGCCGGTCCCAGTGCACCTCGAAGAGTCCGCCGGTCGCGTAGAACGGCACGGGGCGGGTGGCCTTGTCGATCCGCGGTTCCGTCTCGACGAAGGGCTCACCCCCGGGGAAGGGCTGGGTGGCGGCGGTCTTCTGTGCCTCGTGCTGCGGTACCGGGCGCTCCTCCATGCCGTGCACCGGATCGCCCGTCGCCCGGTCGAGGATGTAGTACATGCCGGTCTTGCTGCCGTAGACGACGACCCTGCGCTTGCGCCCTTCGATCTGGATGTCCGCGAGGACCGGCGACATCACGCCGTCGTAGTCCCAGATGTCGTGGTGGACGGACTGGAAGTGCCAGCGACGCTTGCCCGTCTTGGCGTCGATGGCCACCAGGCAGTTGGCGAAGAGGTTGTCCCCGCCCCTCGTGGAGCCGTCGGTCCGCGGGTAGGGGTTGCCGAACGTCCAGTAGACGAGGCCGAGTTCGGGGTCGACTGCGGGGTGGATCCAGCAGACCGCACCGCCGGTCTTCCAGGTGTCGCCTTCCCAGGTGTCGTGCCCGTACTCGCCGGGACCGGGGGTTCCCCAGAACGTCCAGACGACCTCGCCGGTGGCCGCGTTCAGCGCGTAGCCGCGGCCGCGGGCGCCGGCTGTGCTGCCCTGGGTGCCGACGTAGATGAGGCCGTCCCAGTAGACGACCGCGCCGGCCAGACTGCCCCTGCTGCCGCCGCACTGGCCGCTGGCCGGGTCGCAGTCGGGATCGCCCTGGTCTTCGATGAGCATGGCCTTGGTCCACACGACCGCGCCGGTCTTCTGGTCCAGGGCGTAGACGGTGTTCTCGCCCGAGATGGTGAAGGCGAGACCCTGGCCGAGGGCGACGCCGCGCATGTTGGTGGTCTCGGCGCCGACGTTGGTCTTCCACTTGACGGCACCGGTCCGCCCGTTGACGGCGAAGATGTTCTGCTGGGTGGTGGCGATGTACAGCACGCCGTCCTGTGCGACGACGGCGCACTGCTGGGCGCTGCGTGTGTCGCCGCCCTCCAGGTTGATGTGCCACGCTCCGCCGAGCTGCTTCACGTTGCGCGGGGTGATCTTCTTGAGGGCCGAGTAGTTCTGGTTGGCCAGGTTGCCGCCGGCCTTGGGGAAGTTCTTGTCCGTCGGCGTGAAGGCCTGCCGGGGAACGGGAGTTGCCAGCGTCCCGGTTCGTGATTCCGCGGCCTCGGCGGGGGCGTTGAGCATGGCAACGGTCGCTGTCGTGCCTGCTGCCGCGGCGGTGGTGAGGAAACTGCGTCTGTCCATGAACCCTCTTTCGTGGCATGACCCTGCCAGTTCCGGATCCACCTGATGGTCCGGTGGGGGCGAGGGGAAGAGAGAGCGGGAGAGCGGATCTTGGTCCGCTGTGCGGTTTGCTAGACCCGCACGATGGTCGCCCGGAGGCGGTTCCATACGTTAAGGACGCTGCCGACGCCTGACAAGGGCTACGACGCGGATTCCTCGACGGAGAGCGGTTCCGCGGATGTCAGACGGGCGGGAAGGACGGACCGCGGAATGGGGCCCTTGTTCCGCCGGCCCTGCCCCGTCTCCTCCCACGCGTGCGCCAGGATCCCCACCGACCGGCTCAGCACGAACAGGCCTCTGGCGAGCGGCGCAGGGAAGCCGAGTTCGGCATAGATGACGGCCGTGGCACCGTCGATGTTCATCGGTACAGGGCGGGCGCCGGCCCGGCGCTGCTGCAGTGCGCGCTCGACGGCAAGAGCGGCCTGGAGGTGGTCTCCCGCAACGACTCCGGCGGTCACGGCTTCCTCGGTCAGCCGCAGCAGCGGATCGCGGCGGGGATCCACCGGGTGGAAGCGGTGGCCGAAGCCCGGAAGGTAGCGGGATCGGGCCTGCCAGAGCGCCATGACCTCACTGGCCGCCGTGTCCCAGTCGTCTCCGTCCAGGTGGAGGGCCCGGATCTCCTCCAGCATCTGCACGCACTGCTGCCCCGCGCCGCCATGGACGTCGCCGAGCATGTTGACGCCGGTGGCGATCGCGCTGTTGAGGCCGACACCGCAGGTTGCGGCCATGCGCGCGGCGGCGATCGAAGGCGCCTGCGGCCCGTGGTCCACGCCCGCCACCAGGGCTGCCTCCAGCAGGGCGGACTGTCTGGGGGACGGGAGGTCGGCGCGCAGCAGCAGCCAGATCATGTCCACGAGACCGACCGCGCCGATCAGGCTCTGGACGGGCCGGCCACGCAGTTCGATGGAGCCGGGTTCGATGTGGCTGACGTCGGTGGCCCACCACTGCGCGGCCTCGTTCTGTTCCGGTGTGGGTGCACTCATGTGCGGGTTGTCTCCTTCGCGGCGCTTGTGTTGGCGGACCAGCGCGAAGCGAGTTCGTCCCGTTCGTGGTTGTGTTCGCCCAGCAGAGGCGGCGGGGTCCGCGGCAGGAAGGCCTCGCCGTCGAAGAGCACTCCGCTGCCGAGCACCGGAAGAGCGGTGCCCGACCCGTCGGGCCTGCTGAGTTCGGCAATGAACCCCCGGTGCCTCAACTGAGGCTGGTCCAGGGCCTGCGGCACGGTGAGAACCCGTGCGGCGGGCACGCCGGCGGCCGTGAGCATCCGTTCCCATTCGGCTGCCGGACGCCGGGAGAGCGCGGTGTTGAGAGCTGCGTTCAGCTCTTCACGCCGGGCCTTGCGGCCCTCCCGTTCGGCGAAACGGGGATCCGTGACCAGTTCCGGGGCTCCCACCAGCTCGCACAAGACCTCGAACTGGCGCTGCTGGTTGGCCGCGATATTCAGAGGTCCGTCCGCGGTGCGGAACGTGCCGGACGGCGCGGCGGTGGCGTTCTGGTCCCCCATCGGTTCCGGGGGAACTCCGCTGATCATGTAGTTCGACACGGCCCAGCCCATGGCGGACAGGGACGTCTCCAGCATGGAGACGTCCAGTCTGCTGCCCTGTCCGGTGCGTTCCCGGTGCAACAGGGCAGCACTGATCGCGAGGGCTGCGGAGAGCCCGCCGGTCGTGTCGCACACCGGGAAGCCGACCCGCAGGGGAGCTGTGTCGAGCGTGCCGGTGACACTCATCATCCCGGAGAGCCCCTGGATGATCTGGTCGTAGGCCGGGGCATCGCTCATCGGCCCGGTCTGCCCGAAGCCCGAGATCGAACAGCAGATCAGGCGCGGGTTGATCCGGTCGAGCTCGTCCTGGTCGTATCCCATCCGGGACAGGACGCCGGCCCGGAAGTTCTCCAGGAGCACGTCCGCACCGGCCAGCATCTCCTCGAAGACGGCGCGATCCGCCGGGTCCTTGAGGTCGAGCTCCACGGACTTCTTGCCGGCGTTCTGGGCCAGGAAGGAGGCACCGATGCCGGCCCGGTTCAAGTCGGCGTCCGGGCCGAGGTTGCGAGCCAGATCGCCCTGCCCGGGGCGCTCCACCTTGATCACCTCCGCCCCGAGCAGCATGAGGTGGTAACTGCAGTACGGGCCGGCCAGAACGTTCGTCAGGTCCAGCACTCTTATGTCATCGAGCGGTCGCACATCCATACGTGGTTACTCCTCACGCGGTGCCCCCTGAGGACACCGTCATCGACACGACGGTCAGCCCTTCGGTCCCAGAGGGTGATCGACGAGTCCTTGCGACATGATCTGAGCGGCCACCTGGAGCAGGTCCTGGGCGAAGTCCTCGACCAGGTCCTGGGTGATGCGAGCGCTGGGGCCGCTGAGGGAGAGCGCGGCGACAACCACGCCCGACCCGGTACTGAGCGGCACCGCCACGGCCGTGAGGCCGACCTCGCGCTCGCCCTGACTCACCGCGTAACCCTGTTGGGCCGCCTCATCCACCCGCTCCCGCAGCCGTTCCGCGTGAGGTGCCCCGTACGGCGAGGCCTGCGCGATCCGTGTCAGCAGCGCATCGCTCGCACCGCGCAGCAGCACCTTGGACGACGCACCGGCCCACAGGGGAAGCTCGTCGCCCACCCGCACCACGTGGCGCAGCGGCTTGGGGCTCTCCTGCTGGGCGACGCACACGCGGTGGATGTCGCGGCGGATCATGACGTTCGCGGTCTCACCACGCCGATTGGCCAGATCCCGCAGCACTTTGACGGTCTCCGCCGGCAACTCCCAGCCCTGACGCGCGAGATGGGCCCAGCGCCACAGCCCAGGGCCTGCGGTGAACCCCGCGTCCGTCAACCACAGCAGACCGTAACCCTCAAGCGTCTGCACCAGCCGCACCACGGTGGTCTTCGCCAGACCGGTCGCCTCCACCATCTGCTTCAGCGAGACGACAGGCTGATCCTCAGTCAGCAGCGAAAGGATGTCGAGGGCGCGGCGGACGCTGCGCACACCATTCGGTCCCTGCTCAAGATCCATGGTTTCTCCTTCGTGGGGGTTGCCGGGTGCCCGCCGTGGGTGCGCCGCGACAGCGTCAGGTCGTCGGCAGCGGCACCCAACTGGTGCGCTACCTCAGGGTTCAACTTCTTCCGTGCTGACTATTGCCAAGCCCAACCGGCGCCCGTACGTTACACGCCAGTCCACAAGGCGGTCTACGCAAACCGCTAGATGGCTTATCTGGAGAAGTGATGCTGGAAGTCCTCCTCAAATCCGTCGCCGATGCAGACGTCGTCGACGCACCACCATTCCTCGCGGGGACATGGTCCGGTGAAGGACCAACCGCAGAACGCGCCGGCCCCTACCTGCGGCGAACCGTCAGCCGCGCCCCCACCGCCTTGCCTGCCGAAATCGAGCAGGCGGTCGCCGACGCCCGCCGGTACGCGCCCCAAGTGGCCTCGCTCGCTCCTGCGGCGCGGGCCGACATTCTGCAGCGAGCTTCCGCCCTTGCCTTGGCCAACCGCGATCAACTCGCCCAGCTGCTGGCCCTCGAGCTCGGGAAACCGGTCAAGGACAGCCGCGTAGAGATCGAACGAGTCGCCTCCACCTTCGAGGTCTGCGCCGCGGAAGCCCGCCGCATCGACGGAGAGACACTGCCGGTGGCGGGCTGGAACACCGGTGTCGGCAACAGCGCCTTCACCTACCGGGCGCCGGCCGGAGTGGCGCTGGCCATCACACCGTTCAACGCTCCCGCCAACCTCCTGGCCCACAAGCTCGGAGCCTCCTTCGCGGCGGGCAACACCACCCTCGTGAAGGCCCCGCCGCAGGCGCCCGCCATCTCCGCCGCCATCGTGGCCCTGCTCCTCGACAGCGGAATGCCCTACCAGGCAGTCCAGTTGCTGCACGGCGGGGGAGAGGTCGGTGCCGCCTTGTGCGGTGCCACCGAGGTCGACGTCATCAGCTTCACCGGAAGCGCCGCCACAGGGGCGGCCGTCGCACGCGCAGCCGGCGCCAAACGGCTTGCCCTCGAACTCGGCGGCAACGCAGCCACCATCATCTGCGAAGACGCTGACATCGACGCTGCGGCCAAGACCGCGGCACGCACCGGGTACAGCAACTCCGGCCAGAGCTGCATCTCCGTCCAGCGGGTCTACGTCCACCGCAGCCGCTACCCCGACTTCCTGGACGCGTTCGCCGCGGCCGTCGACACGCTGGTCGTCGGCGACCCGATGGACCCCGGCACAGACATCGGATCCATGGTCGATGAGGACGCGGCCGACCGCGTGGTCCGATGGTCTGCCGAGGCCCGCGAGCTGGGAGCCAGCGTGCTGCGCGGCGGCACCCGGGACGGCGCCACGGCTGCCCCGACCATCATCGCCGGCCCGCCCGCACACGCCTCGGTCGTCGTCCACGAAGTCTTCGGTGCTCTTGTCGCCGTCATGCCCTACGACGACTTCGACACCGTCCTGGGGGAATGCAACGCCAGCCGCTACGGACTGCAGGCCGGCCTCTACACCCACGACATCAACCGCATCTTCACTGCCTGGCGCCGCCTCGAAGTGGGCGGGCTGATCGTCAACGGAACGTCGAACTTCCGTCTCGACCACGTCCCGTTCGGCGGGGTCAAGGACTCCGGATTCGGGCGCGAATCGCCGCGCTGGCTCATCGACGACTACACGGTCGTCAAGACCCTCATACTCCGCGGCCTGTCCATCTGGGGCGATCGCCATGACCTCACGAAAGAGAACCAGTGACCACCGTAACCGCGGCTGAAGCGCTCGTCACCCAGCTGGAGTCGTACGGCGTCGAGTACGTCTTCGGCACCTGCGGCCACACCAACATCGCACTGCTCGACGCCCTTGGCCCCAGTCCGATCCACTTCGTCATCGCCCGGCACGAGCAGGCAGCCGCCCATGCTGCCGACGGCTACGCCCGTGCCTCGGGAAAGCCCGGCGTCCTGCTCACGCACGTCGGCCCCGGCATGATGAACGCGGTCACCGGCGTCGCCACCGCCGCCATGGACTCCGTCCCACTCATCGTCATCTCCGGCGACATCCCCTCCTATTACTACGGCCGTCACCCGCATCAGGAGGTCAACCTCCATGCGGATGCCGACCAGACCGCGATCTACCGGCCCTTCTGCAAGCGTGCCTGGCCCGTCCAGCGCACCGCCGACCTGCCGCGGACCCTGGAGCGCGCCTTCTGGACCGCAACGTCGGGCCGGCCGGGCGCCGTACTCGTCAACGTGCCCATGGACCTTTTCTCGCGGCAGGTCGAGCCCTACACCCCCGGAACCCACGCCATACCCGACAGCGCGCTGCCCGGACTGACGGAAGAGACCGCCGAACGCATCGCCCAGGCCCTGGTCGACGCCGAACGGCCGCTCATCTACTTCGGTGGGGGACTGCGCACCCCCGAGGCCAAGCACGCACTGCTCGCACTGGCCGACCACCTCGACATCCCCCTCGCGCACTCCCTCATGGGCAAGGGCGCCATCCCCGACCGCCATCCCCTGCTCCTTGGCATGCCGGGCTTCTGGGGCCTCGACTCGACCCACGCCCACACCAAGGACGCGGACGTGGTCCTGGCCCTCGCCACCCGCTTCGCGGAGACCGACGCCAGTTCCTGGGAAGCCGCTTACACGTGGAACTTCCCGCCGAGCAAGCTCATCCAGATCGACATCGACCCGGCCGAGATCGGCCGCAACTACCCGGTGGAGATCGGGGCCGTCGCCGACGTCGGCCACTCCGTGCGCGCCATCGACGCCGCCGTGCGAGCCCTGCAGCCCGAACCCACGCGCCGCCCCGGCCTGCGAGAGGCCATCGCCGCGAGCCGAGCTGAACTCTTCCAGAACGCGGACGAGAACGGCGCGAGCGACAACTTCCCGCTGCGTCCTCAGCGCATTCTCGCCGACCTGCGGGCAAGCCTGCCCGCCGACACGATCCTGGTCACCGACGTCGGCTGGAACAAGAACGGCGTCGCACAGTCCTACGACCTGCCGCCCCAAGGACGGTTCATCACGCCAGGCGGAGCTTCCACCATGGGCTTCGGACCGGCCGCGGCTGTCGGCGTCCAGATGGCCCAGCCGCAGCGCACCGTGGTCGCCCTCATCGGCGACGGCGGAATGAGCGCCCAACTGCCCGCCGTGCCGATGGCGGTAGAGCAAGGGCTGCCGGTCATCTTCGCCGTCATGAACAACCGCGCCCACGGCACCATCTCCGACCTCCAGCGCTCCAACTACGGCCGAGGGTACGGATGTGACTTCACCGGTCCGGACGGTCAGCCCTACAGCCCCGACTTCGCCGCGTACGGAAGGTCGTGCGGCGCCGACGGCTACGAGGTGGCAACCGCGGAGGACCTGGCCAAGGTGATCTCCACCGCGGTGGAGCGTCGACGGCCCGCAGTCATCGACATTCCCATGGTCAACGAGCCGGTCCCCACGCCCGGTCACTGGAACATCAACGACATCTACCAGGGCATGTTTCAGGACGAAGGATGATTTCCATGCGCGCAAGACTCCGTCACACCGTCACCGTTCCGGCCGTCGCTCTCAGCGCCCTTCTCGCCGCGTCCGCGTGCAGCGCCCCGGGCGACTCCTCGTCGGACGAGGCCGGCAGCAGCGGACCGATCAAGCTTGCCGTAGTGGACGCCCAGAGCGGTCAGCTCGCCTCCCTGGGGGACTGGGAAGCCAAGGGCGCCAAGCTCGCGGTCGACGAGTGGAACAAGAAGGGCGGCATCAACGGCCGCAAGATCAAGCTGACGGTCTTCGACGACCAGGGAGACCCGACCACCGGCACCAACATCGCGCGCAAGCTGGACAGCGGGAACTACATAGCGATGATCGGCACCGCCGAGAGCGCCGTGACCGTCGCCATGGCCCCCATCCTCAAGCAGGCCCAGATCCCCAACATCACCTCCGGTCAGGCGACGGCCCTGGTCGACGTCAAGAGTCCCTTCCTCTTCCTCAACGGGCCGACCAGCACCACCTACGACTCCACGCTGGCCGACTACCTGATCAACACCAGGAAGTACAAGAAGATCGCACTGATCTCCAACAACGGCTCCTACGGCAAGGGCGAGCACGACGCCTTCACCGCCGCACTGAAGAAGGCCGGCATCACCCCCGTCGCCGACCAGGTCGTCACCACCGACCAGAAGGACTTCAGCGCCTCCCTCTCGCGCATCCGTCAGGCCAAGCCCGACGTCATCTTCCTCGGATCCGAAGAGGTCGAAGCCGGCCTCATCGTCAAGCAGGCCCGCGACCTCGGCATCAAGGCCCCCTTCGCCGGCGCGGCCCCCCAGGGCACACCCGTGTTCACCGACACCGCCGGCGCCGCGAACGCCGAAGGCACCATCGTCAGCTCCCCGTACCTGAGCAACGACATCAGCGACGCCAGCCGGTCCTTCGCCGCCGCCTACAAGGCCAAGTACGGCAAGGACGCGGAACTGCACGGAGCCAAGGCCTACGACGGCACCAACATCGTGCTCACCGCCCTGAAGAACACCAAGGTGGCGACCGGCAAGAAGCTCGCCGACGAGATCCGCGCCACCAAGTACCAGGGCCTGCTCGGGGACTTCGCCTACGACGACACCGGCGTCGGCATCTTCAAGACCACCATCGGAGTCATCAAGGACGGAAAGCTCTCCGCAGCTCAGTAGGGCCGCCTCGCCCGCCAGCCCGTCGAGCCGAGAGCCGGGCTCCGCAACCGGCTTCAGGGAGCCACCATGCAAGTCACCATGCAAACCCTCGTCGGAGGGCTCAGCCTGGGCGCGATCTACGCGCTGATCGCTGTCGGCTTCTCCGTCGTCTACCGCACCATGGGCCTCGTCAACTTCGCACATGCCGACGTGGCGATGATCGGCGCCTACGCCTGCTCCACGTTCTACCTCACCTCGCACGTGCCGTTCGCCGCGGCCATCCTCATCTCGATCGTCGTCACGGGCATCATCGGTCTGGTCATCGAGCGGGTGCTGCGCCCGCTGGAGAACAAGGACTTCGACCTCATGCTGATCGGCACCATCGGCTTCGGCACCGTCCTCCAGGCGGCCGCGACGCTGATCTGGGGGACCACCGGACGGGCCATGCCCTCACCGATCACGTCCGGCCCCCTGGAGATCATGGGCGTCCGTATCCGTACCTACGACCTGATGGTCATCGCCATCACCGCGGCCTCCGTGGTCCTGCTCACGCTCTTCCTCCAGCGCACCAAGCCAGGAGCGGCGATGCAAGCGGTGGCCATGGACCATGAGGCCGCCACCGCCGTCGGCATCCACGTGGGCCGCAGCAACGCCCTCGCCTTCGCGATAGGCGCCGGCATCGCGGCGCTCGCCGGAAGCCTCGCCGGTCCCATGCTCTACGTGGACGCCACCCTGGGCGGGGCCCTGGGCGTAAAAGGCTTCGCCGCAGCCATGCTCGGCGGATTCGGCAGCATCCCGGGTGCAGTGGTGGGAGGCCTGGCCATCGGGGTCCTGGACTCCTACGCAGGAGACCACTTCCAGGGCTACAGCGTTCTCGTCACCTTCCTCGTCTTCACTGCGGCCATCATGATCCGCCCGACCGGCATCTTCGGCGAGAGGACGGTGAGCCGAGCGTGAGCATCCTCAAGTCAAAGCTGACGCTCATCCCGCTGGCCTGCGTCCTGGCCTACGCGCTCCCGTACGGCCTCAACAGCTACTCCATCCATGTGGTGGACATCGCCATCATCTTCGCCCTCCTCGCCGTCGGCATGGGTCTCGTCATGGGCGTAGCGGGCCAGATCAACCTCGCCCAGGTCGCGTTCTTCGGAGTCGGGGCCTACACCACCGCCATCCTCACCACCCACTCCGGATACGGCTTCTGGACAGCCGCGATCGTCGGCATGGGAACGACGATGCTCGTGGGTCTGCTCGTGGGCCTGCCGGCCCTGCGCATGCAGTCCCACTACCTCGGCATCGTCACGCTCGGACTCGCGCTGGGATTCGTCAACTGGATCACCAACGCGGAGATCACCGGAGGGGCGGACGGGATCTCGGGCATCCCCGTGCCACCGCTCTTCGGGATCGACCTTGCCGACGAGTACATGTACTACTACCTCGAGATCGTGGTCTTCGCCCTCGCGCTCGCCTTCGGCACCTTCGTGGTGCGCACCAGGCTGGGGCGCCGGCTGCGCGCGATGAGGGACGACTCCCTCGCCGCCGGCGCCATGGGCGCGGAAATTCCCCTGCTGCGTATGACCGCCTTCCTTCTCGCCAGTGCCTACGGGGGAGTGGCCGGCATCCTCTATGCCGGCCTCATCCGGTACGTGGCACCTGAGACCTTCAGCCTCAGCAACATGTTCCTGCTGCTGGCCATGGTCATCATCGGCGGCCGACGCAGCCTCATCGGCTGCGTGGTCGGCGCGGTCGGCCTCGTACTGATCCGCGAGGCCCTCGTCGACTTCGCCGTCTACGCCCAACTCGGCTACGGCATCGTCGTCGTCCTCATGGTGGTGTTCGCCCCGACCGGCATCGCGGGGATCCCGGAACGCATCAGGGAAGCCATCAACCGCCACAGGAAAGGCGACGACGTACGCGCCCCGGAACTTGGCCTCTACCTGCCGAGCGTCATCCCCGAAGACCAGACACCCGACAGCGGACAGGGCAACGGGCCAGCGCTCGAGATCAGCCACATCACCAAGCGCTTCGGCGCACTGACCGCGCTCAACGATGTGACGCTGACCGTGGACCGCGGAGAGATCCGCGGCATCGTCGGACCCAACGGGTCCGGCAAGACAACCCTGTTCAACGTGATCAGCGGGCTCTACCGGCCGTCGGGCGGCAGCGTCACCGGCGTCGGCCGCGACATCAGCCGGGCACGTCCCTACCAGTTGTCCCTGGCGGGAATGGCACGCACCTTCCAGAACCTGCGCCTCTTCTCCCAGATGACCGTCCGCGAGAACATCCTCGTCGTGCTCGACCGGTCCCGCACCAGCACGGTCTGGCAGTACGCCGTGTGGCCTGTCGGCGTTCTCTCCAACGAACGACGGCTGCAGGCAGAGGCCGACCACATTCTGAAGGAGTACGGGCTCACCGCTTTCGCCGACGCCCACCCTCAGGCGCTTCCGTACGGGATCCAGCGGCGTATCGAGATTGCGCGGGCCATGGCAGGGCGGCCCAGCCTGCTTCTCCTGGACGAGCCGGCAGCCGGCCTGAACGGTGAGGAGGTCGGCCAGCTCTCGGCGATCGTTCGGTCGATCAGCGATCAGGGCGTCACCGTTGTCCTCATCGAACACAACATGGGGCTGGTCATGTCCCTGTGTGAACGGATCACCGTTCTCGCCGCAGGCAACGTCATCGCTGAGGGAACACCCGCCGAAGTGGCCGCTACCCCCGAGGTCATCGAGGCCTACCTGGGCGATTCGATGACCGCCGACGACATACACGTCGATGCCGCACCGGAGGTTTCGCGATGACCACCACAGCTGCCCAGCCGTCCGCGGCCGACGCCGGCACGGACAGCCTCGCCGTCACCGACCTGACCGTCCACTACGGCGGAGTCTGTGCGGTCAGATCGGTAGCCCTCAGCGTCGCCCCCGGCGAGTCCATGGGGATCATCGGTTCCAACGGTGCAGGAAAGACCTCCACGCTCAAAGCCCTTATGGGGCTTGTCCCGCGCAGCAGCGGGCGCATCACCCTTGGGAATACGGACCTCAGCAAAGTACGAGCGCGGGACATGGTCCGCCACGGCGTCGGCTACGTCCCCGAGGGCCGCCACGTCTTCCCGGGACTCTCCGTCGAGAAGAACCTGCTGCTCGGCGCCTACCACCGCTCGTGGAAGGGGGAAACCCGCGACACCCTCGCGCACGTCTACGACCTCTTCCCCATCCTGCGGGACTTCCGGAACCGGGCAGCCGGCGACCTGTCAGGAGGACAGCAGCAGATGCTGGCCATCGGCCGGGCACTCATGTCCAAGCCGAAGCTGCTGCTGCTGGACGAACCCTCGATGGGGCTTTCACCAAAGCTGATCGAAAACGTCCTGGAGATCCTCATCCGCCTACGCGGCGAAGGACTTGGCCTCCTTCTGGTCGAACAGAACGCCAAACTGACCTTCGGCGTCACCAGCCACTGCCTGGTGATGGAGAACGGCTCTGTAGCCATGTCCGGCACGTCCGAAGAACTCGCACACGACGAGCGGGTACGGCAGATCTACCTCGGGCTATGAGCTGCCCCAAGCAGCCGCCTTCCCGCCCGACCCGTTGTTTCTGAACACCGACCGCCGATCGGCCACTGGGCCGCGTCCCACCCGACGCGGCCCAGGCGACCAGCGGATCTACGACGAGAGTCGGCGAAGCCACGGCGTCCGAGCGGGGCGCGCGCCCGCCCGACCCTGCACGGCGCGGGCCCCCACGGCACCTCGATAGGAATCACCCCATGACCGACTCCTGGGACCACCAAGTCGACCTCCTCGTCCTCGGCTCCGGAGCGGGTGGCCTCGGCGCTGCCCTCGTCGGCGCCACGGAAGGCCTCGACGTCCTCGTCCTGGAAAAGAGCGAATGGCTCGGCGGCACAACCGCATACTCGGCGGGCACCGTCTGGGTCCCCGGCCACCGCCACCAGACGGATCCTGCCGCGGATACCGCTGCAGCCCAGGACTATCTCGACACCCTCGTCGGTAATCGCGCCCCCAAGGAACTGCGCGAGAGCTACCTCATCCACGGCCCGGCAATGATCGACTACCTGGAACGCGCCGGGATCAGGTTCTGGCACTCCGCGACGGCCGTCGACTACCACCCCGAGATACCCGGCCACGGCATCGGACGCGCCCTCGAACCCCACACCTTCGACGGGCGCAAGCTCGGCAAAGACCACTTCAGCCGCATCCGCCGCCCGGTGAAGGAGTTCGCCCTCTTCGGCGGCACACTCATGGTCCGCCGCTCGGAAGTAGACGACCTCCTTTCCGTGTTCCGCGGCTCGGCGCGCGGCACGGCCCTGGCACTACGCCTCGGCGCCCGCTGGGCAACGGACATGCTCCGCTACCCACGCGGTACCCGACTCGCTATGGGCAACGCCCTCACCGCAAACCTCTATCACCATCTTCTGCGTCGCGACGGTGATGTGTGGTTCACGGCACGGACCACCGAACTGATCACTGATGCCGGCCGAGTAGTGGGCGCACTCATCTCACAGCGGGGACGCACAATGCGGATCGCCGCACACGCTGGTGTCGTCCTCGCCACCGGCGGATTCTCCGCCAGCCCGGAACTGCGTGCCCGCCACCTGCCCACGCCCACTGCGCAGTTCACCCGCGCGGCCGAAGGAGCGACCGGCGATTCGATGAGGCTTGCCCGGGCCGTGGGCGCCGCGACGACAGAACCCGATGGCGACAACGCCCTGTGGTTCCCGAGCTCCATCGGGCGCCGACGTGACGGATCCACCGCCGTGTTCCCCCACATCTGGGACCGGGCCAAGCCGGGGATCATCGCGGTCAACGCCGCGGGCCACCGGTTCGTGGACGAGTCAGTGTCCTACCACCGCTTCGTCCGCGCCATGTACACAGAACATGCCTCTGTCCCGACGATCCCTGCGTGGCTCGTGACCGATGCACGGGCCCTGGCCGCGTACGGACTCGGCATGATCCGCCCGCACACACCACGCCCGCTTCTCACACGCCACCTGCGATCCGGCTACCTCCGCACCGGACAGTCGATCCACGAACTCGCAGCCGCGATCGAAGTCGATCCAGCCGGTCTCGCCCGCACCATCTCAGACACGAACGGTTTCGCCCGCACCGGTCGCGACGAAGCCTTCGGAAAGGGATCCCATCCCTACGGGCATCAGTACGGCGATCCAGTCCACACACCCAATGTGAACCTCGGCCCGATCGAGCGACCACCGTTCTACGCCATCGCCGTCGTCCCGACGCCCCTCGCGACCACACTCGGCCTGAGGACCAACCACGAAGGCCGGGTACTCGACGACAACGGCGCACCCGTTGACGGCCTCTACTCGTGTGGCAACGACGCCAACTCTCCGACCGCATCGGAGTACCCAGGAGCCGGATGCCAAATAGGCGCCGCCCTCACCTTCGGCTACTTGGCTGCGCGCCACGCGGCAAGATCGCTTCCAGCGTTGCCCGTCAACCATCACGACGGCCGCTCGTAGCGCATCCCCGTGCAGCCCATCGTGTCGGAGACCGCATCCCGCCCCACCGCACACAAGTCCTCGGCAAGCAGGTATACGTCTGCCGCCCCGGGGCAGCAGGCGCCATCGTGCGCGCGGAGATCCACGAATGCACCGCCCCGACCACGTCGCCTCCTGCTGGAAGAGAGCGCACCATGCCCCCGGCCCCGGCCCCGGCCCCGGCCCCGACCTCGTATCTGATCGGTCTCATCGGATCCGGTATCGGCCCCTCCCTCAGCCCCGCCCTCCACGAGCAGGAGGCGGACCACCACGGCCTTCGGCTCCTCTACCGCACTCTCGACCTTGACCAACTCGGCCTGGGGGCCGACGACGTCGGACGCCTCGTTCACACGGCCCGCCGGCTCGGCTACGACGGGCTCAACATCACGCACCCCGGCAAGCAGACGGTCATTCCCCACCTTGACGACCTGTCCGAGGACGCCAGCCTGCTCGGCGCGGTGAACACCGTAGTGTTCGGTCCGGACGGCAAGTCCTGCGGTCACAACACGGACTGGAGCGGGTTCACCACGTCGTTCGCTCACGGCCTGAAGCACGCCCCCACCCGGCAGATCGTCCAGCTCGGTGCCGGAGGCGCGGGTGCGGCCGTGGCACACGCGATGCTCACGCTCGGCGCCGGCCAACTCGCCTTGGTTGACACAGAGGCGGGCCGAGCCTCGTCGCTCGCCGCCGAACTCGTCGCCCGCTTCGGCCCGGGCCGGGCGGCAGCCGCCCCGCAAGAGAAACTTGCCGACCTGCTCGCGACGGCCGACGGCCTGGTGCACGCCACCCCTATGGGAATGGCGCACCACCCAGGACTTCCGCTCCCCGCAGAACTGCTGCATCCACAGCTCTGGGTCGCCGACGTGGTCTACCGGCCCCTCGACACCGAACTGCTGCGCCGGGCGCGAGCCCTCGGCTGTCGAACGCTGGACGGCGGCGGGATGGCAGCCCACCAGGCGGCGCAGGCATTCAGGCTCTTCACCGGCTGCGAGCCCGATGCTGGCCGCATGCTCGCCCACATGGCCACCCTTGTCGCCACCTAGAGCTCTGACCACATCGGTTCGCCGGGTTGGTGGTCGGGGCGGTCTGAGGTTGCGTGTCGTCCGATCCGAGTGCTGGGGGTGCGGTGGCTGAGCCTGTCCGCGTGCGCAGGTTGACCGACCCGGAGGAGCAGAAGCTGCACCAGATCGTGCGCCGGGGCAGCACCAGTTCGGTCCGCTTCCGACGCGCGATGCTGCTGCTGGCCTCGGCCGGCGCGAACCGGGTCCCGGTGATCGCCCAGCTGGTGCAGGCCGACGAGGACACCGCCCGCGATGTGATCCACCGGTTCAACGAGATCGGGCCGGCCTGCCTGGACCCTCGGTGGGCGGGAGGCCGGTCTCCGCTGTCGCAGAGGTTGCCTCCAGGATCTCGAGGTCAGCCGGCATATCCACCTCGATGTAACCGGCGGGCGGCTGGGTATCAGCCTGCGCCGGGTACGCGACGAGAGATGACCTCGCAAGCGCCGCAGCGCCGCCCATGACTGCACACTTCAGGCGCATCTTGCCGATGTTTCCAGTTCCCCACCCCGACCTCGTGGTCGAGGTCGTCATTCAAGTTGTGATTACGCAGGAGCGTAATCACACGAACGCGCGAACAGGAAGAGGATCCAATGTGAAGAGAGCAGGTCAGGCCGTGCCCCGGCTCTCGTCGCGCTGACGCTGCAGCGCCCCACGAAGCGCTCCACGCCCACTGAGGCGTGCCGCCACAGGCTCGCCGACAAGATAGTGACGTCCGGGAACCTGCTTAGATCCCGTTCACCCATAACGCATCACTTTGTGGCGGGTACCGTCACGTTGGTCGCCGGAGGCTCCGTCGCAGGTGTGGCCTCATCGATCTCGGAGACATCCATGTCGATCTCGCAGCCCGCTGGCATCTGATCACTGATCGTCGCGCAGGCCGAGGGATCGACAGTGGAGGCACTCCTGTTCTCCTGACCCGAACTCGTCTTCTCCCTTGAAGTGGAGCCACTCGGAGACCCGCTGCCTTCCGAGGATGACGTGCAGGCCGCCGAGCTGAGCAGAGTGCAAAGCATCAGAACGGCGGACGCCGCAGCAGCACGAGTACGCATGTGAAGTTCCCCCCAACGCGGACGCGGGGGCGTCCGATTCATCAAGTCGATCAACTATGCCACCGCGTGATTTGGGGACGGCGCGGAAAACGTGAAGAAATTGCACGCGCGCTTGACCTCGCGTGTCCACAGCGGAACGGCTGATTCAGCCGCCGACCTCCGGCGGCAAGGCGCGGACGCCGACCAGCGGCCGGGCGGTATCCGGCTACACGAAGTCTTCGTCACCGCCCCCGACGGAACCACAAGGCATCGATCGCCGTGTATTGGGCCGGGACTGGACTCGGGAACTCACCCCCAGGGGACAGCAACAGAGTCGTCCCGCACCGAGGGTGCGGAGCAGCGACGAGTTCCATCCGTTAGAACCTGTCGTGCACGCCTGACGCATCCCGAGGCGGGAAGGCCATGGGACGTCGTTCCTCTTTCGTGAGGACAGTCGTGGCCACCTGCCCGAGGGCATGGAGAACGATTCGGTCTTCGTTCCCGAGATCACCCGCGAGGCTCTTGAAGATGTAGGGAATGTCGGGTCGGAGCCTGCATAGCGATCCGTGCCGCCCCGGCCACGGGACGTGGTGCCGCCGGAGATTGTTCTGCGGGGCGGGTGGGGCAGAACGGGTGTCGGGTGCGCTCTGGTGACGGAGGGGCGCCTGTCACAGCTCAGCCGGGGGAGACCCGGCGTTATTTCGAAGGAACAGCAGCATGGCCAGCGCTACCGTGAAGTGGTTCAACTCCGAAAAGTGCTTCGGCTTCATCGAGCAGGAGGGCGGCGGCCCCGACGTCTTCGCCCACTACTCCAACATCTTCGGCAACGGCTACCGAGAGCTGGGCGAGGGCGAGCGCGTCAGGTTCGACGTCACCCAGGACCAGAAGGGCCCCCAGGCCGAGAACATCGTGCGCGGCTGACCTGAGCGGGCTGGCCGAGGACTCCTGCGGCTCCCAGGGCCTCGGGTTGACTCCCATTGCGTGAGGAGGGGCCCGGCGCTGCTGGGTCCTTCCGCCGTTTTGTGGCGAACACGGCCCGGACAGACGGGATGGCAGCAAACGGGGGCCGGGAAACAGCCGGGTATCGCTCTCTGTGTCTTCCTGCTACGACGAAGACATCGCGTGTAGCGGACCGGGTGATGCCAACCTTTGCCGAGAACCGATCAGCCGTCCTCGGCGGCCTGTCGTACAGGCAGAAGCCCGACCGGGTCTCCAATGTGCGATCGATCATTGGGGCGTGTCAGTGCTCTCCGACATGGTGCCGCGCATGATCAACGATTTGGACAGCGTCGACTGGTCGTCCATGAGCCATGCGGCCCGGGAAGCACGCACCAGCGGTGAAGGCGCAGATATCGCAGGGCCGGCCTGGTCGCGCAGGCCACGGAACTCTCTCTCCAATCGGACGGTGACGCCGCCGCATCTGCGCCAGGCCGGATTCCACGCCTCTCGCAGCAGGCGCGGCAGCCCGTCCCGGCTCGCATCCGCGAGGTACGGCGGCTGGGATCGTACAGACTTCAACCGCGCGACTCGACCTGCACCCTGTGCTGCGCCTCGGCTACTCCCCGGGGAGCAGCCGTGCTCCTCAAGTCTGATTACCTCCTTACTGGCCGCGCGTAAATCTGTGATGGCTGGAGTAGACATTGGCTGATCGGCTGGCTATGGTTTCTCTCGTAGCCAGGAAGACAGCAGGGCCCGGCAGACACGAACTGCCTGGAGCAAGACCAGTGGTTGCAGTTAGTAGGGCGGTGCGGTGGTGGAGTTTCGAAGCCAGGGTTGTTGCAGGTCGGCGACGGGACTGGCTGCCGGACCGGGTGGCCCGCAGTGATCAGGGGCCACCGTGAGCAGGACCGCAGTTGAAGTTGCAGGTGCAGGACCGGTAAGTACAGTTCGCAGGACCCAGCAGTGAAGTTGGTTTGTGGTACCTCGGTGAAGGCGTCGGCTGCGGGCGCGCGCATCGGGAGGTTCGGCAGTGGGGTTCTAAGCCAGAGCAGTTGCTGGATGGGCGACGGGGCTGGCTGCCGAAGTGTGACGCTTTCTCAGGTCGCAGTAGGAATCGCGCAGTAGAGCAGTGCCAGAAGTACGCAGTTCCCTTCGGTAAGTGTTGGTCAAGAGGAAATATCGGAGGAGTGAAGCGCCATCAGGATCGCCCGGGCGGAATGACGGAGCCCGGGTACCGCAGGACATCGATAGTGAGGTGGTCTCCGGTCGAGCAACCGCGATCCCCGCATTCCCCGTCTGTTGCCGGGTGGGTGTGCGGATAAGTAGGCCGGTGCAGGATCAGGGCCGGCAGATGGTGTAGCAGTTCCTTCGGGGCCCTGGCGCATTCGCGCCAGGGCCCCTCCACGCGTTCTATGAGAGAGGTGCGATGACAGCAGGCGATTCGTTCGACCGGCTCGACGATGACGACTACCCCGCGTACACGATGGGCCGGGCCGCCGAGATGCTCGGCACCACGCAGGGTTTCCTCCGCGCGATCGGCGAAGTCCGCCTGATCACCCCACTCCGTTCGCCGGGCGGCCACCGCCGCTACTCCCGCTACCAGCTGCGCATCGCGGCCCGCGCCCGCGAACTCGTCGACCAGGGCATGCCGGTCGAGGCTGCCTGCCGGATCGTCATCCTTGAGGACCAGCTCGAGGAAGCGCAGCGCATCAACGCCGAGTACCGTCGCGCGGCCGGATCGGCCGGCCCGTCGGCCGCGGCCTGAGACGGCTTGGACCGGCCGCGGGGTGGTACGCGGGGGAGGCGTACACATCAGGAGCTGGCGGCAGGGTCGGCCTGCAAGGGCTGTCGTATCGTCATATGTGAGAGAACGGGAGGCTTGGTGGCCATGCCCAGGGGCCTCGTCCGGCCGGGTCGGACGTGCGTGCTGCCCGGCCATGCATACAGGAACTGGATCAGTAACCGGGCCCCGCGGACACAGAACGCATGAGCGAGCGCACCAGCCCCGGCTTCGACCCCGTCCGCGCCACGGCCCGTCAGGCCGGCAGCCTTGCAGAGCTCCTCGACGTGATGTGGGAACAGGACCGCAACGACGGCCCGCCTCCGTACATATCGGTCTCGCAGCTGCGCGTGATGTATCTCGTCGACCGCGACGACGGGATACGTATGCGGGCGCTCACCCGGCTCTTGGGTGCGTCGCCGCCCTCGGTCTCTCGCCTGGTCGACCGTCTCCAGGCTCTTGGCTTCGTCGAACGCCGGCCGTGCCCCGACAGCCGCCGCGAAGTCATGCTTGGCGTGACCCACGCGGGCCGTAAACACCTGGCCCAGGTTCGCGAGCGGCGCGACCAACTCCTCCTGCAAGCGCTCGACAGCATGCCCGGGCACCAGCGCGCCGCACTGACCGAAGGCCTCGCCGGCCTGCAGCGAGCACTGGCCGGACACCCCATGCTCCGCATCGCCGCCGAGAAGGTCCCACCCCCGCCGACGCTGTGATTCAGGCCCGGCCAAAGCTATCGCCGGCGAGTTGCGATCTGACCTGGGCAAGGAGGCATCTGCATGGGGGAGGCCGTGAACGGACAGGCCGTGAGGTGGAGCCTTTTCACCAACCACGCCCGCGTGCTGATCGTCGTTGCCCGCGACCCTGCCGCGCGCCTCCGTGACATCGCCGCGGCCTGTGACGTCACCGAACGCACCGGGTGGGGTAGCGGTTCGTCGCTGATGCGGGGCCTGTGGGCGGCCTACTGATGGCCAATACGCCAGTTCGGCAGTGAGGCTCGGTCGGGTCGTGGGTTGCCAGTTGGGGGGCTCGTGGACGATGGTTGCCCTAGGGCAACATTTTCTTCGACTCGATGAGGTGAGGGTTCGTGCAGCGGGCCTTACTTTTGCGACTTCCACTCAGCAAGGACATGCCGTGAGCGCTGTCGGCGGCCGACGGGGGAGCACCGGGCTGGCCGTTGCCCCCTACGCGCCGGTCGTATCGAGAACGATCTCCGCTGTGATGCGTTTGCCGACAGCGGCCGATTCGATGGTGACGGTGCGGGCGAGTGCGGTGACAAGTTCCAGGCCATGCTGGCCCACACGGTGTGGGTCCAGGGTTTCGGCGGCCGGAAGAACGGGGCTGCCGTCCCAGAGCTCAACTCGCAGCACGGGCCCGACAATCCGCAGATGCAGCGTTGCCGGTCCAGGCGCGTATTTGCGGGCATTGGTGACCAGCTCGCTGACGATCAGTTGAACGACCTCAATCGTGCCCGTGGCCACCAGGATGCCGTAGTCGTCCCTGGCCTCCGCCAGGAAAGCGGCTGCGTGCTGCCGGGCATGGGCGATGCGGGAGCCGTGACCGTCCAGTTCGAGTGAGACATCCCGCAACAGGGCAGGACTCGACCGCCCGCCGCCGACGCAGTCAGGTGATTCGTCCATGTCCGCCCGCTTTCTTATCCCCCGCCACATACCCCGCCTGGCACCGGGCACGCTCCACCCGGCGCGTCAGCCGCAACACAGCCACCAGAACGAAGGATCCGTAGGGTGCGGTGGTTGCGGCCTTCGCCCCGAAGGCGCTACCTGATGAAGCAGACAATCGCGAAGGGTATGGGACAGCCATGCAGAATCCCGCCGAGCAGCATGACCGGCTGTCGACAGCTCAGACCACCTCCGCAGGCATCCAGGTTCTGGCCTGTCAGGGCGAGTTGGACGCCGACACCGTGGACGCCCTGCGCCAGGCACTCCAGGCCGTCGACAGCAACCCCATGCGGTGGGTGCTTGACCTCAGTGCCGTCACCTTCATGGACTCCAGTGCCATCAATGTCCTGGTCGCGGCACGCCGCACCGCGACAGCATCCGGCGGATGGATCCGCTTGGCGGCTCTGAGCGCCCCGGTCCAGCGCGTCATTGAGATCGTCGGCCTCGACACGATCATCCCCTGCTATCCCACGCTTTCCCAAGCCCTCGCCGCCTGACCCGGGATCCGGCAGCCCGGGGCCTTCGGATGGAGTCCCGGACCGCCACACCAGGGCGGCCGGGCGCCGCCAGCAGGTCATGCCGGGCCGAAGCCCAACTCCTGCGGCAGGTACTCCCATTGGATCCCGGTGTGCAGGACGAAACGCCCCCCCACAGGGCCTGCCGGTCCGGCACTCGAGGTCTGCCCTCCACCAGCTTCGGTGCCAGCATGGGGAGCAAAGGTTCGATAAGCGGGCACAGTTCATCCGCCGCGATCCGCGGTCGCGACTGAGGCTTTCCCGCGACCAGACCAACGACCATCCCAACCGAGAGTCACATGATCGACGGCTTCTGTTAGGAGCTTTAGGCCGGGCCGCCAGGGCGTTGTCCCGGCCTACGTCAGGACGAGAGGTACGGTGATGGTGAGGTGTTCGTCGGTGGTCGGCAGGGCGGTGGCAAGAGCGTTCATGCGAGCTGCGAGGTGGCCGATCACCCGGCTCGTCAGTTCCTCGTTCCACTCCGCTGTGCCTTCCGGCGGCAGGCGCATCTCCTCCCTGGCAGGCGGGTTGTCACCGCGATAGCGCGCGGTGTCCATGTTGACGACCCAACAGGCCAGCGCGATCTTCACCTGCCCGGGTGCCGCCCACTGCGCCCGTATGTGGGCGCACATGCTGAAGTCGTCACCGCCGAATGTGACCGTAGTGGAGAACGACCTGCCACGGGGGTATTGCCGTGTCAGTCGGAGTACTGCTGGTTCCACAACCGCTCGCGCCATAGGTTCCGTATACACCGTCTGCCCCCCCACGCCGAGCCTGGCCTTCAGCATCCCAGACGGGGCCTCCGGCGGACAGATCGGCTGCCGTCCCGACCGTTTCCTCTCCAGGGGAACGCTGTGCACCTCGTGGGTAAGCGAGTGCTACATCAAAGACGAGAAGGGATTGATCTTCAGTGGCCACCCCGGCGATCGAGTGCTCCACGGCGCAGGATCTCCAGCGCAAGGGCGTGCGCGCCATGAGCCGCCGTCCAGGTGGGCGCGCGGGCATGCAGCTGATCAGTCGGCGCGGGCGCCGTGCACAGACCGTAGATATAGCGGGAACCCCCTGGCATGCCCGGCAGATGGCTCTGTGGTCCCGCGCGCTGCGCCCGGTGCGCGTACGCGCACCGGGACGTTTCGCTGCCGTGCGGGACGCTTCCTGGCCTCTGGTTCCGGGAGGAACCTGCGTGCGGGAGACGCGCCGGCTGGCGACCCGGCAGGTCGCCGGCTGGCACCTGAGCGGCCTGGCGGACACGGTCGAGCTGCTGATCAGCGAGCTGGTCGCGAACTCGGTACGGCACACCCCTGGACCGATCCGGCTCACGCTGGAGATAGGGGACGGCCGGCTGCGCTGCGAGGGATCGCCGGCCTTCTCACCACATGGGCGTCCCGCGGTGAGCTGAACCTCGGGATTCGCCCTGCCTTGGAGGAAGCCATCCGGACCGAACACCGGATCGCCAGGCGGATCGCTTCAGCGGCCGTGTGAGCCTGTGGGGTCAGCTATGGGCAGGACCGCACTGATCGTCATCGACATGATCAACACCTACGACCATCCCGACGTCGACCTTCTGCTGCCCTCTGTCCATGAGGTGGTACCGCACGCGGCTGCTCCCCTGGAACGGGCCCGCCACAGGGATGCGCCCGTCATCTACGTCCATGACAACTTCGGAGAATGGCGCTCGCATCACGGAGAGCTGCTCGACAGCGCGCTCGCGAGACAACGCCTATCGGCGCTTCCCTGTCCGTCCCTTTTGGGGTTTCCGGGCATTCCATCCCGGAAGCTGACGTGCCGGACGACAGCACTGAACCTGAACACGCTGTCGGCGAATGTGGTCGGGCTCCCTTCAGGGCAGCCGCTTTGACCGGCGATGGATCTGGCTGATGTCGAGGGCCACGAGGGGGATGGGAGACTGACGTCATGGATATCCGTCGCAGGAACAATGTCTCTGTCACCGGCCGTGCCGATGGACCGGTTGTGCTGTTGGCGCATGGGTTCGGCTGCGACCAGAACATGTGGCGGCTGGTGGTCCCCGCACTGGCCAAGGACTACCGGGTGGTGCTGTTCGACTACGTAGGTTCCGGAAGCGCGGACTCCTCGGCCTGGAGCGAGCAGCGCTACAGCTCGCTGGAGGGCTACGCCTCGGATGTGCTGGAAGTCTGCGAGGAGCTGGACCTGCGCGATGTGGCCTTCGTGGGGCATTCAGTGAGTGCCATGGTCGGCGTTCTTGCGGCGGTGAAGGCCCCACAGCGGTTCTCCAGTTTGGTGATGGTGGCCCCTTCTCCTCGCTACATCGACGATGACGGCTATCGGGGCGGTTTCAGCGCGGACGACATCGATGAGCTGCTGGAGTCCCTGGAGTCGAACTATCTGGGGTGGTCCGCCGCGATGGCCCCGGTGATCATGGGCAATCCGGAGCGGCCGGAGCTCGGCGAGGAGCTGACGACGTCGTTCTGCGCGACCGACCCTGCCATGGCCCGGGTCTTTGCCCGTACGACGTTCTTGTCCGACAGCCGCGACGATCTCAAGAAGGTCACCGTGCCGACGCTGGTCCTGGAGTGCAGCCAGGACGTGATCGCCCCGCGCGAAGTCGGCGCATACGTTCACCAGGCGATTTCCGGAAGCCGGCTGATCACGTTGGAGGCGACGGGCCACTGCCCGCAGCTGAGTGCCCCACAGGCCACCGCCGCTGCGATCACCGAATTCCTCGGTGATCGCCGATGATGTGCAGCCGCGACCAAGACCCGGATACGGAGCACGAGACAGGTGCCACGGACGCGGCGTTTACCTCGCTGCTGGAGGACAGCGTCGATGAGCTGTACGAGCAGGCGCCGTGCGGGTACCTGTCGACCCTGATGGACGGCACCATCGCAAAGATCAACACCACACTGCTGGATTGGCTGGGCCTCTCCCGCAACCAGGTGGTGGGCCGGATGCGGTTCGCCGACCTCCTCACCGTCGGCGGCAAGCTCTACCACGAGACCCACTTCGCCCCGATGCTGCAGATGAAGGGTGAGGTCAGCGGCATCGCCCTGGACCTCAAAATCGCTGCGAAGAAGCGCATGCCGGTGCTCGTCACCTCCAAGGTCAAGACCAGCGAGGACGGCGAGCCCCTGCTGATTCGCACCACTGTCTTCGATGCCCGCGAACGCCGAGCGTACGAGACCGAGTTGCTGCGGGGACGCCAGGCAGCGGAAGAAGCACACCGGCAGGCGGAGGCCGACCGCAAACGCCTCCAAGAAGCCCTCGCCGTTCTCCAGCAGAGCCTGCTGCCCGCGGCACTGCCCGATGTTCCCGGGCTGGATGCAGCCTCCTACTACCACACCGCCTCCCCGGACCTGCTCGGCGGAGACTTCTACGATCTCTTCCCCCTCGGCGATGGCCGGTGGGCCTTCTTCCTCGGCGACGTGTGCGGTAAGGGTCCCCAGGCAGCAGCCGTCACCTCACTGACCCGCTACACCCTGCGGGCCGCAGCGCTGCACAACCCCGACCCCGTCGCTGTGCTCAGCACCTTGAACACCGTCCTGCACGAGCGCTACACCAGCGGCGAGACCCGCTACTGCACCGCCATATTCGGCCTCCTCCACCCCCACCCCGCCGACGGAAAAGCCGACGTCCACTGGGCCTCAGGAGGCCACCCCTCCGCACTCATCCAGCACGCGGACGGCACAGCGGACTACCTGCCCACCCCCGGTGGCCTGCTCATCGGCGTCCTGCCACGCGCACCGTTCGCCACCGCGAGCGCCCAGCTCCTCCCCGGCGACACCCTGCTGCTCTATACCGACGGCCTGACCGAAGCCCGCACAGGTCCTGAGCGCGAGCTGTACGGCGAGGACGCCCTGCGCGCCTTCACCGCAGCCCAGCCCGCTGCAGGACCAAAGGCCCTGGTCACCGCCTTGACCGGGCTCCTCGCCGGGTTCGGTGACGGGCTGGACGACGACACAGCACTGCTCGCTCTCGGCGTGCCCGCCCCGCTCCCCATCGCCCCCGCGAAGGACGACCGGACATGAGCCAACTGACGATCACAACCCGCAACGTTGCCACCGGACCCATCCTGGAAATCACCGGTGACCTCGACTACGACAGCGCTCCCCGCCTTCGCGAGACCGTCAACGAACTCACTCTGACCCGCGGGCAAGTGCTGACCCTGGATCTGGCCGGCCTCGAATACTGCGACTCCAGCGGCCTCACAGTCATCTTGGCCGCCCGCAACCTCGCCACCGAACAAGACGCCGACATCGCTCTTGCCGCGATCCCCGACAACGTGGCCCGCATTCTGTCCATCACGGGCCTGGACCGGGTCTTCACCATCCACCCCGATGCCTCAACGGTCAACGCCTCCAGATCCGCGGCAAGCTGACCCGTCCTCACCTCCGAGCGACGCAGCAACGAACTCGCTTTCTTGGCGCAGGGCGCGATCGACGAGGTGAGAGGCGCGCATGACGTGACGTGACGGATCAGGGGATGGCCGCGGTTGTCGTGGGGCGGCCCGGCCGAGGGGTGAGTCGGCACCGGGCCGCCGCAACGGCATCCTCCAATAGCAAACAAACCTGCACCAGGCGGGCGTGGTATGCGGGCGAGGGCCCGAAGCCGATCCCGTCAGGGCTTCGGGCCCTCGATTGGCGCGCGGTCTCAAGAGCGCTGATATCCCGCACACCGATCCGCTCAACGAACCCGTACTGGAAGTGACGCGGCGTACCGGCCCCTTCCCGCAGGCATAGGAGTGAGTTCCTCCCGCGACGACTGCCCGTGGGCGAGTCGTTGCCCCGACGGCAGAGAGTGACGGGACGACCAGGCGTCGCGCTCGCTCTCAGACCTGGCGAGGGCGGCTTCCTGCCGCTGTGGTCAGGTCCGGCAGAGCCCGGCGGTCGGCCCCCTGCCTCGGGACGACCGCCCGGCACCACGTCAGACCGTCGTGGTGCCTGCACCAGCACGACAGGGTCACCGGGGCAGGAACGATACGACCGTCACCAGGCCGCTGCCGCTCAGACGCGCGTGTTCGGCGAGTTGGGCCCCCAATCTGCTCCGGACTGAGACCGGCCCGATGGCCCATGGTCCGAAGCCGGCCGGGTGACGTCAGCAGCCAGCCACCACCCGAGCCGCAGTTTCACTGGGTCGTCCTGCCGCTGCGTCCCCCCGCGGTCGGGCGCCGGTCAGACGATGGGCTTGTCGTGGTGTGGAGGATCAAGGGGGCCAGAACTGACCTGTGTTGCCGTCGTCGTGGTCTCGTCCAGACAGCCTTCCGTGCTCGCTACGTCCGGAGCAGCAGGGAAGACCCGGTGAGCCGCCCGCCGGGGCGTCACTGCGGCGGCTGCGGGGCCATGGTGCCGAGAGCGACATCGGCAGTGATGCACTTGCCGACCGGTGTCTGTTCGACGGTGACAGCCGATGCGAGGGCGGCGACGATCTCCAGCCCGTGCTGGCCGATGCGTTCGGGATCCGGGGCCTTCGCCGTCGGTGCGGCAGGGTTGCTGTCGCACAACTCGACCTGCAGGACAGGTCCAGCGATCCGCAGATGCAACTGGGCAGGACCGGGTGCGTACTTGCGCGCGTTGGTGACGAGCTCACTCACGATCAGCTGGGCGATCTCCACCGTCGCTCGCACCACCGGCACGCCGCGTATGTCGCGCACCCCGGCCAGGAAGACGGCGGCGAGGTGGCGGGCCTGCGCGATGCGCGAGCCGTCACCGTCCAGCGCGAGGGAAGCTTCCATAGCTGACGGCAGCCCCCACGGGCTACCGCTCTCCTCAGACGATCGATTCATCGTGCGCCCTTTCGTGTCGCCCGTCGGGTACCCCTGCCAGCTCGCTGACACCTCAGGTCGCGGAGTTACCCGCGGACACAGCCACGCGGACGCGCCACCCGTAGGATTGTCGACCTTGACAGGCCTTCAGTCCGAAGGCCGTGACCTGGCACGACGGAATGACTGAGGGCCCATGGCAGACACCCACCCAGCCGGACAGCCCGCCCGCCTGTCGATCACCCGGACAGACGTCGACGGCATCCGCGTCCTGGCCCTGGCCGGCGAACTCGACGCCGACAACGCCGACGCCCTGCGCGAGGCCCTGAGCATCGAAGAGAGCAGCACTCCGCCGCTGACCGTCCTCGACCTCGGCGCGGTCACCTTCCTGGACTCCAGCGCCATCAGCGTCCTCGCCCTCGCACACCGCGACGCCAACGCCGCAGGCGGCTGGCTGCGCATGGCAGTCCTCACCGCACCAGTCGAGCGGGTGGTCCAACTGGTCGGTCTCGACACGGTCATCGGCTGCTACCCCACCCTCGCCCAGGCCCTCAAGCCCTGACCCAGCAGGCGTGGGGGCCGGGCGGCCCGGTACCCCGCAGTCAGATGTACCGGGCCGCCCCGACACCCCCCAGTCTTTCAGCGCTGCGAACTGCTACCGGAATCCATTCGCAGTGCATCGGCCTTCAGGCCGGTGGTGAGGCGAATCTGATGGTGGCGACGCGGAGCGTCGCGGATTCAGGTCCGGCGGAGCCGGATACCGCAGTTCCTTGCCTGGGGTGCGGAGCGTCGCGAGG
>NZ_JBEZHO010000028.1:0-108019 GCF_040650615.1 Streptomyces sp. NPDC048643
CCGCACCCTGGTCACGATCGGCCGGTTCACACCGACCTCCCAGACCTGCTCGACCTGCGGCGTCAAGGACGGACCCAAGCCCCTCAATGTCCGGGGCCCCGGGCCGGCACCGGAGTTGTCGGACCTAAGAGATATCCCAGGATGCGGAGTGGGTCGAGTCTGGCTGGGCCGGGTGTTGGGGGTTACCGGATGTCGAGCTTGAGGTTGTGCAGCGCTACGAGCCCAGCAGCGTGGCTTGGTGCCGACGCCGCGGCGTCGGCATTGGTGGAGGATCTGGTGGTCTTTCGGTCGGGCGATGGCGTGTTTGGCGACCGCTCGGCATTTGCTGAGTCGCGGTCTTTGGCGATGTGGCCGTCGGGTCCTCGGCAGGGTCGCTGTCGCGGGTTGGCTCTGTCGCCTGAGAGCCGAGGATGCGCCGGCAGGGATATGCCGACCGTTTCAATGGGACACGACGACGTCGTTGTGGCTCCCGGGCCGGGCGTCGCCTGCCGCGACGATCCTCAGGTCCCAACCGTGCAAACTTCTTGCACGGTGCGCCGGTAGTTCAAGGTTCTGCAGTCTTCGTCTTGCCGCGGATGGTAATCAACGTTCTGTCGACTAACCAGCGTTCACGCGGGTCGGTGGTCGGCCGGCGCAGGATCTCAGCCAACAGTTCGGTTGAAGCGGGCCACACACGAGTTATGGCGGGATCGGGGATCCCGGGCAACGAGCCGAACTGCAGCATGGTGGGGTTAGTGCGGTAGGCCACACGAGGAGCTGGTCCCGTTCGGCGAACGGGAGAGTGCAGGGCCGACCGCGGCCCTTGTCCGCCTTTCGGTCCGGCAGCTGAACATCTGCTGCCAGGCCAGTCCGGACCAGGCACGCACGTCATCGGTGGTGCGGTGGGCAAGAGGCAGACGCTTGGTCGAGGTCGTGGACTGCCGGCATTCGACGATGGAACGGGCGTTGTCAGTGGTGGCCTATAGCTTGGGAGTCGGTCGCCAAACCAGCGCGTTGCCGGACCAGCCCCGTCGTCGGCAGAACAAGAGGAGTGTGGCAAGGTCAGTGAGCAGCGCACTGTCCGATGGGAGCCCCGCCTCCAGTACGCCTGACGCTGCGGGAGCTGCAGCTCGCCGGTTCCGTGGGAAGAACAAGAGCCGACGCTGGAAACGGGGTGAAGACACCGAAATTGCGGTGATCCGCCTGCCACTAGACGTCAACAATCATCAGGATCTGCGGCGCGTCGAGCAGTTGTACTCGGCGATGTGGTCGGTGAAGCGTGCTCTGCAGCGTGATGCGCGGGCCGCGGTCGATGCCTACTGGGCCGGCGATGTGCGCCGTGAGAGCGGTGCGAAAGCCTGGCGAGCAGAACTCGGCCTGTCGCGTGAGGGCATGGAACGTCGTGCGTACCGGCACATCGAACGCGCCTTGCACTTGGGGCATTACGTCACGAAGGCGCTGGTGATGCATCAGGCCGACGAGGTGTTCGAGACTGCCGTCTGCAGGCACCTGTTCCCCGATGCGGCCGGACGCCGGTTCGGCCGACCGAAGACCGGGACCTGGTGGAAGTACACCCGGATCCCCGGCCGCGCCCGGTCGCACACCACGGCCCGGAAATGGGAGACGTTCCGACTGCACGGCACCCTCGCCGGGCACATGGACACCTACCGGCACCGCGACCTCGACTCGTCGGTGACTTCGCCGGATCAGGCCGCCCAACTGCCGCCCGGCACCAGTATTCTCGAGCAGCCGCGGCGTCTACCAGTGCCGGCCCGGACTCCGGGCCGTGTCCCTACCGCCGGCGTGACGTCGAAGGGCACACCGAAGACCCGGGCAGCGACCTGGTGGGATCACACCGGGCCGCTGGCTGTCGTCTTCACCGGCGGCTCCGGCTCCGAGCGCGGTGACCTCGTCCTGCCCGTCCGGCTGCCTTCCGGCGCGGGACGCTGGCCGCGCCTGCTGCATTTTCTGAACGATTCCGGCACATGGCACAAAGTCGACCTCGTCCGTCGTCAGGATGTCTCGGCGCCCGACGGCTGGGTCTACGAGGCACACCTGATGGTCCTGGCCGGTGGTTACGCATCCCCGACCACTCGCTCACGCCGCCGAGCTGCAGCAGAACTCGACCGGGTCGGAGGCATTGACGGCAACGTCTCCAACGTGTCCGTCGTCTCCTTTCCCAGCACGTTCGACCCCTCAGATGGACCCGTCGAAAGTTCCTGGATCGAGCTAACCGACGAAGAACACGCCGCACTCGCCAAAGCCCGCCGCAAGGAACGCGGCCGCAAACGTGCCTTGGACCGGTCCCGCCGGGCCACCAACCCTGTCCAGTACGGGCCTTCGAAGCGGCAACAGGCCCGCACTGAACGCCGCAAGCAGGACGACCTCCCCGAACGCCACGTCCACGTCCCCGGCGGACCGCGCGCAGCGAACAAGGCCGGAATCCCGAAGCAGGCATACCGGCGCGACGACCTGTCCGCCGGCTACCGCCACACTCGGACCCGCCTCGCTGAAGCTGCGGCGACCGAGGCTGCGGCGAAGGACCACCGGGCCCGCCGCATCGCCGAACACATCGTCGCAGCCCACGGCGCCGAACTGACAGTCGAGGACTGCAACATCAGCACGTGGTACCGCCGGTGGGGCCGTGCGCTGCAAGCCACCACACCCGGCAGACTCATAACCGCCACAGGTCGCGAATGCGAGAAGACAGGCGGCCGGCTTCTGCGCGCCTCCACCTTCACCACGAAGCTGTCCCAGACATGCATGTGCGGCAACCGCGTGTCCAAGACGCTCGCCGACCGGGTCCACGCCTGCCCCACCTGCGGTCTGGTCGGCGACCGGGACATCGTCTCCGCAGCCCTCAACGCACACGTTCGGCTCGCCGACCCGGACGATCCCAGTACTGCGCGCCTGGACACAGTCCAGGCGCGCAGTACACAGATTCTTTTCGCAACGGGGCTGCAAGAGGCCCTGTCGAGTCAACCGCAGCGCGGTGCCAGCCCCCGACGGGGCCGCACCCAGGCGGCAGCCCGGCGGCCGGGAATCCCCCGGCAGCGGGCCTCTGCTCGGCACAACACCACCGACCAGAACCGGCCCACCCCGAATGAGACCCGACCCGCGCTCGAGCGGCACAAGGCCCACGTCGGAACAGCCGCCCACAAAGGGAACGCCTCACACGGCGACACCCCGAACGGAAACTGGACGGACGGCATCCCCATCACGGGATGACTCTTAGAGCAGATCCCTCGGTACGCGTTCGTTCCACGTCCGGGAGAAGACGCGCTTGTCGCCCTCGTAGCCGTCCAGGGTCGCGTCGACGAAGAACTCGCCCTCGTCCGAGGTGAGCCGGGTACGGGTCTCCACGCGGACGTCCCACTCGTCCCGGCGGAACCTCATGGTCCACGCGGATTCGCCGCTCACCGAGGTGAAGTCCTCGGCGACGGACCGGTAGCGCTCCTCGGCCCGCAGGCCGACGTCGAGACCGATGTCCTCGATCCGGACCAGGCCCCGGTCCTTCACGATCTCCAACTCCGCGTTGTAGCCGACGAGATCGCGCTTGACCTCCCAGCGTTCCTCCCGCGGCGACAGCTGGGTCGACGCGATCGGCGGGGCCCCCTCGGGTTCGCCGAACGGACTGACCGGCATCTCGTCGGGTTCGTCCGTCGGCCGCACCGGCAGACTCAGGGTGCTGGCGTGCGCGTACACGCTGAGCAGGGCCGGCTTCGGCGGCGGCCAGGCCATCGGCCAGTACGAGGTCGACAGCGACAGCCGGATCCGGTGACCGGGCGGAAACGCCTGGCCGACACCGTTCAGCTGGACCTTCGCCCGGTAGCGGCGTCCGGGCTCGACGGCCTCGGGAGTGTCCGTGCCGCCGAGCCGGGTGAGGTTCAGGATGCCGTAGGAGACACGGGTGGCGCTTCCGTCGGGACTCACGTCGGACAGTCGCGCCGCCACCATGCCGACGGGTTCACTGACCGTGAGGTCGAGTTCGACGGTGGGGGATCCGAGGATCTCCAGGCGCTCGGTCAGCGGGTCGCTGTCGAAGACGAGTGAGCCGCCGTCCTCCTCACGCTGGTCGTACGGCAGGTCCGGCGGCGCGTTGTAGGAGGCCCACTTGCCCGCGAACTGGCCCACCGAGAGCGGGGACTGCACGGTCACGGGTGCGGGCTCGACGCCCCCGGTCGGTTCCGCGCCGGCAAGGTCGCCGACCGCGCCGGACTCGCCCGGCGCGCAGCTCCGGCCGTTCTCGTAGCTTTCGAGGGGGCGGCCGATGCGATGGGGCGCGAGCGGGTGTGTGACCTCCTGGATGTGCGGGGACGGCCAGGTGGGTTCGCCGACCCAGCGGCCGGGCCGTTCCTCGTAGGACGTGGACGGCGGCACGCTCTCCTGCATCCACGTCCGCAGCATCGGGCCGTCCATCACGCCGTTGTCCACGCCCTTGAGCCAGTGGTCCCACCAGCGGACGACCTCCTGGAGGTAGCCGATGGCCGGTCCCGGCTCACCCAGGTGGGGGAACTTGTGGGACCAGGGGCCGATCAGCCCCTTGCGCGGCACGTCCAGATTGCCCAGCAGACGGGTCACGGCGTTCGAGTACCCGTCGGCCCATCCGCTGGAGGCGAGGACCGGGCATCGGACCGCCCCGTAGTCCTCGCAGACCGACGCGTGCCGCCAGTAGTCGTCACGGCGCTGGTGGCGCAGCCATTCGAGAACCCACGGGCGGGTGTGCTCCATCCGTTCGTGCCACATCGCGCGCCAGCGGTCCCCGACGATCGCCGGGTCGGGCGGGCAGGTGCCGTACGCGAACATCGTGCCGGCCTCGGCCAGGTTGTCCGAGAGCAGGGCCCCGCCCATGTAGTGCATGTCGTCCGCGTGCCGGTCGTCGGTGAACGACGCGATGACGATGCCGCGCAGGCTCGGCGGCTGCCGTGCCGCGACCTGGAGCGCGGCGAAGGCGCCCCACGAGATGCCCATCATGCCCGTGCTGCCGTCGCACCAGGGCTGCTCGGCCAGCCAGGCGAGGACCTCCTCGGCGTCCCTCTGTTCCTGCTCCAGGTACTCGTCCCTCAGCACCCCCTCGGACTCGCCGGTGCCGCGGATGTCCACGCGGACGCAGGCGTATCCGTGGCCCGCGATGTACGGGTGGTGGATCGAGTCGCGTACGGCGCTGAGATCGCGCTTGCGGTACGGGATGTACTCGAGCACCGCCGGCACCGGTTCGCTGTCCGAGGAGGTGGGGCGCCAGATCCGCGCCGACAGCTCCACGCCGTCGGACATGGGGATGGCGACGTGCTCCTCTTCCTTGGTTGCATACGGCAGTTGGGTCACGAAACGCATGTGCTGGTGTTGCTCCTTTCCTCGCCGTGCCCGGGGCTCGTCGGGCCGGTCGTGGTGACCGCGGCCGACGGTCAGACGTTCTTCTCGTCACGGCCGCCGGGCGCCGTCTCGTCGAACGTCAGCCCCAGAGCGGCCACGCACCGGTCGTACTTCTCCCGGAGCTCCTCCTCGGTGTCACCACCGGTGAAGATGTGGGCCAGCTCGTAGCTGTAGCTGTCCTGACCGGGCAGGTCGGACAGGCGCGAGCCCTCCGAGGGCACGATGTCGATGCGCGTACCCGGTATCTCCCGCTCGATGCGGCGCAGGTCGTCCGGGGTGGGGACGTTGTGCACGACGCCGTCGGCGAACCAGCGGTGGTACCACTTCGCGGCCATGGCGTAGCGGCCGGCCCGGTGCGGCATCCGGGGGTCGCGGCCGAGGGCCAGGCTGACCATGCAGTGGTGGTTGGGTACGCCGTCCACGTACTGGAAGAGTTCGGCGTGTGACTGCGAGTGACGCGGGTTGATCTCCAGCAGGCTGATCCGGCCGGTGTGCGGGTCGTAGAAGTACTCGACGCTGAAGGTCGCCCCCTCCATTCCGATCTGCTCCATCACGCGCCGGGTGACCTCGTGCAGCTCCTTGATCGCCGGATCGGGGAGCGTCGAGGGGTACTGGTGGCGCAGGAAGCACGAGGAGTCGGGGTAGTTGATCGAGTCCAGCGCGCCGTAAACGGTGACCTCGCCTTGGTCGACGTAGCCCTCGACCGCCACCTGGATGCCTGACATCTCCTCCTCGGCCAGACACACCTCGCCGCCCACTCCGTCCATCTCCGGCGGCAGTGCGAGGCGGTCGAGTACGTACTCGAAGGGGCGGCCGACTCGCGAGATGCCGTCGCGGATGTCCGCCACCGCCTCACCGAACTCGGTCATGTCGTGGACACCGAAGGCGAGTTCCGACGAGTAGGACAGCGCGGGCTTCAGCCACATCGGGAAGCTCATGCCCTCCGGCGGAGACGGCTTCTCGGCGCTCAGGTCGACCCGGCCGAAGCGCGGGTGCCGGTCGGTCACCTTCTCCTGCTCGAGCCGGCTCCAGTACTTGTGCTCGCACTTGACCACCGATTCCAGGCTGGTGCTGCGCGTGCCGTACCGCTCGCTGAGCATCGGCACGAGGGTGCTGACGGGGAAGTCCCAGTAGCCGACGATCGCGTCGATCGTCCCGTCGAACGCGTCGAGCAGCTTCTCCGCCTTCTCCAGCAGTTCGGCCACCGATACCTCGCCGCCCTGCAACTCCTCGATGGTCAGCAGGGGATGGAACGTCAGCTCCCGGGCGTTCGGCACCTCGCCCAGGGTGGGCAGGTTCGCCTCGTCCAGACCGATCACGAATATGTTCTTCTTCGGCACGTCGTTCCTCTCAGCAGGCAGTTCGTGAAGGCCTCGGGGTACCCATGCAGATCTCGCCCATGCGGCGGATCCGTCTCCGGGCCTGTTCTGAGGCACTCATCACGTCCGCTGAGGCGGACGGGCCCGGCACACGGCCCATGGGGACGCATATCCCGGTGGCCTGGTGAGTAGCGGCACGGTCGGGGTACTCGAAGGTCCATCCGCGCGGCACATCAGGGGTGCGGCGCGCACGGTCGGGGCCACGAGGTGAGGGGAACGATGAGCGAGAAGCAGGACGACAGACCGGACGACGGGCGGGACGAGACGGCTCAGGAGCGGGCCGACCGCAAGTGGGGAGACCTGCTGCAGGAGATCCGTGTCGCGCAGACCGGCGTGCAGATCCTGTTCGGCTTCCTGCTGACCGTGGTGTTCCAGCCGACCTACCGGCAGCTCTCGGGACAGGACCAGACGCTCTACATGGTCACGATCGTCCTGGGGGCCACCGCGACGGGGGCCCTGATCGGACCCGTGGCGTTCCACCGGATCGTGTCCGGCCGGCTCGTCAAGCCGGAAGCGGTGGTCTGGGCCTCGCGCATGACGCTGCTCGGCCTCTCCCTGCTGCTGCTCACGATGGTCTCCTCCCTCCTGCTGGTGCTGCGCACGGCCACGCACGACGACGGTTACGTCCCCTGGATCGTCGCGGGCGTCGCCGCGCTCTACATCCTGTGGTGGCTCGTCATCCCGCTGGCCCTCCGGATGAGCAAGTCGGCGAAGAGGGAAGCCGAGAAGGAGGACTGACGAGGCGTCAGTGCAGGATGCTCACGGCCCGGGCGATCACGAGGAGCGAGGTGAGGAGGGCGGAGACGCTCTCGACGCTCATCATGAGTTTCGCGCGGGTGGTGAGCGGCATCGTGTCGGTGGGGCTGAACGCCGTCGAGTTGGTGACGGACACGTAGAGGTAGTCGACCAGGGTGGGGACCCAGTCGGAGGAGCCGCTGGCGCCGTCGGCGACCTCCTCGACGGCGTCGTCGTTCTCGTCCTGGGAGAAACGGAAGTCCGCCAGGGGGAGTTCGGACCGGAGTGCCTGGGTGCGGCTGACGGGTCCGCCGCGGTCCAGCTCCCAGAACGCCAGGCCGAACACGATGATGTTGGTCAGCCACACCTGCAGCGCGGCCACCAGCAGCTCGCGACCGTCCTTCACCCCGGCGTACACCAACTCGTTGATGAGGATGCCGAGGGCGACGAGATTGCTCACGGCGATGATGCCGACGAGGGTCAGCGACAGGACGCGGAACACGCGGGTCTGCCGGGTGAGCCGGCGGGGGTTGATCGCGATGAGCGGGATCAACAGCAGGATCTCCAGCGTCGGCAGCACGTAGCGGGGTGTGACGAGCAACTGCTGCGGCAGCGCCAGGTAGAGGGTGATGGCGGTGAGGGTGGCGAGCACCCCGGGCAGCCGGGCCTCGCCCCGCCGTTCGTGCCGGGGGTGCCGGGTCCGGGCGTTCGCGCGCCTCTGCGGCATGATCCGGTCTCCCCGTCGCCCGTGATGATCTCGCGCGGAGTCTAGCCGGAGGCCTCCGCGGGGGTGAATCGAGGCGTTCCCCGGTAGTCGATTGGATCTCCCGATAGGTTAGGTTAGGCAAACCTAAGTTACCCGCTCATCCCGGAGGCCCGGATGCGTCGTACCCCTACCCGTGCCAGTGCGCCGACCGCCGTCGAGCGCGTCCGCTCGATCCTGGCCGCCGCCCACTCCATGACGGTGGTCTGCGACGGGCGGCACACGGAGGTCCGGCGGCTCGACGGGTCCGGTGCCATGGGCCACTTCCACCTGCACGCCCCGTTCGAGGGCGCCGGTGCTCGGACGGGCGGACGGGTCCCGGTCCGGCTGGAACTCACCGACATCGCCCCCACGCCCGTACGCGACCGGCTGCGCGCCCGCGTCACCCTGACCGGCCTGCTGGCCGAACCGTACGACCCCGACTCCGCGGAGAGCACGTGCATGGAGTTCGGGCAGGGCGTCCTGGAGGACGGCTCGGGGCGCTCGTACGTGACCCTCCATGAACTGGAGGCGACGGAACTCGACCCGCTGGCGACGAGTGAGGCCGGCATGCTGACGCACCTCGTCGACGAGCACGCCGAACTCGTACCCCTGCTCCTGCGCCTGGTGCGACCGCTTCCGGAGGGCGGTGTGCTGCGCGCGCTCCCGGCCGGCGTCGACCGCTACGGGTTGACCCTGCGTCTCGAGTACCGGCGCACCCACCGCGACGTCCGCCTCCCCTTCAAGACGCCGGTCCAGCACATCGACCACGTCGGACCGCAGATCCACGCGCTCCTGTCCGAGGCCCGCCGCCTCGCCCACACGGGCCGCCTGCTGACCTGAGACGTGTGCGAGCGCGGAAGCCTTCCTGTCCCCGACCGGTCGGCCGGGGCCCGCGAGACGTCGTCGACGGTTCGCGCCTTCAGGTCGAAGAGCTTCTGGACGGTGTTCGCGGGGGAGCCGTCGTTGTTCGTGTAGTAGCTGCTGCCGTCGGATGCGCGAGCCGCGCCGTCCGGCTCACGAACACGGAGTGGGGCGACGGCTTCACGCAGGTGGACCGACGCTTCCAGGGGGCAGGCCTGCCCGAGGGCCGGGGGCGGGACTGCGGTAAGAACGGGCGTCACCTGGACCGTCGCGTTCGGGGCCGGGTGGGACGGCCGGGGGCTGTCCCACCCAGGTGTCACCCGGTGGCGGTGGCTGTGGGGACGACGTCGAGAGCGGGATGCGCCTCGGCGTCAGCGGTTGCGGATGGCGCTGGTGGTGAAGAATCCGGTCGCCGCGGCGACGACGAGAGCGCAGACGGACAGGAACAGGGTTCGGCGCACGGGACGTCCTCTCGGGGGTGATCGTGGACAGGTACGTTGAACAACGCGGCTCCTGCCCTCGGGGGGTCGCCAACGGGCCATACGCCACCCGCATGGACGCCATCGCGGGGCGACACCTTCCCCTGGAAGGACGCTTTCCGCGTGCCGGTCCTCAGCCCTTGCCCTGTCCCGCGGGGGCCGGTCGTCAGCGCCGAGTGAGGGCGGGTGAGGGCTGTACGGGGCCCAGTGGAGGCGTCCGTTTGGCCGCGCGGCCGACGAGGGCCGTCTCGACGTGTGTGATCCCCAGACCCACCAGGTCACGGGAGAGGAAGGCGTAGAGGGCGGCGAGGTCGGGGAAGTAGGCCGCCGCGTGCAGGTTCGAGAGCCCGGAGGTCGCGAACGCCCCGTGCACCGCTGGATGGTCGGCCAGCGCCTGTCCCGCGGCGGCCAGATGATCCGGGGCCACGTGCAGCAGGAGCTTCGCCTCGATGGGCAGACCGATACGGCGGGGGTCGACCAGGACCTGCGTCACCAGCCGCCCCTGCAGGGCCAGTTGGGCGATCCGTCGACGGACAGTCGTCTCCGGGTGACCGGTACGCGCGGCCAGGGCCGCGGCGGAGAGGCGCGCGTCGGGCGTCAGGGCGTCGAGGAGGGACTGCTCCAGGGGGTCGGTGTCGACGCCGTACGGACCCGGGGACCCGGCGGGCGTCGGTCCGGGGTCGGGTGCGACCGAGCTGAGCGCCGCGCGCTCGTCCGGTGTCAGGACGGCGTGACGCCACTCCGAGGTGAGCCGGAAGACGTGCAGGATGGTGGCACTCTCCAGGGACGTGACCGCCTGCGTGGACGGCAACTGCCGGAAGACCAGCGGGTCGCGCGAACCCGGTTCCGTACGGGCCACCGCGAAGATCTCGTCGCCCGTGGTGGTGACATCGATGAACGGGATGTCCTCGCGCGCCGCGAGCGCGGCCACGATCGTGTCGAGCTTTCCCCGCAGCACCCTGATCCGCAGGAACAGAGCCCCGGCCGAACCCCCGTTGCGCGGTCGCGCGACCGGTGAGATGACGACGCGCACGGTGCCGTCCGCGGTGAGGGCGTGCAGACGCCGGCGCACCGTGGCGGGGCTGAGGTCCAGCACCTGGGCAGCCCGCTCCGCCGTGAGGCGACCGTCCCACTGCAGCGCGGCCACCAGCCGCCGGTCGGTGATGCTCAGTACGGAATCCGCCGATACGGGTGCCATGAAGGCAAGTTTCGCTCATTCCGCCGCCGCGCGCCGCCCGTCCCGGGGACCTCACCCCAAGCATGGATGTCACGCACCTCGCTCGAACCGAAAGCCCCGCGATCGACTCATCCCTCACCCACGGAGGCCCCCGTGCCCATGTCCGGTCAACGCGAAAAAGTACGCTTCGCCAGCGGCGACACCTCGTGCGCCGCCTGGTACTACCCGGGGACCAACGGCGGCTGCGTGATCATGGCTGGAGGGACCGCCGTGACGAAGGAACCCGCGTCGGACCTCTTCGCCCGACGGTTCAACGACGCCGGGTTCGCCGTCCTGGCCTTCGACCACCGGCACTTCGGGGAGAGCGGCGGCACCCCGCGCCAGGTCGTCCGCTTCGGTGAGCAGCGCGCCGACTGGCAGGCCGCCATCGACTTCGCGGCCGGTCTGCCCCGCGTCGACCCCGGCGGGATCTCGCTCTGGGGCTTCTCCCTGGGGGGCGGCCACATCCTTCACGTGGCGGCCGACAATCCGGGGCTGGCCTCGGTGATCGCACAGTCGCCCGTCGTCGACGGCCGCGCGCTGGCGCCCAACGCGCTGCGCGCCATGACCCCCCTCGCGCTGCTGCGCCTCACCGGCCGCGCCGTCGCGGACGCGCTCGGCAGCCTCCTCGGCCGGCCCCCGCTGCTGGTCCCCACCGCCGGCGTGCGCGGCGCCGTCGCCTCGCTCACCACGCCCGACGCCATGGACGGAGACCGCGCCCTCGACCCCGAGCACCGCCACACGGACTGGGAGCAGACGGTCGCCGCACGGATCGCGCTCCAGATGGGCGGATACCGGCCCGGCCTCCACGCCTCCCGGATCCGGAGCCCGCTGCTCATGGTCGTCTGCGACCAGGACCGGAGTGCTCTTCCCGGCCCCGCCGTCGAAGCGGCCCGCAACGCCCCGCACTCCGAGGTGCTGCACCTCGAAGGCCGCCACTACGCCCCCTTCCTGGAGGCGCATGAGGAGGCCGTCGAGGCGGAGATCGCGTTCCTGCGGAAACACCTCGCCCGCGCGGACGTCGTACGGGAGGGAAGGGACCGCTCGTGAGGTGGGGGTGAAGCGCCCGCGGAGGTGGGCGCCGCGCGTGCCCGTCGACCGGGCTGAGATGATCGGGCCGCCAGTTGAGGCGGTGCGAATGCCTGCCGCCGGACGGGGAGGACGACCTATGGCGAGCGAGGCGGTTCCGGAGATCGCGGACGCGCTGCACGCGCGCATCCCCGACACCCCGGCCGGAGGCACGGTCATCCTGCTCAACGGCACGTCCAGTTCCGGCAAGACCAGCATCGCCCGGGCGCTGCTCGACCGGTTGGACGGAACGTGGTTCCACATGCCGGTGGACGCCTTCCACGCCCTGCGCGGCGGCCAGGAGATCGCCGACGACGACCTCCAGGCCGAGATCGACCGCACGGCCAAGGGATTTCACCGCGCCGTGGCCGGGATGGCCGCGGGCGGCAACAACCTCGTCGTCGACTACCCCCTGAGCCGCCGCTGGCGTCTGCTCGACCTCCTGGACCTGCTCGTGCCCGAGGACACCGTCCTGGTCGCGGTCCGCTGCCCCCTGCCCGAGCTGAACCGCCGGGAGGCCGAACGCGGTGACCGCTCGCCGGGTCTCGCCGCCCTGCAGTACGCCCAGGTGCACGCGCACGGACTGCACGACATCGACGTCGACACCAGTGTGCGCACGCCCTCGGAGTGCGCCCGTCACATCCACGAGTTCCTGCCGCACCGACCTCGCCCGACGGCATTCGAGACGCTGAGACGGACCCGGCCCCGGCAGGACTGATCGGCGTCGGACGGGCCGTCCCTCACAGCCAGCGGCGGGCCGCCTCGACGCTGTCGCCGCCGCTGGTGTTGAACGCGATGGCCGCCTGGGGTGCGTGGCGCCGGATCAGGTTCACGGTCAACTCGAAGAGGGGGAGCAGGGGTTCGGCCTTGCGGATCCCGCCGCCGACGACCACGACGTCCCACGGTCTGCTCGTCAGGGAGGCGACCAGCGTGGGCTCGGCCGTCTCGTCGAACACCATCAGCGTCATGGCCGCGGCCACGCCGTGCTCGCCGAACCGGGCCAACTCCGCGTCGAGTGACTGACGAAGAGCATCCGCGTCGATGCCGGGGATCGCGTGCGGGTCGTAACCGATGACGAGTACAGAAGGCATACGGGCAACCTATCGGGGCGTTCGTGCGGGCGATGTGCCGCACCGGCCCCCTGGTCCAGGCGCCCTCGCTGTACTGTCCCGTCATGTCCAAGAAGGAGATAGACGCGCTGACCGCCGAGTTCTTCGGGGCCTTCGACAACCGGGGCGGGACGGCCGCCGATGTCGCCCGGATCCGTCGCCTGGTCATCCCGGGCGGGGTGATCGTCAAGACCGGGCCGGAGTTCACGGCCTACACCGTGGACGAGTTCGTCGAACCGCGTGAACGGCTGCTGACCGACGGCCGGCTGATCGAGTTCCACGAGTGGGAGACCTCCGAACGGACCGACATCGCGGGGGACGTCGCCGCGCGGTTCGGGGAGTACCGGAAGGCCGGGATCCTGGACGGCGAGCCCTTCGAGGGCGGCGGCACCAAGACGATCCAGTTCGTCCGCACCCCGGAGGGCTGGCGGATCGCCGCGTTCGCCTGGTACGACGCGCCCTGATCAGGTGGTGAGGAGCCGCCCACCGCTCGCGCGGTGGGCGGCCGAACGTCTCCTCGGCGGTTCAGCGAACGCGGGCGACCGCCGCGTAGATACCGCTGCCCTCGGGCGTCACGGCCTCGTTCGTCGCGTTCCACTCGGTGGCCGTCACCAGGCCCGGCGACACGAGGTCGAGGCCGTCGAAGAAGCGCTCCACTTCTGACCGGGTACGGAAGCCGAGCTTGATGCCGCCCTTGGCGTACTCGGCGGTGACCTGCGCGGAAAGCTCCGGGTACAGGTCGGAGGACGCGTGGGACAGCACCAGGTAGCTTCCCGAGGGGAGCGTGGCGATCAGGTTGCGGACGATGCCGTGGGCGTCTTGCTCGTCGGGGATGAAGTGCATCAGCGCGATCAGGGACATCGCGACCGGACGCGTGAAGTCCAGTATGTGCCGGGCGTGCTGGACGATGTCCTGCGGCTGCCGCACATCGGCCTGGATGTAGTCGGTGGCGCCCTCGGGCTTGCTGACGAGGAGTGCCTCGGCGTGACGCAGCACGATCGGGTCGTTGTCGGTGTAGACGACGCTCGCCTTCGGCACGATGCCCTGGACGATCTGGTGCAGGTTGGGCTCGGTGGGGATGCCCGTGCCGATGTCCAGGAACTGGTCGATGCCCTGCTGGGCGAGCCAGGCGGACGCGCGGTGCATGAACTGGCGGTTCTGCCGGGCGGCGTCCCTCGCCTCCGGCGGCAACTTCTCTCCGACGGCCTCGTCGACCGGGTAGTTGTCCTTGCCGCCCAGCAGCCAGTCGTAGACCCGCGCGGGGTGGGCCTTGCTGGTGTCGATCGGCGGGAACGGCTGCGGATCGATCGTCATGGTAGCTCCCATCGCACCAGTGAGCAGGGCAGGTCGAATGTTCGATCATCCTACTCGGGTAAGCCATGTGTTCGGTGCGCAAGGGGAGTTGAGCCCCGGCAGCGAACTCCGAAACGTGTCCGTTGCGGCGGCCGGTCGTCCCGCGCCGGGTGTCCGTCCGCGGGTTCGAGCGGCGGACTCGGCCGCTGGTAGCGCTGGTAGGTCACCGGCAGCTCCGCCTGAAGGGCCGAGGGCCCGGACGTCTCCCGTCCGGGCCCTCGGCTTCGGTGTGCCCCGCGGGTGAAGGGGCGCGCCCTCTTGTGTGAAAGCGCGGATGCCGCGCCGTCCTCGCCCGCGCGGCGGGATAGGAGTGGTGTGTGACCGGAGGCCCGCCGCCCGCGCGCCGGGAACCGCGCGACCTCCAAGGTGACGCGGGCCCCCGGTCACGCCCGTCCCGGACCGTTCACGGCATCCGCTGCCGCCCGACGCGCTCCTCCTGGGCCCCGAGACCGACGCCGTCGGCCGGGGCGCCGACGAACTCGGTTGCCAGGAGCACCACTTGGTCCTCCGCCCCCCACTCGCGCCGTTCGCTCTTGTGCGGGTTGAGACACACGCCGTGGGCCGGGGAGAGCGCCCACTGGTCACGGCGCCGGTAGCCGATGGCGCACTCGCCGCGGTCGCGCGCGGCGGCGACCACGGTCGCGAAGGTGGCCGTGGTGCCCACCCGGACGTAGTGCCCGGCCGGCCGCAGGCAGATGGTGTTGCCCTCCGCCGAGAACAACTCCTCGAAGACGGCGGCCAGATGGGGGTTCTGCGCGATCTGCGCCATGAGTAGGCCGGTCAGTTCACCGCTGACGATGACGTCGGAGCCGGGGTTGAGCGGCGCCAGCGGCCGGTTGCGGTCGTCGGTCAGCTCCGTGACCACCCGTACGTCCCGTCCGGTGCGCTGCTCCACCAGCCGGAGGCCGAGCAGCGTGACCAGCGTCCAGTCGTCGGGCCGGTCGGGTCCGCTGCCCGCGTCGGGCCCGAGGACCATCACCGCGTCGTACGGGGCGAGGTCGAGACCGAGAAGGGTCTCGGGCCGTGACAGCGCGGCCGACCGGAACCGCACCTCCAGCCGGGTGGTGTCCGGCGCGTCGGGCCCGCCGTCCCGGCTGGGGCCCGGCACGGTCCGCTCGGCTCCGGGCACGGCCCCTTCCGTGACCACGTCCAGCACCGAACCGGAGCGCGCGGTGTCCCGCAGCTGGGCGATGACCAGCGGCGCACGGCGGTTCCAGCCGAGCAGGAGCAGCCGGGCCGCGTCCACGGCGGGTGCCGCCGCGACGGCGCGGGCCGAGGGGTCCACGAGCCGTCTGCAATCCTCGGTCCGGGTGGAGTCCTCGTCCCGTGCGACGACGATCAGGCGGCTTCCCGCCTCGATGACGGTCTCGGGCGCGGGATTGAGCACCGTGCGCCCGTCCGCGGTGAACAGCCCGACCACGCACGCGTTCGCGTGGCCCAGGAGCGCCGCGCCGAAAGGCCGCCCGTCGAAGGCGCCGGCGTCGGCGAGGTGGAACTCGTCGCCGGCGAAGTCGAGGAGGTCGCGCAGGACGAGGGAGAGACCCGGTCGGCCGACGCAGTGAGCGATCAGCCGGGCGGTGACGGTGTCGGCCTCCAGTACCGTTCCGTGCCGGCCCGCGGCCAGCCGGGCCGGTTCCCGGAACCGGTCGTCGCTCACCGCGGCCAGGACCGGCGGTCCCTGCGCGTCCTCCCCGAGGACGGTGCGCAGGGCCAGCAGCATCCGCAGCACCTCGGCGTCGCCGGTGGCCTCACCGGAGGGCAGCACCAGCACCGTACGGGCCGTCTGCGGGCTGACCAGCGCGAGGACGGCGGGATCGCTGGCCGGTCCGCTGCGGCAGATGACCCTGCCACGGGCCGCAGCACCGACGTGGGTCGCCAGCGCCCGCTCCATCTCCGTCTTGTCCCGGTCGGCGAGCAGGACGACCGGCTGCGGCCGCTGCCCGGACCGCGCGCTCTGCGCGGCCAGCAGCTCGGCCACCACCGTGAACACCTGGTCCGACCAGCCGAGGACCACGGCATGGCCCTGCTCCAGCACCGTCGACCGGCCACGGCTCAGCTCCGCCAGCCGCTTCTCGAGGCCCGTGGTGATCACGCCGACGAGCGTCGACACGCACAACAACGCCACCAGGCCGAGCACCGCCGACAGCGCCATCCGCAGCGGAGTGCCGCTCGCCTCACCCAGCCGCAGGGTCTGTGCACTCGTCCGCCACACCGCTTCCAGCCGCTCCACGAGCGACCGTGGCGCGGCGGGGTCCGTCCACACGAGCAGTGCGCTCACCGGGATGACGACGGCCAGACAGGAGACCACCAGCCAGCCCATCAACCTGGCCGTACTGCGCGCCAGCGTACGGTCGAACCGATACCGCAACCGGCCAGGTAACGGCACCGGCCGCCGCCCTTCCCGCTCCACTCCCACCCCCACATCGCACCGGAACGCGGCCCGTCCCGGCCGCTCCCCGGCCCGCGGGCACGGGATGCCGGCGGGCCGCATCTGCACAGTGCGGTCTTCGCGGGCGGGACACGCTGGAATCCGGAACTGATTCATTCTTTCGGGCAGCCGCGCGTGAACCGCGGGCCCACGGTTCCGGAGGCCGGGCAGCACGTCGTACGACCTGGGCGCCCTCACCCGCCGGGCGGCTCGCGCCGGCGCCGGGGCTCGTCCTGACGTCGCTGGTGCTGTGGGGAGCGGCGGCCGTGGCGGTGGCGGCGACCGTCCTGGAAGCGCTCAACGGGTCCGTCGCCGGGGGCGGCGGGCGGCTCGGCGATCGAGAGTGTCCTGAGGTCCGCCGCCGTACCGGCGGTGGCAGGCGCCGGACTCCTCGTACCGCTCATGCGCTCCACACCGCAAGGCGTGCAGCGCCTTGCCGACGACCTCGTGCGCGATGGACCGGCCGACTTCAGGCCGAACCCCGACCACCGCGGTTCCCTCCTCCTCGAACCGACCCCCGAGGGCCACCGGGTGCCGGGCGGGATCACGGACCGGGCGGCCGAGGTCCACCGGACACTCTCCGCCGGCATCGCGCCTGGCGACATCGTCGCCGCGAGAGAGCTGCCGCGCCAGGTGATCGACCGAGTGCGCCGCCACGAGGACGCGTAACTCCCCCTGCCGACGAGGCCGGAGGCGACCGGCGTGAACGGGCGTGGCCTGTTTTGAATCACGCTTTACATGCGGACTGCAACCGTGGGCAGGCGGACAGGGTCCAAGAGAGCAGTGAGGCAAGCACGACCACGAGCCGGGGTAGAAGTGAAGCGACGCAGCGGAATAACGATGGCACTCGTCACGGTGGCGGTGCTGGCGGGCACCAGCGCCTGTGGCGGTGGGTCTCCGAAGGCGAGTTCCGACGACGGGAAGGGCGCGACCGGGAAACCCTCGGTGAGCGCGAAGCCGTCGCCGACGAAGCCCGCGGGCCCACCGATGCTGCTGGACACGATCACGCCGCAGTCCGGCACCACCGTCGGCGTCGCCATGCCGATCTCGGTGATCTTCACGAACCCGGTGGCCCAGAAGGCCCGGGCCGGCATCGAGAAGCACATGAAGGTGACCGCGTCCCAGCCGATGGAGGGCGCCTGGCACTGGTTCGGAGACCGGCGCGCCGACTTCCGGCCCAAGACGTACTGGGCCTCCGGGACGAAGATCAAGATCGACGCCGAGCTGAAGGGTGTCGCCAACGGCAACGGCCGCTACGGCACACGGTCCTACGTGCACGACTTCACGGTCGGCGACGACGTCCGCGCGGACGTCTCCGCCACCGGCCACACCATGAAGGTCACGAAGAACGGGCAGGCCGTGCGGACCCTGTCGATCAACGCGGGGAGCCCCCAGTACCCCACGTGGAACGGCACGATGGCGGTGATCGACAAGCAGGAGAAGGTCCACATGACCTCGTGCAGCGTCGGCATCAGCTGCACGAAGGGCAGTCCCGACTACTACGACCTGACCCTCCCCTGGGACGTCCACCTCACCCAGTCCGGCACGTACGTCCACTACTCCACCGGTGACCCGAACCCGGGCAGCGGCAGTGCCCGCGGCTCGCACGGCTGCGTCCACCTCTCGATCTCGGACGCCAAGTGGTTCTACGGCCAGGTCAAGCAGGGCGACCCGATCACCGTGACGGGATCCCCGCGGGCGAAGGCCCCGGCGGACAACGGCTACGCCTCCTTCAACCTCAGCTGGGACCAGTGGCTGGCCGGCAGCGCGACCGGAGCCGTCACCGCCGGATGACGCGCGGCTGACCGGCTCCGTGTCGCGGGGCCGGTCAGAACAGCATGGCCAGAGCGCCGGGCAGCACCCGGGCGGTGACGGGGAGGACTGCTTCGACCTCCCCGTCGGCGCCGTAGGGCACCGGCCGGTCGGCCTCGATACGGATCTCCCGGCCCCGCAGGATCACCACTTCGGGCCGGTCGACATGGGCGCCGGTCTTCAGCTCGTTCATCAGGGTGAAGAACAGGCGCCGCGGCGCCTCCCGGATCATGACGACGTCCAGCAGGCCGTCGTCGACGCGCGCGGCCGGGGCGATGACACGTCCCGAGCCGTAGTACGCGGAGTTCGCCGCGACGACGGTGTAGCCGCGGTGCGGGTGCTCCACCCCGTCGACGGTGACCCGGTACGAGGCGGGGCGCCACCCCGTCACCGCGCGCAGGCCGCCGGCGTAGTACGAGGCCGCGCCGCGCAGCAACCGGGCCTGGTTGGCGTGCCGGTTGGCGAGCGCGTCGACGCCCGCGTACACGCTGCCCAGGACCACCGTGCGGGCGTGCACCGCCGACTCCACCTCGATGGTGTCCACGCGTCGGGGCTCGTTGTCGAGCAGCACGCGCGCCAACTCGTCGGCGCTGGTAGGTAGTTGGAGCGCCCGCGCGAAGTCGTTGCCGCGCCCCGCCGGCACCAGCCCCAGGACCGTGTCCGTCCCGCTGAGCGCGCCCCCTATACCCCCGGCGATCCCGTCGCCGCCGACGGCGAGCACGATCCGGCCCCGTTCACCGGCGGCGCGCGCGAGATCCTGGGCGTGGGTCAGGCTGCGGCTGTACTCGGTGTCGAGCCCGGCGCCGGCCTCCCGGAGGAGGCGGGCCAGCCGGAGCAGTGCCGCCGCCCCCGTGGAGCCGCCCGCAGTGGGATTGACGACGGCGGTGAACTGTCGCATCGGTGTGCCTCCGGGCGGTGAAGAGTGGGACGGAGCAGGGGAGTCGGGGGAGGGGCGGAGCTCTTGTCGTCAGTCCACCGGCAGCAGGATCCCGGGGTTGCAGACGCCGTCGGGGTCCAGGCGCCGCTTGACGGCCCGCAGCGCCTCGATGCCCAGGGGGCCGGCCTCCCGGACGTACGCGTCGCGGTGGTCGGTGCCGACCCCGTGGTGGTGGCTGATCGTGCCGCCCGCGTTCAGCACCGCCTCGTTGGCGGCTTCCTTGGCCGGTGCCCAGTGCGCCACGGCGTCCTCGCCCTGGGCGGAGACCACGGTGAAGTAGAGGGAGGCGCCGTTCTCGTACACGTGCGAGATGTGGCACATGACCAGGGGCGGGGTTCCCGCCGCCGTGAGGGTGTCGGTCAGCGCGGTGCGGACGGCCGCGTACAGCGCGGGGACGCGTGACCAGAAGGTCGCGGTCTCCAGGGTCTCGGCGAAGGCGCCGGCGTCGAGCAGGGAGTCCCGCAGGTAGGGCGCCGAGTAGCGGCCGTGGGCCCAGCGTTCGCCTGGTTCGGCTCCCAGGTAGGTGCCCCCGGCCGCGCGCAGGACCTCGGCCGCCTGCTCGCGGCGGTACGCCGTGTCGGCCTCGGTCCCCTCGTACCCGGCGATCGCCGTGCACCCGGCGTCAGCCGGGGCCCCGGCCGAACCGATGGCGTCCGGCTGCGCGAGACCGACGAAGGTCTCGGTCTCGTCGGACAGCCGCAGCACCGTGGGGCGCGGTCCGTCCTGCGCGAGACGGCGCAGGGCGGTGGCGCCCTCCGCGAAGGAGGCGAAGCGCCATCCCTCGTAGATCCGGGTCCGCGGCAGCGGCCTGACCCGCACGGTCACGGCGGTGATGACGCCGAACGCGCCTTCCGAGCCGAGGATCAGCTGGCGCAGGTCGGGCCCGGCCGCCGAGCGGGGTGCGCGGCCCGCCTCCAGGGTGCCTTCGGGGGTGGCGACGGTGAGGCCGAGGACCATCTCGTCGAAGCGGCCGTATCCGGCGGACGCCTGACCGCTGGAGCGGGCCGCGGCGAATCCGCCGATGGTGGCCCACTCGTAGGACTGCGGGAAGTGCCCGAGGGTGAATCCGTGCTCGGCCAGCAGGGCCTCCGCGTCGGGGGCGCGCAGACCGGGCTGGAGCGTGGCGGTGCGGGAGACGGGGTCGAGGTCGACCAGGCCGTTCATACGGCGCAGGTCGACGGCGACGAAGGCGCTCCGCTCGGGGGCGAGGCCGCCGACGACGGAGGTGCCGCCGCCGAACGGGACGGCGGCGAGGCCGTGTTCGGCGCACACGCGCAGTACGGCGAGGACCTCGTCGTGGCTGCCCGGCAGGACCACCGCCCCGGGCGCGTCCTCGGTGTCGCCCTCGCGGATCCTCAGCAGGTCCGGCGTGGACTTTCCGCGGGTGTGCCGGATCCGGCTCTCCGTGTCGGTGAGCACGTGTTCCTCGCCGCCCACCGCGTCCGCCAGTGCGCGCAGCGCGGGAGCCGGCGGGGGCTCGGCGACGGACATCTCCGCCAGTACGCGGGTGCCGGTGTCACGCGGCTTGACGCCGAGCAGGTCCCGCAGCAGGCCGGTCACCGAGTCGGGCAGCGGCGCCGCCTTGGCGGGGTCGCCCCAGCCACTCCACAGCATGTCCATGAACGTCGTCCTCATCGGTCGTCATCGGTCGGTTCGCTACGCGCCGTCTCCCGCACGGCCGCCCAGGGCGTTACACTGTTACACATGGCGCCTATTCGTCACAACCACTCGGACCGGTCGGACAGCGACCCTGTCCTCGACGCCGTACGCGACTGCGTGCTGGCTGTCGGGGTGCGGCGCACGACGCTGACGGACGTAGCCCGCCGCGCGGGCGTCTCCCGCATGACGCTCTACCGCCGCTGGCCCGACGTGCGGTCCCTGGTCGGCGATCTGATGACCCGTGAGTGGATCGACGTGGCGACCGGCGCCATGCCGGAGCCGCGGTCGGACGGGCGGACACGCACACTGATCGTCGACGGGCTGGTCGCGGGCATCGAGGCCTTCCGTGCCCACCCGCTCTTCCGGAAGATCATCGACGTCGACCCCGAACTCCTCCTGCCCTACGTACTGGACCGCCGCGGAGCCAGCCAGGAGGCCCTGCTCGGTCTCCTGGCCGACGCCCTGAAGGAAGGCCACGCCGACGGATCGGTGCGGCGCGCCCCGGTCGAACGGCAGGCCCGCGCGGTGCTCCTCGTGGTCCAGTCCTTCACCCTGTCCCTGCGGACCATGACGGACGAGGACGACCCCGAGCTGACCAGCGCCGCTTTCCTCGGCGAACTGCGCACCCTTCTGGAGAGGACCCTCACGCCATGAGCCCCGCAAGCAGCCCGTCCGGCCCGGCTGTCCCCGCTCCCGGATCGTCCCTCTCCGCCGCCCGCCGCCGTCGTGAGCTGGCCGAGACGGTCAACGGCGACGCGGTCGACGTCCTGGTCGTCGGACTCGGAGCCACCGGCGCCGGGGTCGCCCTCGACGCGGCGGCCCGCGGCCTCAGCGTGGTCGCCGTCGACGCCCACGACCTCGCCTTCGGCACCTCCCGCTGGAGTTCCAAGCTCATCCACGGCGGCCTGCGCTACCTGGCCTCCGCACAGTTCGACGTCGCCCACGAGAGCGCGGTCGAGCGCGGGGTCCTGATGGAACGCACCGCGCCCCACCTGGTGCGCGCCCAGCCCTTCGTGCTGCCCCTCACTCCGCTGGTGTCACGCGGTCAGGCTTCCCTGGCCTGGGCCGGTTTCCGGGCCGGCGACACCCTGCGGCTCGCGGCACGCACCGCCCGGGCCACGCTGCCCGCACCGCGCCGGCTCTCCGCCGTCGAGGCCCGCCACCTGGCGCCGTCCGTCCGCCCCGCGGGACTGCGCGGCGGACTGTTGTCCTGGGACGGCCGGGTCACCGACGACGCCCGCCTCGTCACCGCCCTCGCCCGCAGCGCCGCCGCCCACGGGGCACGCGTCCTCACCCGGGTGCGGGCCTTGGAGATCGGCGGGACCGGCGCCCGCGTCCGCGACGAACTCACCGGAGAACAGGGCGAGATCAGGGCTCGCGCCGTGATCAACGCGTCCGGCGTCTGGGCCGGCGAACTGGTCGAGGGCATCCGCATCCGCCCCTCGCGCGGAACCCATCTCGTCCTGCGCTCCGACCTGTTCGGGCCGCTCCCCGCCGGTCTGCACATCCCGATCCCCGGCGAGACCAACCGGTTCGTCCTCGTCCTGCCCCAGGACGACGGCCGGGTGTACGTCGGCCTGACCGACGAACCCGTCGACGGCGCCATACCGGATGTGCCGGAGGTCCCCGAGTCGGACATCGGCTTCCTGCTGGACGTCCTCGGCTCCGCCCTGGACACCCCGGTCAGGCGCCACGACGTCGTCGGCGCCTTCGCGGGACTGCGCCCCCTGCTCGACACCGCGCCGACGCGGTCGGGCGAGACCGCGCGCACGTCCGACATCTCGCGCCGCCACGCCGTGCTCACCTCGGACGACGGCGTCGTCACCGTGGTCGGCGGGAAGCTCACGACCTACCGGCGCATGGCACAGGACGCCGTCGACGCCGCCGTCGAGGCCCGCAGCCTCCGCGCCGGCCCCTCGACGACCGCATCACTGCCCCTCGTCGGGGCGGCGGCACCGCACCGCCTCGGCTCCCTGGCGGCCCCCGGCCACCTCATCCGCCGCTACGGCACCGAGGCCCCCGCCGTCCACGCCCTGGGCGCCCACGACCCCCGCCTGAACGAGCCCGTGGTGCCCGGCAACCCCGTCACCCACGCCGCACTGCTCTGGGCCGCCCGGCACGAGGGCGCCCTCGACGAGGCGGACCTGCTGGACCGCCGGACCCGCATCGGACTCGTGCCCCAGGACCGTGAAGCCGCAACGGCCGCTGCCCGAGAGGCACTTGAAGCAGCGGCGCAGCCGGCCTGACCCGCGGTCGAGACCCTCCCGCGGCGTTCCCTCATACCCGCCCGGAGGGTCGGTCAGCCGTCACTCCCCAATAGCCGACGCACGTCGGCTGGCCACCCGCGTACAGGACCGTGTCCCCGTGAGGCGTCCGCCGAGTGTCGGTCGGGCCCGCGGGGAGCGGGGCGGGGCTGCACGGTCGCCCACCATTGGCGGCACACCCCTCGCGTGTCGGGGCCGACACCGGTCGGCGGAGGGGGCCGTGTGCCGAGACTGACCGCATGCGTGAAGAATCCGGACCACCGCTGTCGGCCGATCACCGCGAACGGCAGCAGACCGTCGTGATGACCACCCTCACCGTCCTCGCGGGCGCGGTCGACGCCGTCAGCTTTCTGACCATGGGACACGTCTTCACCGCGCTGGCCACGGGCAACGTGCTGTTCCTGGCCTTCGCCGTCGCGGGCGAGGGACAGGTGACCGTCGGCCGCACCGCCTCCGCGCTGGCCGCCTTCGTCCTGGGCGCCGCCGCCGGGGCCCTGGTCACCACCGGTCTGGTCGCCCGGCGCCGGCACTGGTTCGCCGCCGCCCTCGCCATCGAAGGGGTGCTCCTCGCCCTCGCGGGCGCGACAGCCCTCTGGAGGCACGGTTCCGGCTCCCTCACCGACGACCCGGACTACCTGGTCATCGCCATCGTCGCCTTCGCCATGGGACTGCGCGCCGACACCGCGCTGCGCGCCGCCGTCCCCGGAATGCCCACCCAACTGGCCCAGATGTCCCTGGTCCGCCTCATCCACGGACTCGCCGGTGCCGTCCCCTCGACTCCGCTCCGGGGCACGATCCGCGTCCGGCTCCTCGCGACCGTCGTCGGCATCTTCGCGGGCGGCGTCCTCGGTGCCCTGATCACGCCCTGGGGGACGGGACACGCCCTGCTCGCCCTCGCGGCGGCCGTGCTCGTCGTCGCCGGGCTCAACGTGGTGCTCGCACGACAGGGCCTGCTCGCCCCGGAACTGGTCGGCTGACCATGGGTGCCGGACGGCCCACCTCGCGGCCGTGCACCGTGCACGGCCGCGAGGCGGGCCGCCGAGGCGACGCAAGGTGTCTCAGTCGTGCCAGGGACCCGTCACCGCGAAGGTCGTCCCGGGCGTGTAGCAGTTCACGAACATCGTCCTGCCGTCCGGGGAGAACGTGACGCCCGCGAACTCGCCCCACTCCGGTGACTCGGGAGTGCCGATGTTCTGGGCGCCGCGTGCCATGGCGTACACCTCCCCGCGCCGGGTCACCCCGAAGACGTGCTGCGCGCCGTTGCCGTCCTCGCAGACCATGAGGCCTCCGCTCGGCGCCAGACAGATGTTGTCGGGTGACTCACCGGGGAGCTGGACATCCGTGCCGGGGCCGAAGACGATCACAAGAGTGAGGCGTCGCGCCGCCGGATCGTAGCGCCAGATCTGCCCGTAGTGGTCGGCCGCCGAGCCCTCCGCGCTGTGGGCGAAGGACGACACGAAGTACACACAGGTCCCGCCCCAGTAGCAGCCCTCCAGCTTCTGCGCGTGCGTGATGCCCTTGGGCCCGAAGTCCTGCAGCCGGATGGGTGTTTGGGCGGCCAGCGGATCCGGTACGTCCACCCACTCGACGTCACGGAAGGTGGCACCGGTCTCCTGGATCGTGGAGAGGTCCGCCACGCCCGGGACGCGCATCGCCTGCAGTCGGCCTCCCGCACGCAGCGAACCGGTCCCGCCCTGCGGCCTGTTGGGCAGAAAACGGTAGAAGAGGCCGAACGGCTTGAGGAACGCGTCCTCGGTCTCGTACACCACGCCGCGCCGCGGATCGACGGCGATGGCCTCGTGCTGGAAGCGGCCCATCGCGGTGAGCGGTACGGCTCCCGTGCGGTGCGGGTCGGCCGGATCGACCTCGAAGATGAATCCGTGATCCTTGGTGTAGCCGTTCGTGCCGGCCTGGTCCTCGGTCTCCTCACAGGTCAACCAGGTGCCCCAGGGAGTGGGCCCACCGGCGCAGTTGACGGCCGTGCCGGCGATGGCGACACGCTCCGAGAGGACCTGTCCTCGCGCGTCCAGCGCCAGGGCCGTGCAGCCTCCCTTGCCCATGGGGTCGTACGTGAGGCCCTCGACTGTCGGGACCGGGATCTTCGCCGTGACACGGTTCTCGTGGTTGCGGACCAGGTGGACGCGGTCCCGGCTGCCTCGGGACCGCGAGGCGAAGGCGGCCATGCCGTCGTGGTTGCTGGGCACCAGGCCCTCGCCGGAGCGGAGTCGGTCACCCTCGCGGGAGAGCACGCGGTAGCGGAATCCCGCGGGGAGGTCGAGGAGCCCCGCGGGGTCGGGGATCAGCGGGCCGTAGCTCTTGTGGCCGAGGGGCTGCGCGGCGGCGGTGCCCGCGAACAGTTCGGTGAGGTTCCCGGCGAAGGCGAGGGCGCCGCCCAACGCGGCTGTGCGGGCCATCACCTGACGTCGTGTCGTGGAACGGCTGTCTTCCGGCATGGTGCGACCTTCCTGTTGGCGGACAGGACTGTGACCCCGCTGTGTGTAGCACGAGGCGCAGGCCGCCGGAACCACTCCGGCCCTCCGTGTCACTCGCTTCCCAGGAACACGGGGCGATCACATGGGGCACCGAGGCGTCGGCCCTGACGGTCGCTCCGCACGGCCTGGTCGCGTCGGCGGACGGCCGGAGGCCATCTCGTGGGGGACGCGCCGCGGCCCGGCCGGACAGAAGAGGTCCGGCCGGGCCGCGGTGCGTCGACGCCGGTCAGCCCAGTGCGAACTTCTGGGCGGCGGCTCCGTTGCAGTCCCAGATCTGCAGGCGGGTGCCGTTCGCCGTGGTGCCGTTGGGTGAGTCCAGGCAGCGGCCCGACTGCGGGTTGCGCAGCGATCCGTCCGTCTGTTGCTGCCAGACCTGACCGCCGGCCGCGTTGCAGTCCCAGAGTTCGACCTGGGTGCCGTTGGCGGTGCCGTTCCCGACGATGTCCAGGCAGCGGCCCAGCGTGTGCAGCCGGCCGTCCGAGCTGTGGAACCAGTGCTGGTCGACCGCGTACGACTGGCAGCCCCACAGTTGTACGGCCGTGCCGTTGGACCCGTTGTCGTCACCGGCCACGTCGGCGCAGGTGGCTCCCGGACCCACGACGGGCGCGCCCGCGTTGACGGTGAACCGCTGGGCGGCGGACCCGTTGCAGTCCCAGATCCGCAGCCGCGTGCCGTTGGCCGTGGAGCCGTCGGGTGAGTCCAGGCAGCGCCCGGACTGGGGGTTGAACAGGGAGCCGTCGGCGCGCTGCACCCACTTCTGGCCGCCCACCCCGTTGCAGTCCCAGAGTTCGACCTGGGCGCCGTTGGCGGTGCCGTTCCCGACGATGTCCAGGCAGCGGCCGATGGTCACGAGGGAGCCGTTGGCGAAGTGCGTCCAGTGCTGGTCCTCGGCGTACGTCTGGCAGTTCCACAGGGCGACGGCGGCGCCGTTCACCCCGGTGTCGTCCGCGGCGACGTCGACGCACTGGTTGCCCGGGCCCGTGATGGTTCCCTGCGGGCCGTTCGGCACATTGGTCTGGCCGGCGTAGCCGACGGAGACGATGTTCGCCTGCACGGCGTTCTCGGCGGCGTCGCTCGGATAGCCGGAGACCATCACGCCCTCGAAGAACGTCCCCATGTTCCAGTTGCTGTTGTCACCGCCGGTGCCCAGGATGATGCCGCCCTCCTGGTGCATCGGCCGATAGCCGCCCCGCGAGGGCAGGGCCCCGTCCCACCACGTGGTCAGGCCGCCCGACTGGGAGTTGCCGCCCTTCAGGGCGTACGTCGTCTGCCCGTTGTTCTTGAGGACGGCCGTCACGTACGCGCTGCTGTTGCCCTTGTTCGCGGTGTTGGACCCGTTGTCGCCCTGGAACATGCCGTTCTCCAGGTCGGCCTCGATCCACGGTCCGGAACCGCTGCACGGGGCGAAGTAGCAGGTGGTCGCGATGGACACGGCGTCCATGTGACCGTTGCCGGTGTCGGCCGGGGTCTCCTCCGCGTTGCCGTAGTCGAAGCAGCAGGCGGACCCGACGTGGGTGCCGCTCGCCACCATGTAGGCGCCCTCGGCCTGGCCGTTCACGGCGGTGCCGGACGCGGCGCCGTGCGAGCGGTAGCCGACGCCGGGGGAGATCCAGATGCCGTACACCTTGTGGCCGCCCGCGGTGACGGACAGTTCGCTCGCGTCGGCGCCCCGGTCGGCGCCCATCCCGGCGGTGCCCGCCGGACCCGGGAACAGGTCGTTGTGGCGGGACGTCTGGTCGTACACCTTCGAGATGCTGCACGTGGTGGAGGCGCAGAAGGTGTCCTGCTGACCGGCGTTGGCGTAGCCGCCCGCCGACAGCAGCCCGATGTCGGCGGTGGCACCGTCGGAGGCGCGGGTGACCTGGTAGAGCGGGCCGTTGTACGCGGAGAACAGGGCCCGGGTCGTGCTGTGTGCCGCGACGCAGGGAGTGCCCGCCCCGGCGTAGATGTCGCAGGGCTGTGATCCCGCGGCCTGGGCGACGCCGGGAAGGCCGACGATCACGGTGACCAGGAGACCGATGGCGGCGGCGACGGACATCAGGGCCCGGCGCAGTCGAGACGTCGGCGAGGCCGCCGACCAGGGGAAGAGACGCGAGAGGGCAGATCTTTTTCTGCGCATATGTGCTCCCAGGTGGAGGATGGAGCTACAACTCGCCCTCGGGGCAGCGGAGTTCGGGCTGCCTGACGACTGGGTCGGAAGTTACGCGCGCTGGTCGATTGCGTCAATATTTGTTGCTTTTCTTTTTGGTCGACCTTTTCTCGGTGTCTGAACCTGTGGTTTTACGGGGCGGTCGGCCCGTCGACCGGTTTCCGGGCATGCCGGAGGGAGTGGCGGCGGACAGCTCGGTGGTGGTCGTCCGGGGAGGAGAAGCGGGGGAGTGGTCACCCGAGGGAACGGGGGCGTGTTCACCCCTTTCCACTCTCAACGTATAGCGCACGGGGGGCCTTGCGGTAAGGCCCCCCACCTGCGGCACAATCCTCCACCGAAGCCGGAACGTGTCGGTTTGAGTGCTCGGTCGGATATGCAACTCATTGTCGGAGTCAGAGGTGTGCGCGAATTTGATGACGGACGTGATCGTGGTCGGTGCCGGGCCGACCGGCCTCATGCTGGCCGCGGAGCTGCGACTGCACGACGTGGGGGTGGTCGTGCTCGAGAGGCTGACCGCGCCGACCAGGGAGTCCCGTGGACGCGGGCTGCACGCCCGCAGCGTCGAGGTGATGGACCAGCGCGGACTGCTGGACCGGTTCCTCGCGGTCAGTGAGAGGTTCCAGGCCGGTGGGCTCTTCGGCGGCATCGCGAAGCCGTGGCCGGAGCGGCTGGACACCGCCCACCCCTACGGTCTGTCCACCCTGCAACCGGTCACCGAGCGGCTGCTCCACGAAAGGGCCCTCGAACTCGGCGCGGAGATCCGGCGCGGCAGTGACGTGGTCGGACTGAGCCAGGACTCGGACCGCGTGACCGTCGATCTGGTGGACGGCACGCGGCTGCGCTCGCGCTACCTGGTCGGGTGCGACGGCGGCCGGAGCGTCGTGCGCAAGCTTCTCGGCGTCGGCTTCCCCGGCGAGCCCGCGACGGTCGAGACGCTCCTCGGTGACATGGAGATGGCCGAGGACCCGGCGACGGTCGCCGCCGTCGTCACCGAAGTCCGCAGGACCCAGCTGAGGTTCGGCACCATCCCCAACGGCGACGGCACGTTCCGCGTCGTCGTGCCCGCCGCGGGCGTGTCCGACCGCGCCACGGCGCCGACCCTGGAGGAGTTCAAGGAACGGCTGCGGGCCGTCGCGGGCACCGACTTCGGTGTGCACTCGCCGGTCTGGCTGTCCCGGTTCGGCGACGCGACCCGGCAGGCGGAGCGCTATCGGGTCGGCCGGGTGATGCTGGCCGGCGACGCCGCGCACATCCACCCGCCGACCGGCGGACAGGGGCTCAACCTCGGCGTCCAGGACGCGTTCAACCTCGGCTGGAAGCTGGCCGCCACCGTCGACGGCTGGGCGCCCGAAGGACTGCTCGACAGCTACCACGACGAACGGCACCCGGTGGGAGCGCGCGTGCTGGACAACACCCGCGCCCAGATCACCCTCCTCGGCACGGACGCCGGCGCGACGGCGCTGCGGGCCCTGTTCGACCGGCTGATGGACTTCGAGGAGGTCAACCGGTACGTGACCGGGATGATCACCGCCGTCGACGTCCGGTACGACTTCGGAGAGGGGCACGCGCTGCTCGGCCGGCGGATGAAGGACCTGGAACTGAAGCGGGGGCGTCTCTACTCCCTGACGCACGACGGGCGCGGCCTGCTGCTCGACCAGACCGGCCGTCTCTCCGTGGAGGGTTGGGCGGACCGCGTCGACCACGTCGTCGACGTCAGTGAGGAACTGGACGTGCCCGCCGTGCTGTTGCGGCCGGACGGCCATGTGGCATGGGCGGGTGAGGACCAGCGGGACCTGGTCGACCACCTGCCCAAGTGGTTCGGCGCGGCCGCCGGTTGAGCGGACCCGCCGCGTTCAGTGCCGGACGCGGACCACGAGCTTGCCGGTGGCGCGGTCGTGCTCCATGTCGTCGTGGGCCCGCGCCACCTCCTCCAGTCCGTCGTAGACGCGGTCCACCGGGAAGGCCAGCCGGCCGGCCGCGACCGCGTCGAGGATCTCCTGGAACGCCTCCCGCGGCAGGTCCGCGGCATCGCCGAAGTAGCCCGACAGACGTACCCCCTTCGGCAGGTACTCGTTCGGGGAGAAGTCCCGCACCGTCCACTGGTTCGAGAGGCTGCCACCGAAGCAGCCCGTCCCGTGCACGCGCACCGCCCGCAGCGTGTCGGGCAGGGTAGGCGTGCCGACGAGATCGAGGGCCGCGTCGACACCGTCCGGGTACAGCCCGCGCACCGCCGGCGCGACCTCGCCGGTGTCCAGAAGGGGATGGTCGACGCCGTGCTCCTTCAGCAGGGCAAGACGGTCGGAGCGCCGGGTCGTGGACAGCACGGTGGCGCCCCGCCAGCCGGCCAGCGCGGCGGCCGCCAGGCCGACCGACGAGGTGCCGCCGCGGATCAGCACGGACTGGCCGGGCCGCAGATCCAGCCCGACGGTCAGCGAGCCGTACGCGGTCTGCACCATCTCCGGCAGTGCGCCCAGCACCTCCCACGGCAGATCGGTGTCGACGGGGATGACCTGGGACAGCGGCACCGACGTGTACTCGGCGTAGCCGCCGTCGTAGGTGCGCCCCATGTCGCCCATCATCGCGACGACCTTCTGGCCCGGCACCAGCCCGCAGCCGTCCGGAGCGGAGTCGACGGTGCCCACGGCCTCGATACCCGGTACGCGGGGAAAACTGACCCCCACGCTCACGCCCAGCCGAAGCTTCAGCTCCGAGCGGTTGAGCCCGAACGCCTCGACCCGGATCCGCACCCAGCCGTCCCGCTCGGGAGGGAGCGGCAGGGTGGTGAGGCGCAGGTTGTCCACGGGACCGGGGCCGGTGAGTCGGACGGCGCGCATCGTGGTCGGCGAGTACGTCATGGGCCTGGCCTTCTTCCCGGAGGCAGGAGAGTCGGACGGCGGTGGTCAACACCCGGCGACGGCGACTTCATTCCCGACCCGCTACGAGATCCGGCCCGTTGGGGCGCACCCCGCCGCGGGCCTCGCCGACCGCCCGGAGCCGACGGGTCGACAGGAGGCTCCCGCGAGGCGGCGGTCAGTCCCTCTCGGGCACCCGCAGCACCAGCAGGGCGGTGTCGTCGCTCGCCCAGTTGCCGCTGTGCTCGGCGAGCAGCGAACCGAGGCGGGCGATGATGCCCTGCGCGTCGAGGTCGTGACAGTCGGCCAGGGCCGCGGCCAGCGCGTCCTCCCCGAACATCGGGCGCGCGCGCGGGGCCGCGGTGCGGCGGGCGCGGGCGTCGGTGGCGCCGTCGGTGTAGAGCAGCAGGGCGTCGCCGGGACCCAGGCGGAACCGCACGTCGGCCAAAGCGACATGGGGCAGGACACCGAGCAGGCTGCCGTGCCGGCCGATCTCCTGCACGCGTCCGTTCGCCCGGCGGATCAGGGCCGGGGGATGGCCGGCGGTGCAGAGCCGGCCGGAGAGGCCGCCCGGCGTGAGGCGGAAGGTGGCGTACACGGCGGTCAGGAAGCGTTCGCCCTTGCGCTGTTCGATGAGCGCCGAGTTCAGATGCTCGAAGACGGTGGCCGGCGACAGGTGCCGGCTCGCCTCGGCGCGCAGGGTGTAGCGGGCGAGGGCGGTGACCTTCGCTGCCTCGACGCCCTTGCCGCACACGTCGCCCATCACCGTGGACCACCAGGGCCCCTTCGTGTGGAAGAGGTCGAAGAAGTCACCGATCACGGTCGTGCCGCCGGCGGCGGGTAGGTAGGACGCCGCCGCCTCCAGCCCGGGCACCTGCTGGAGGGTCGGGGGCAGCAGGCTGTCCTGCAGGCTGCGGGCGAGCGTGTTGGACTGCTCCAGCGCTTCCTGGGCGGTGGCGAGGGCGTCCTGCACGGTCGCCAGCGAGGTGCGCATGTTGATCTCGTTGCTCACCGCGCGGGCCATGGTCGCGAGCGAACTGAGCTCCGAGGGCCGCCAGACGTGCGGACTGTCGTCGATCACGCACAGGCTGCCCAGCACGTGCCCGCCCGGCCCGAGGATGGGGTAACCCGCCCAGGCGCCGATCTTCATCGGGACGACCGCCGGATGATCGCGGGTGCGTGGATCCGACGCGGCGTCCTCGACGACGAACGGGTCCCCGGCCAGCCCGACGAGGAAGTAGCAGAAGCTGTCCCGCACCGAACTCTGCCGCTCGTCCACGCGTTGGGCCGGCACGCCGACGCAGGACTTCCAGAAGGAGCGGTGGTCGTCGACGAGCGTGATGAAGGCCCGTCCGCAGCCGGTCACCGCGCCGGCGAGCCGCGCGAGGTCCTCGAAGGCCTCCTCGGGACCGGTGCCCAGCAGGCCGGTCGCCTGCACCGCGGCGAGCCGCCTCGGATCGGACAACGCCGCCGGCAGACCGTCGGGGCGCAGCCCCGCGGCGAATTCGACATCCTGCATCCGGCGTTCCCCTGTCCCCCCGCGCCCGTGTCCCACAAGCGCGATGACGGCGATCGGACCGCCGGGCGCCAAGACATTTGACGCACGGCAACAGTATCGCTCCGCGCACACCGCTATCGGCCCCCCGCCCGAAGAAGCGGAAGCTGTGGCCGTCCCGAGATGTGGGCCCGCCGACGGAGCCCGCGATCGGGAGTCCGCCTGGCTCCGAACGAGTGGACTCGGCGGCACCCGGACCGGGCGGTGCCTCCACCCACGGGCCGGATGGTGACGCTTGCCCCCACAGCTCTCACCCCTGAACTGGAAGAGGTGCCCCGACATGCGACGTACCCCCTCCCGCCGACTCGTCGCCGCAACAGTGCTCGCGGCGTCGGCGCTGGCCCCCATGGCGGTGGTGCCCGCCACGGCGGCGCCCCGCACCGTGGCCGTCGACCGGCCGGACGGCGTCGACTGCCCGCAGGGCGGTCTCGGCCGGAAGACGAACGCCCGGCTGGACAAGGCCATCGCGGACGTCCGCAAGCAGGCCTCCATCCCCGGCGTCGTCGTCGGGGTGTGGATGCCCGGCAAGGGCTGCTACGTCCGCGCGACCGGCGTCGCCGACACCGCCACGCGCAAGCCGATGAGGACCGACTTCTACTCGCGGATCGGCAGCGAGACGAAGACCTTCACGGTCACCGCGCTGCTCAAGCTCGTCGACGACCACCGCATCGGCCTGGACGACCCGATCTCCAAGTACGTACGGGGCGTTCCGAACGGCCGTCACATCACCCTGCGCCAACTCGCCGAGATGCGCAGCGGCCTGTTCCCCTACACCGCCGACGCGGACTTCATCCACACCCTGCTCAGCGACCCGAACCGTTCGTTCACCCCGCGCCAGGTGCTCGCGTACGGCTTCAAGCACAAGAACACCTTCGCGCCCGGCACACAGTTCCAGTACTCCAACACCAACCTGATCCTGCTCGGGCTCGTGATCGAGAAGGTCGCCCGCACCAGCGCCGTCGACTTCATCGACAAGCAGGTGCTCCACCCGTCCCACCTGCACCACACGCTGCTCCCGAGCAACGCCTGGTTCCCCAAGCCCCACGCGCAGGGCTACACCAACCAGACGCTGAACGGCGAGGTGACCAACTCCACGAACTGGAACCCCAGTTGGGGCTGGACCGCCGGGGCGATGATCTCGAACCTGCACGACCTGCGGCGCTGGGCGAAGATCGTCGCCACCGGCGAGCTGCTCAGCCCGAAGACCCAGGCGCAGCGGCTGAAGACGCTGCCGACCGGTTTCCCGGGCCTGAGCTACGGCCTCGGCATCTTCAACGCCAACGGCTGGATCGGGCACAACGGTTCCATCCCCGGCTACGAGAGCGTGACCGTCTACCTGCCCTCGCAGAAGGCCACCCTGGTCATCCTGATCAACACCGACATCACCTACCAGGGCCAGGAGCCGTCCACCCTGCTCGCCCGGGCCGTCACGAGCGTCATCACCCCGAAGAACGTCTACGACGGTTCGGTCGCACTGAAGCCGCTGTCCCCGCAGAGCCGGTGACGCGGACGAGCCCAGGCCGGCCCGCGCACCCCGCGCGGCCGGCCCCGGCTCGGGATCGCGCACCAGGCGGGTGAGTTCGACCCGGAACTGCCCATGTCGGGCGGACGGCCCACAGCCGCTCCGCCCGACAGGGGCAGTCGTCCGTGCGGACGCCGGGAGCGGCCGTCGAACCGGTCTCCATCAATCGATTGATTGAGACGTCCCGGCCGCGTAGTCTCCCCGCCATGCCCGAGTCGCCACCCGCCTCACCGGCCGCCGCGCAGGCGCCCTCCGACGCCAGCCGCGAACGCATCATCGCCGCCGCCACCGCACTCTTCGCCGACCACGGATACGACGGCACCAGCACCCGGCGGATCGCCGCGGAGGCCGGCCTGAACATGGCCACCGTCGCCTACCACGTCGGCGGAAAGCCGGACCTGTACCGCGAGGTCATGCTGCGCGCCCACCTCGCCGAACAACGGGTGCTGGCGGACGCGCTGCGGACCTTCCGCACGCTCGCGCCCACCGATCCGGCCGCGGCCGTCACCGGACTCGTCGATCGTTACCTGGACTTCTGCCTCGACCAGCCGCACATCCCCGCCCTGTGGATGCGCCGCTGGCTGGCGGACGCCGCCGAGTTCGCCGACCTGGAGGCGTCCTACGCGCGCCCCCTCATCGACTCGGTCCGCGAGACGGTGGCCGAGGCGCTGGCCGCGCTGCCGGGCGGGCCCGCCGTGCCCGCCGACGTCGAGATGACCGTATGGACCGTGCTCTGGACCACGCACGGATTCTGCCGCTCCGCCGTCCGCGCCGAGGTCCCGCGCTTCCGCGCCCACCTACGCGGTCTCGTCCTGCGCGATCTGGCCCTCGACACCCCGGCACCGAGCGACCGGGAGCACGGATGACGACCACCGCGCTCCCGGCGGCCGCCACCGGCGAGCTCACCCGGCGACGCCTCTTCGTCTACGGCCTCGGCTCGGTCGGCACCGGCCTGTTCGCCACCGTCCCCGGACTGCTGCTGCTCTACTTCATGACCGACGCACTCGGCGTTCCCGCCGGAGTCGCCGGCCTGGTCGTCGCGCTGCCCAAGGCGTGGGACGCCGTCTTCAACCCCCTCGTCGGAGCGGCGAGCGACCGGGAAGCCGTCCGCACCGGAAGACGGACCCGGCTCCTCGTCGCCGGCGCACTCGCCCTTCCCGCGGCCTTCGCCGCGATGTTCCTGTCACCGACGACCGGCGGCGGCGCGGCGATCTGGGTCGCCGTCACCTTCGTCCTGGCCGCCAGCGCCTTCGCCCTGTTCCAGGTGCCCTACGTCGCCCTGCCCACCGAGATGTCCTCCGTCCCGGCGGCCCGCACCCGGATCATGGTGTGGCGGATCGTGTTCCTGACCCTGGGCATTCTGATAGCCGGCGGCGCCGCCCCCGTCCTGGTCGGCGCCGCCGGCGGCGGCCGGACCGGCTACGCCGTGATGGCGCTGACCGTGGGCCTGGTCATCACGGCCGTCCTGCTCGTTCCCGCCCTCGGGACCCGCTGGGTGCGCTCACACCCCGGACCCGAACCCCTCGGCCTGATCGCGGCGTTCCGCACCGCACGCGGAAACCGCGCCTTCTTCGCGCTGCTGGCCTCGTTCGTCCTCCAGGCCGCCGCCGTCGCGATCATGCTGGCCGCCGCACCGTACGTCGCCACCTACCGGCTCGGCGGCTACGGCCTCACCTCGGTGCTCTTCGTCTGCCTGGTCGCGCCGAGCGCCGTCGCAGTCCCCCTGTGGGCCAAGGCCGCCGGGCGCTGGGGCCGACTGCGCTGCCTCACGGTCGCCACCTGCGGCTACGCCCTCGGCGCGGCAGCCCTCCTGCCGGCCGCCGGCAGCGGAAGCGGCACCGTGGCGGTCGCCACGACACTCGCACTGTGCGCGCTGCTCGGCATCTGCTACGCGGCCCTCCAGGTCCTGCCGCTCGCCCTGCTGCCCGACACCGTGCACGCCGACAGCGCCAGGACCGGCCAGGTGCAGTCCGGCGCGTTCACCGGGCTCTGGACGGCCGGAGAGACCTTCGGCCTGGCCGCCGGACCCGGCGCCTATTCGATCGCCCTCGCCGCCACCGGCTTCGTCTCCTCCACCCTGGACCACCCGGTCGCCCAGACCGCCACCGCACGGACCGGCATCCTGCTCGGCTTCAGCCTGGTCCCCGCCCTGCTCATGCTGCTCTCCCTGCCGGCCCTGCGCGCCTACGGCCGCCGTCGCGCCCCGCAAGAAACGGAAACCCCCTGATGACGACTCCTCAGCAGGCCGCCACCACCCCGCGGTCCGCCCACCCCGGCCTGCCCGCGACGGGTCGCCCCGGTGCCGACCTCCTCGCCGAACTCGCCGTCCTCACCGCCGCCGACCTGCCCACCCGCGGCGGCCACACCACCGCGTACGTCTACGACAGCGGGCGCCCCGAGGTCCGCGACACCGCCGAGCAGGCCTACGTGGCGATGATGGAGGTCAACGGCCTCGACCCGACGGCGTTCCCGAGCATCGTCGCCCTGGAACGCCAGGTGGTCGGCGCGACGGCCTCCCGTCTCGGCGGCGACGACACCACCCCGGGGATCTTCACCAGCGGCGGCACCGAGTCGATCATGCTGGCCGTGAAAGCCGCACGGGACGCCCGCCCCGACATCCTCGCCCCGGAGATCGTCGTCCCCGTCACCGCCCACGCCGCCTTCCACAAGGCGGGCAGCTACCTGCGGGTCGCCGTACGCAGCGCATCCGTCGACCCGTCGACGTACCGGGCCGACCCCACGGCAACTGCCGCCCTGTGCAACGAGAACACCGTCCTCGTCGTCGCCTCAGCGCCGTCCTACGCCCACGGCGTCATCGACCCGGTCACCGAGATAGCCGCCGACGCCGCCGCCCGGGGCATCCCCTGTCACGTCGACGCGTGCGTCGGCGGCTGGCTGCTGCCCTGGCTCGCGGACGCCGGTGCGGCGATCCCCGCCTTCGACCTGTCCGTCCCGGGCGTCACCTCGCTCTCGTGCGACCTGCACAAGTTCGGCTACGCGCCCAAGGGGGCCTCGGTCCTGCTGTTCCGCGACGAGGCGATGCGCCTGGGCGCCTACTACGCCTGCGCCACCTGGCCCGGCTACACGGTCGTCAACTCCACCATCCAGAGCAGCAAGGGGGCGGGACCGCTCGCCGGAGCCTGGGCCACACTGCAGTCGCTCGGCGTCGACGGCTACCGCGAACTCGGCCGCGCCGCCCTCTCCGCGACCCGCCGGCTGATCGCCGGAGTCGAGGCCATCGACGGCCTCACCGTCCTCGGCACGCCGGACGCCACCCTCGTCGCGATCGGCACCGACCCGGCCGCCGACGCCCCGCTCGACCTGTTCGCCCTCGCCGACGAGACCCGTGCCCGGGGCTACTTCCTGCAGCCCCAACTCAGCCTCGACGGCCTCCCCGCCAACCTGCACCTGACCCTCACCGGAGTCAGCGAGAACGGTGTCGACGGGCTCCTCGCCGTCCTGCGCGAGTGCGTCGACGTCGTCCGTCCCCTCGGCCCCCCGACACCTCCCGCCGACATCGTCGACCTGCTCCGGCAGGTGGATCTGACCGAACTGGACAACGCGTCCTTCGCGGCGCTCCTGCCCGCCGCCGGCGTCGACCTCACGGGCAACGACTCGGCCCGCATGGCCCCCGTCAACCGTCTCCTGGACGCTCTTCCGCCGGCCACCCGCGAGGTGATCGTCACCCGCTTCCTGTCCGCGCTGTACAGCCCGTACCTGGGCGGGTGAACGCAACTCGGGCCGCGCCGACCGGGGTCGGTCGCAGCCGGGGTGGACGCGGGAGCGCGAGGTGACCGGTCAGCGGGCGATGCGCTGCTTCCGCCCGCCGCGGCGGAAGCGCATCGCACCGTAGACGAGCGCGGCGACCAGCACGACGCACCCGACGACCAGCAGATAGAACAGGCCGTGGACGGCCACGCCGATGATGCCCAGCACGACGGCTACGAGGATCAGGAAAAGGAACAGGCTCATCGGGTCTCCAGGCGGCTTCGGCGGTTCACCGACGGGCGAGGCGCCGCTCGCCCGTCGCGCCCGGTGTGTAGTCGAGCTTGTAGTGCGCGAAGACTCCCGGCTCGTCCTCGGCGGGCAGTACGCCGTCCGTGTCGATCGAGGGAGCACTCTTCACCAGGTTCTTGTCGTGAACGACCTTCAGATACCCGGGGCCGACGGTCGCGCCGTCGAGCGGAACGAACACCAGACGGCGGCGTGTGGGCATGCCCACCGTCACCGTGGCGAAGGACGGATCATCGGTCGCCGTGTCCACATAGACCGACTCCAGCATGCCGATCTTGTGGCCACCGGAATCCACCACGTCGTGGCCACGCCATTCGCGGATGTCACCTGCCTCGAACATCTTGAACCTCCACAGTCGGAGTACCCCCGATCGTAGGCCTGATGCCCTTGCGTCGCCTCTGTACTCCTGCCGGTACGCAGGTGCTGACGTGCTGGGACGTCCGGCGGGCCGGTATCCCCGGTCGGTACGGCCGGGGACGGGTCGCCGGGGCGGAGTCGCGTGCGGTTCACCGGGGCGGTTCTCCGGTTGCGCGGGGCGCCGGGCCATGCATCGAGCGGTACGGGAACGGTCTGGCGGGCGGGTCGTTCAGAACGGTCTCGCCCGGTGGTCGTCGGCCGCCGCGGCATCGCTCAGGACGCGACCACGGCGGCCATTCCGTAGTCCAGCTCCGAGCCGTCGACCAGGACGCCCTCCACGACGCGTGTACGGGGGTCGATCTCGGCGACGAAGCCCTCTCCCGCGTAACGGGGATAGCCCGTCTCGCCCATCTCACCGGTCGCCTCGACGACCGCCGAACGCACGGCGGCCTCTTCGGGGGCTGTACCACCCCCGTCCGCCAAATGCTCGGGGACCAGCAGGATCGTGAAGCTCTGCGGTTCGGTAGTCATCGGACCTCCTTCGTGGAAACCCCGGGCGTCAGCCCGGGGATGAAGCGAAGCTCCTGCGGAGCTGGGGCGGGGAGAGCTGGTCAGCTCCTGTCGGTCGGGACTGTGTTGTCAGTGGCGGCCGCTAGCTTGCTCGCATGTACCTGCAGTATTCCTTTCGGATTGAGCCGACGCAGGGGCAGCGTGTCGCGTTGGCCCGTACGTTCGGCTGTGTCCGGGTGGTCTACAACGATGCGCTTGCCGTCCGGAAGGCCGCCTTTCAGGCGGACAAGTCCCGTATCCCGGTCGGTGCCCTGGCGAAGCAGGTGATCACGGAGGCGAAGAAGACTCCCGAGCGGGCGTGGCTGGGGGAGGTGTCGGTGGACGCGTTGCAGTCCTCGCTGCGCGATCTCGACACCGCGTACAGCAACTTCTTCGCTTCGGTGATGGGCAAGCGGCGCGGGCGCCGTGTGGGGTTGCCCCGGTTCAAGTCGAAGAAGGACAACCGGCATACGGCCCGCTTCTCCAGGAACGGCTTCCGCCTGCGGCCCAATGGCCGGCTGAACCTGGCGAAGATCGGAGACGTCCGCGTCCGCTGGTCCAGGACGTTGCCGTCCGCCCCGTCGTCGGTGACCGTGATCAAGGACGCCTGCGGTCGGTACTTCGCCTCGTTCGTCGTCGAAATCGAACCCGGCACCGACACCTTGCCGCCGTCCGATTCCGAGGTCGGCATCGACCTGGGGTTGACCACCTATGCGGTCCTGTCCGACGGCAGGACGATCGAAAACCCCCGCTTCCTGCGCCGGGCAGAGCGCAGACTGCGCAAGGCGCAGCAGGTCCTCAGCCGGAAGGCGAAGGGGTCCAAGAACCGGGCCAAGGCCCGCATCAAGGTCGCGCGGGCGCATGCCCGGGTGGCCGATGCGCGCCGGGACTGGTGCCACCAGACGGCTTCGAGGCTGGTCCGCGACAACCAAGCGGTCTACCTCGAAGACCTGGCGGTCTCCGGTCTCGCACGCACCCGCCTGGCCAAGTCCGTCCACGACGCCGCATGGGGTACGTTCCGCCGCGTGCTGGAGGAAAAGGCCGCACGGTACGGGCGGCATGTCGGCGTCGTGTCGCGGTGGCTTCCCTCCTCCCAGACCTGTCATGTGTGCTGGGTCGTGGACGGGAAGAAGCCGCTGCACGTGCGCACTTGGCGGTGCGGATCGTGCGGTACTGAACATGATCGTGACCTCAATGCGTCGCGAGTGATCCTCGCCGCCGGGCAGGCGGAGAGGCTAAACGCCCCTGGAGGGCCGGTCAGACCCGGTGTGGCAATCCCACACCAGGCACGGCCCGTCGAACGGGGAACCCACCCGAAGGCCAAGCCGGCCACCACCGGCAGCCAGACGGGAACCCCCACCCATTGGGGCAGGGAGGATGCCAAGTGACGGTATTCAAGTTCATTCCCGGCACCGGCCGTGGGAGAGGCGCACGGCAGATACCTGCCTGGAGTCCGGTGTCCTCCCGTGCCCGGGCCGCTCCTCATGGCGTCGGGGCGGTCGCGGCCCGCGCGCTCTTCGCCCGCCGGCTCTCGTAGTACGTCGGCCAGATCGTGACCGCCACGAGCAGCCAGACCACGGTCACCGTCGCCAGGCGCGCGCCGAAGGTGGCGACCAGCAGGGGCAGCACGGTGCACGGCAGCGCGACGGTCAGCAGCCAGCGGCGCTCCCGGGCCGCGTGCCGCAGCGAGGCGAGCCCACTGAGCAGGAAGTACCCGGCCAGCGACGTGCACAGCAGCCATCGCGTGCTGGTGGGAAGGGAGTGCAGATGCTCGACCGCCGCACCCAGACCGGCCGCCAGGGCGGCCAGACAACCGGACACGAAGCAGTGCAGCGGTAGTGCCGCCCGGGCGGGCAACGACCGCGCGGTCAGGTGCGGCACCCCCGCGTAGCCGTGCCGGAAGGACAACGACCACAGAGCGACCAGGAGGAAGAAGCCGGCGACGGCGAAGGCGTAGAGCTTCCTGGTCCACTCGGCTTCGGAGGCGGCGTCGATCATCTGTGCCACCCCCTCGCCGAGCACGATGATCACGAACAGGCCGAGCCGTTCGCTCAGGTGGTCGGACTGCGCCGCGGCGAGCGACACGGGCCCGTCGTCGCGGCGCGGGGCGTGGTTCTCGTCCCGGCGGCGCGAGCGCCGGGTCTCCCGGCGCCGGTGGGCCTCGCGGCTCTGCACGATGTCCCGCGCGGAGACGCTGAAGGTGACGTACAGGTCGAGGGCGATGCCCAGCGCCCACAGCCAGTACCGGGCTGGCTCGTGCACCCACAGCGAGACGATCCACGGGATGACGCCGAGCGACATCTGGGCGGCGGGCCAGTCGACGAGGATCTCGCGGCGGAACTCCCACGCCCGGTTGGCCAGGAGCCGGATGAGGACGTACGCGAGGGCGAAGGCCCTGGCCTGTCCGTGGTCACCGTCGTGGACGCCGGACACCGCGGCCGCCATCACGGCCATGCCGAACATGGCGGCCAACACCGTGCGGGCATGGGTGCCTTCCCCGGCCACGTTCCCGTAGAGGGTGAAGCAGATCCACGCGGTCCACAGCGCCAGGAACAGCAGGGCGTACATGCCGAGGTCCGGCAGACCCGGTTCGCCGTGCAGCAGGTGCGCGATCTGGGCCACGCCCGCCACGGCGACGAGGTCGAAGAACAACTCCAACCAACTGGCGTGCCGTTCGGCCTCGGGCTCCGGCCGGGCGGTCGATACCTCGTCCACAACGCTCCCTGCGCTCTCACGACAACGTCCGGTCGGCCGGATGGAGTACACCGCGTCCGCGCGCACGCCCGCCCCGGCGGGCCCAGCGTGCCGAGGGGAACCCAACCCTAGCCAGGCCGCACCGCGCGCGGTCCCTCCGGGCGGACGTGGCGCCGACGCCCGCTTCGGGAACTTCCGCCGCGCGGTGCCGGCGTCGGCGGGGCAGCCTGCCGGGGGCGGCTATACCGTGGGAGGCCCGGCGGCTCCCGCCGCACCGCTCTCGGACGTGCGCGGACCCGCCCCGGCGTCGTACGACGGCACACGCCGCGGTGAACGGAGGAGCCATGCCCGCCGATCGCGGCCACACCTCCGCCGCCGCGCTGGACCGGAGGGCCCAGTACCTGCTGACCGCGGCCGCCGGCTGCGTCAACGCCGTGGGGTTCCTGGTTCTCGGCGGCGTGTTCACCAGTGTCATGACCGCCAACCTCGCCCTGCTCGGGCTGGGCCTCGGCGGCGGACATCCCGGAACGGCCCGCCTCGCGGCGCTGGCGATCGTCGCCTACGTGGTGGGTGTGGTGCTCGGCAGCAAGGCGGCGGTGGGGTTCGGGCGGCGGCGTCACCGGACCGGGGGAGTGAGGGCCGCCCTCATGGCCGAGTGCGTCCTGTTGTGGGGGGTGTGGATCCTCTGGCTCGGTGTGGGCGGCGAGCCGGGAGCGGCGCAACGGGCGGCGCTGCTGGCGGCCAGTTCGCTGGCCATGGGATGCCAGAACGGCGGCGTCCGGATCGTGACCGGCGGCGCCGAGACGACGGCGTACATGACCGGGGCGATCACCGGTCTGGTCGCGGAGGCCGTGCAGCGCAGGACGTTCGACCGGCACGTCGCCCTGATCGTCGCCCTCATTCCCGTCGGCGCGGCCCTCGGCGGCCTGACCGTCCACTGGGCCCGTCTAGGAGCCCCGGCGGTTCCCGCCGTGCTGGTGACGACGTCTCTGATGGTCGTGGTGCGTGCCGCCTCGGGGAAGAAGCTCGGTTCCGGCCGCTGAGGCCGTCGGAAACGGGCCGCTCAGGATCGGGATCAATCGAATCCGGCACCCCGAGGTGTCGTCCTCTGCCGATCTTCCGGCCTTGTTTGATCCGGGATGCGCTTCTTTAGCGCTTTCGCGTGCTGGTGGCAAGCTTCGATCACCCGAAGGTGTGGTGACGGACCGCAGATAGAGTGACGATCCTCGAAAGGCGTAGTGTCATATGCCTGTTGCTCACGGCAAGGGGGCAACTCGCAGGCGCGGGGCCAGGGGAGAGGACGGCATCACGAGATGGCGAGCACCGACTGGAGCGACCGAGGGCTGTGCCGCAAGGCCGACCCTGACGAGCTGTTCGTCGAGGGTGCGGCGCAGAACCGCGCCAAAGCCTTGTGCAGCGGCTGTCCTGTTCTCACCGAGTGCCTTTCCTACGCGCTGGACCAGCGCATCGAGCACGGCGTGTGGGGCGGCATGACCGAACGCGAACGCCGGGCGCTGCTCCGGCGCCGCCCCACGGTCACCTCATGGCGCCGCCTCCTGGAGACGGCGCGGGTGGAACACGAGCGGACAGGGCGGGACGTCGCGCTCGCGGGCTCCAGGGCGAGTTGAGGTCCGCGCCCCTCCGCGCGGAGACCACCCAGGCGGGGCCCTGATGCCCGCACGGTGCGTGGCCGTCTCCCGTGCGGGACGCCCGGCGCCGGCCCCGCTGTCGGAGCGGCACCGGCACCCGGTGGTCAGACGCGGCTCATGACCCGCCGCGCTCGTAGGGGATCTTCTCCCCGGCGTCGATCGCCAGCGGCAGCCGGTTCTCCGCCGGGGGCAGCGGGCAGGTGGCCAGGTCGGTGTAGGCGCAGGGCAGGTTCGTGGCCCGGTTGAAGTCCAGGGCGACGGTGCCGTCCTCGGCCGGGGGCTCCAGGGCGAGGGCGCGGTTCGCGGCGTAGGTGGTGACGCCCGAGGTGGCGTCGGTGAACAGCACCAGCAGACTGCCGGCCCCGTGGCCGGGGAACGCCGTGAGCGCCAACTCCTGCCCGTCCAGCTCGAACCTGATCCTTCCGGGCGCGTCGTAGACGTGCTCGAGGCCCTCGACCGCGGCCCCCACCGTCGTCGGACGGGGTGTGTCGAAGGGCTCGTAGCGCCCGGTCACCGTCCAGCGCGGATGCGGCGCGTAGGCGGGCGTGCCGGTGAACGCCGCCCGCAGGGGTGTGTCGGGGTGCCGGGGGCGGATGATGTCGTGCCCGCCGCGCTTGGCCACCTCGATCACCGCGTCGCCCCAGACGGCGTTGACGCTGCTGCGCTCCGGCAGCACCCCGAAGTGGTGTTCGCCCCGGACGGTCGCGTCCCCGAGCACGAGTTCCTCGCCCTCGTCGAGGACCACCGTCACTCCGTCGGCGCCGGTCCGCCAGGTGCCGGGAGCGTCGGGGAAGCGCTGCGGCTCCTCGCTGAGCCAGTGCAGGCCGGTGATCGCCAGAAAACCGTGGGGATCCGCGAGCCGCGCCTCCTGACTCCTGTGCCACTCCTGCCAGGCCTCGGTGAAGGCGTGGAGGTCTGCCGGACTGTCCTGCACGGTCATGTTCGCTCCTTGATCAGGTCGACGGAATCGCCCGCGGGCGGGGCTTGTTCGACGACGGAGGGGGCGGCTTGGGCGGCGGGGAAGGAATGACGGCCGCCGGGGATCGCGGCCAGCAGCTCGCGGGTGTAGTCGTGCCGGGGGGCGGTGAACAGCTCGTCGGTGGTGCCGGTCTCGACGATACGGCCGGCCCGCATGACGGCGACCTGGTGCGCGATCTGCCGTACGACGGCCAGGTCGTGCGAGATGAAGAGGTACGCCACCGAGGTGTCGGCCTGCAGTTCCGCGAGCAGGTCGAGGACCTGGGCCTGGACGGACACGTCGAGCGCGGACACCGGCTCGTCGCACACGACCAGGTCGGGCGAGAGGGCGAGCGCGCGGGCGATCGCCACGCGCTGGCGCTGCCCGCCGGACAGCTCCGCCGGACGGCGGCCGAGCATCGAGGCGGGGAGGGCGACCCGGTCGAGCAGGTCGCGCGCCCGGGCCAGGCGGGAGGCACGATCGCCCACCTTGAAGGCACGCAGCGGCTCGGTGATCACTTCGCCGACGGAGAACCGGGGATCCAGGGAGGCGTACGGGTTCTGGTAGACGAGCTGGGCTCGCCTGCGCAGTTGCCTGGCGTGCGAACCGCGGGCGGTGGTGACATCCTCGCCGTCGAACAGGACCCGCCCGTCGGTCGGATCGGTCAGCCGGAGCGCCACGCGGGCGGTGGTGGACTTCCCGGAGCCGGACTCGCCGACCAGGGCCAGCGTGCGGCCTCGATGGAGGGTGAGGCTGACGTCGTCGACCGCGCGCAGGGTGCGCGCCGACCCGGCGGTCGCGGGCAGCCGGAACTCCTTCACGATGTTGCGGAGTTCGAGCAAGGGTGTGTCGTGCGGGCCCGCGGTCGGGGTGGACTCGGTGACCAAGGCGCGGGGGCGGGCGGTGTTCAGGCTGGGGGCACCGGCCAACAGGTGCCTGGTGTAGGCGTGTTGCGGGTTCTCCAGTACGTCGGAGGTGCGGCCGGCCTCGACGACGCGGCCCTGGGACATGACGACGATCCGCCGCGCCCGGTCGGCGGCGACACCCAGGTCGTGCGTCACCAGCAGGACCGCGGTGTCCGACTCCTGCGCGAGGTGCTCCAGATGGTCGAGGATGACGCGTTGCACGGTGACGTCCAGGGCGCTGGTCGGCTCGTCGGCGATGATCAGCCGGGGCCTTCCCGCGATGGCGATGGCGATCAGGGCGCGTTGCCGCATCCCGCCGGACAGTTCGTGCGGGTACTGCCGGGCGCGGGTGGCCGCGTCGGGCATCCCGGCACGCTCCAGGACGCCGACCGCCTCCGACGCGGCGGAGCGTCGTGACGCCAGGCCGTGGATGCGCAGCACCTCCGCGACCTGCTCGCCGATGCGCTTGACCGGGTTCAGGGACACCGTCGGATCCTGGGGCACCAGCCCGATGCTCGTCCCGCGTACGGCCCGTAGTTCGCGCTCCGAGAGCGCGGCGAGGTTGTCGTGGCGGCCGAAGCGGATCGTCCCGGCGTCGATGCTCCCGTTCGCCGCCAGTAGCCGGGTGACCGCGTGCGCCGTCGTGCTCTTTCCCGAGCCCGACTCCCCGACGACCGCCGTCACCTGGCCCGGCCACACGTCGAGATCGACCCCGCTCACCGCTCGTACGGTGCCTCCGCGGGTTCGGTACGACACCGACAGGCCCCGCACCTGGAGCAGGGGGGTGCCTTCGGCCTCCGCTTCGTCGGCCGGCCGTTCCCTTGTCCGGGCCGCGTCGGTCGGGGGCGTGTTCGTCACGGCAGTTCTCGTCTCGGCGTCGTTTGTCCGTGCGTTCCAGGGGGCGTTCATCGCTGCCGGGACCATTCGCCGTCCAGCGCCCGCGCGATGCGGTTGGCGGCCAGCCCGGTGGCCGCGATCGCCAGACCGGGCAACGCGGTGAGCCACCAGGCGTTGGCCATGTAGTTGCGGCCGTCGGCGATCAGAGTGCCCCATTCCGGCGCGGGTGGCGGCGCTCCGTAGCCGAGGAAACTCAGCGAGGAGACGGCCAGGACCGCGGCACCGAAGTCGAGCGTCGCCAGCACGATCACCGGGCCGACCGCGTTGGGCAGTACGTGCCGGCCCAGCACCGTGTACCAGCGGGCGCCGCACGACCGCGACGCCTCGACGAAGACCGCCTGCCGGACACGGAGCACCTCGGCCCGGGTCACCCGTGCGAACCCGGCGACACTCGCGATCCCGACGGCGACGGCGACCTTCACCGTCCCGTAGCCCAGCGCCGTGACCAGCGCGAGGGAGAGGAACAGTGAGGGGATCGAGAGCAGGACGTCCACGACGCGCATCAGCACGTCCTCGACCCAGCCGCCCACGAACCCGGCGACCAGGCCGATCAGCCCGCCGACGACGAACGCGACGGCCACCGCGAGCAGCGTCGCCTTCAAGGACAGCTGGGCGCCGTGCACGACCCGGGAGAACACGTCGCGCCCCAGTTCGTCGGTGCCGAACCAGTGCGCGCCGTCAGGGGCGCGGAAGTTCTCCGACGGCACCCCGTGCAGCGGGTCCCGTGAGGTGAACAGTTCGGGCCAGAAGGCGGCGAGCACGATCAGCACCACCACCAGGGCCGACGCCAGCAGCCCGGGCCGGCGCAGCAGGAAGCGCAGGAGCCGCCGACGTCCGGCGCCGGACCTGGGACCCTCCGGGCCCGGTTCGGTACCCGCTCCCGGACTCGGATCGACCGCTCGGGCGAGGCCGGTGGCCGCCCCCGAGGCCACGTCCTCGGCAAGGGTCTGACTCATGCCGGACTCACCTTCCTCCTCGAATGGACCACGATCCGCGGGTCCAGCACGGGATAAACGAGGTCGACGATCAGGTTGGCGGACACGAAGATCAGCGCCCCGAACACCACGACCCCCTGGACCAGCGGGATGTCCTGGGCCGCGACCGCGGCGGCGGTCACCCGCCCCAGGCCGTCCCGGGAGAACACCGTCTCGACCACCACCGAACCGGCGATCAGCTGTCCGGCCAGCAGTCCCACGACCGTCAGCGCGGGCAGCGACGCGTTGCGCAGCGCGTGTCGCAGATGAATCCGTACTCTGCCCGCGCCTTTGGCCCGCGCGGTCTCCACGTAGGCCTGGTCCAGCGCCGTGAGGAGGCTCTTCGCCAGCACCTGCGCGACCAGGGCGCCGGTCGGGATGGCCAGCGTCACCGCGGGCAGCACGAGACCGCGCAGCCCGTCGTTGCCGAACGCCGGGAAGAGCCTCGCCCGGAACGAGAAGACCTCGACCAGCAGCAGCCCCACCCAGAACGTCGGGACCGACACACCCAGCGGAGGCAGCGACAACAGGAGCTGCCGCAGCCATCGTCGAGTGGTGTACGTCGCGAGCAGGGCGACGCCGCCCCCGAGCACCACGGCCAGCAGCAGGGCCGCGCCGGTCAGCTGCAGGGTCTGCGGGAGCGCGTCGGCGAGGGAGGAGGTGACCGGGCGGCCCGTGGACACGGAGTCCCCGAAGTCCCCGCGCACCGCGCGGCCGAGCGCCTCGGCGTACTGGACCAGCACGGGCTTGTCGAAGCCGTACTGGTGGCGGAGCGCGGCGAGTTGCGCCGGATCGACCTGCCCCGAGTCGGCTCCGGCACCGGCCATCGCCGAGACCGGGTCGCCGGGCAGGTAGTCCAGCACCAGGAACGACACCGTGTAGGCCGCCCACAGCACACCGACGGCCTGAGCGATGCGTTTGATCACATAGCGACGCATGCCGGCCGCTAGCCGATCCACGTGTCGTGCAGCTGGATGCGACTGGAGGCGTCGAAGTCCAGGTTGTGCACCTTCTTCGCCACACCCAGCTGGGTCTCCAGCTCCACCACGGGGATGACGTACGCCTTCTGCACGAGCAACTCCTGTGCCTTCTTGACCAGTTGGCCGCGCTTGCCCGGATCAGCCGTCGCCGCCTGCTGGTTCAGCGCGGCGTCCAGCGGACTCGCGGGCAGGTGGTAGAAGTTGGCCAGCTCGGTGGAGTACGAGCTGCGCAGGATGTCCGGGTCGGCCCGTGTGACGTTGCCCCACACCGCGTCGAAGTCGCCCGACTGGAGCGTCGGGGCGAACTGGGTGATCTGGAGCTGCTTGAGCACGACGTCCACGCCGACCGCCTTCAGCTGCTGCTGGATCAGCTCCAGCGCGGGCTGGTTGGTGGCCGCGTTGGCGAACCACTTGACGGTCAGGCGCAGCTTCTTTCCGCCCTTCGACCGGACGCCGTCACCGCCGGTCTTCCACCCGGCGGCGTCCAGCAGGGACCTGGCCTTCGCCGCGTCGAAGGACAGGTCCGACCCGAGGTCCGCGTAGTTCGGTGTTGTGTGGGCCAGCACGCTGGTGGCCGGCTCGGTGCCCGTCGGGAAGACGGCGTCGACGATCTGCTGCCGGTCGACGGCGAGCCGCAGGGCCTGCCGCACCTTCGCGTCCTTGAGCAGGGGGCGGGCGTTGTTCAGGCCGAGGTTGAACACGACGCCGGGGTTGGCTCGGCGTTGCAGGTTCACCGCACCGCCCTTGAGCGCGGTCTCGTCGGCCTTGCCCACGCTGCCGACCGCGTCGACCTGACCGGACTGCAGACTCCCGCTGCGCACGCCGGCCTCGGGCACGACCTTGAACACCAGCTTGTCGAGGTACGCCTCGCCCTTCTTGGCCCACAGCGAGGAACCCCAGGCGTACTTGGCGCGCTTGCTCAAGGTGACCGAGCGGTTCTGCACGTAGTTCGCCAGCGTGAACGGCCCGGAGCCGACCACTCCCTTGCTGCACTTCTCCTGCGGGCTCCGCTTCACGCTCGCCGACGACTCGATACCCAGCGAGTGGGTCGAAGTGGCCTGCAGGAACTGCGCGTTGGGCTGCTTGAACGTCACCCGGACGGTGCTGGAGTCGACCACGGTGGTGCTCTGCACCCCGCTCAGGTAACCCTGGGCGAGGGTGGCCAGGGCGCCGAGCTTCGGTACGGCGTCGAAGTTGTCCTTGACCACCTGGGCGGTCAGCGGCGAGCCGTCGCTGAACGTCACACCCGACCGCAGGTGGAAGGTGAACGTCTTCGTGTCCGAGCTGATGTCCCAGCTCTTCGCCAGCCAGGGCACGATCTTGCCGGTCCTGGGGTCCTGGTCGGTCAGGGAGTCCACGACCTGGCGCAGCGAGTAGATGCTGTCGTTGCTGCCCACCTGCTGCGGGTCCACGCAGCCGGCGTCGGATCCCACCGCGAAGGTCAGCGTGCCACCGGACCTGGCCCGGGCGTCGGTGTCGGTCGAACCGGTGCCGTCGCTCGACGAGCAGCCGCTCAGCAGGATGCCGCTCGTCACGACAGCGGCGGCTGCTGTCCATCGGGCGGATCGGGTGTCCGGATGGGATGTCACGGAAGGGGTTCTCCTACTCCAGAGTCGCCGCGCCTGTCCGGAGCGGACATGGCGAAGCGGGACGGCGCAGCCGTGGACGGGCGGCACCGTTCGGACGAGAAAGTCGGAACAGACACTCAGGCGCGGGTCCCGGACGAAGGGCCGGGCCCGAGCCGGGCAGGAAGGGGTGCGTCGGCGATGGCGTGCGACGCGCGCACGCCGACCTCATGACGCCGGGAGGACCGGGAGCTGTTGTTCGCCGCCGTACGAACGGACCGACGGAGGGCGTCGGTCGGCAGGGCGTGTGGTCAGCCGCTACACAGACAGCTGGCGGAGCGCTCCAGGTCGATGTGGCGGCGGCGCGAGAAGCCGGAGAACATCGCCGCGGCCGCGATCGAGGCGCTCAGGTCGCTGCTGCTGTTCCGCACGACGGGCCTCCCATCTCGTCCCCCTGCCGGGGGTTCGCGCTTGCGGGGTCGGGCGACCCCGCCGGGCTTTCACCTGGAGCACCCCACCGCGGAGGAGGGTTGCCGGTCAGCGAGCCAGGGCTTGACGCTGACACTCAATGCCGGTCGCGATCGTACGAATCGATGCTCCGATCCGTCAATGACGAGATCGCGTGGAAGGGCGTCGGACCAGGAGCCACAGCACGTCGAGTCGCGGGAATTCATGTGTCTGCAACAACTGGCCCTGATCGCGCGGACCTTGGTGCGGTCCTCAAGGGGTGCCGGACACCGGCCGTCGTGATCGACCGTGATGGCGGAGCCTGCTGTGCCGCCCCCGACCGACGTGCCCCTCAGGATCAGTCGGTCGTGCGGCCCGTCTGAGCGGCCAGGCGCGTGCGCAGCCGGGTGAGACGGTCGATCTCGGCGTCGAGCGCGGCCAGTCGGCGGTGCACGACGCCGGCGCCGGGACCGTCCGTGCCGCCGGAACACCGTCTGCGCGGGTCGTCCATGAGCAGGGGGATGCGGTCGGCCAGGCCGCACAGGTCCTCCACCGTCAGGCCGAGGGCGAGCAGGTCCCGGATCACCCTCACCCGGGCGACGTCGCCGGGACCGTACTCGCGCTGCCCGGCCGCGGTGCGCCGCGGTGGTGGCAGCAATCCGCGCTCCTCGTAGAACCTCAGCGCGCGTGCTGTCGTACCGGCCGCCGCCGCCGCATCCCCGATCCGCATCCGCTCCCCGCCTTCACCCGGTGCCGCGTCGATGATCTTCGAGGACGCGGGAGTCCACGGCACCGCTGAGCCGACCGCTACGTAAGGTCCACGACGACGGTGCCGGTGTGCCGCCCCTCGAACAGTTCCTGCAACGCCCAGGGTGCGCGGTCAATGCCCGCGATCCGGACGTGAGGGAAGACGATCTCACCGGAGCGCAGCCAGTCCCCGAAGCGTTTGTTCCACTCCTCGGCCGCTTCACCGAGGTCCGAGCTGCTGAATCCGCGCAGCGTGATCCCCAGCGTGATGACACGGAACGTGTCGATCTCCGCGGGCGAGGTGGTGCCGTCGCGGTCGTGTTCGGCCGACAGCTGCCCGGAGAGCGCGCCCACCAACGCGAACCGCGCCCCCCGCCGTGCCGCGCCGACGGCCGCGGTCAACTGTTCGCCGCCGACGGTGTCGAGGAGCACGTCGATGCCGTCGGGCGCCGCGGCGGCGAGCTGTTCGGCGAGCGGTGCCGTGCCGGGGACCACCACCGCGTCGTAGCCGAGTTCGGCCTTGAGGCGTTCGGCCTTGCGCGGCGAACGGGTACTGCCCACGACCCGCTCCGCGCCGAGGAGTCGGGCCACCTGGCCCGCGAGACTCCCGACGGCTCCCGCGGCTCCGGTGACGAGGACGGTGTCGCCGGGGCGCACGCCGGCGAGCCGGGTGAGCGCGGCGTACGCGGCGGCCCCGGACGACAGGAACGCGACGGGGTCGGGCAGCACGTCACTCAGCGGCACGCAGTCGTCGTCGCTCAGAAGGGCGTGCTCGCGCCAGCCGTGCAGGTGAGAGACCAGGTCGCCGGGGCGCAGTGCGCTGCCGGGGCCCGCGGTGACGACCTCTCCGACGGCGGGTCCGAACAGGGCGTCGCCGACATGGACGGGCGGCAACGGGACCCCCTCGACCTCGCCCCCGATGAGCGTACGCAGCCCTGGAAAGACGAGGAAGTGCCGGTTGCGGACGAGGACTTGGCCCGCCCGTGGTGTGGGCAGCGCTGTCTCGACGACGGCGAAGTGTTCCGGCCCCGGCAACCCCACGGGCGCGCCGACCAGATGGATCTCGCGGGTGGTGGGCGGCGGTTGAACGGCCATGGGGCGACTCCGGGTTCGGACGAAGGAGAGAGGCGAAGCGGTGCGTCTTCGGGCGGACCGTCGACCCACCGGCCGAGGCACGCTAAACCCTGACGTGCGGGTCAAGGGCAAGCCCGAAGGCGCGGGTCCCTGGCCGAGGTGCGCGCGTTACGCGGCGTGGCAGCCGGGTACCCGCGCGCACGGACGGCCGGACCGCTCGCTCGGGAACGGGCCGTCGGCGGGGGCGGGGGCGCGGGGTCGTCCGCCCGTTCCTGTGGCAGGACGTCCGTCCGCGGTGTTGCGTGGAACGCGGGTACGGCGGTTTCCCGCCCCGCCCGAACGTCGACGGAAGGGTTGTCCGATGGCCGACTCCAGCACCCACACCGTGCGGGTCGGTCGCCGCACGCTCGACCTGCACCGGCCGGACAAGGTGCTCTTCCCGGCGAGCGGGAGCGGCAAGGAGTACACGAAGCGGGACCTTGTCGCGTACTACCGCGCTGTCGCCCCCTTCATGCTGCCCCACCTGCGGGGCCGCCCGTTGATGCTGGAGCGGTACCCGGACGGGATCGCCGGCCCCCGCTTCATGCAGAAGAACACCCCGGACCACTACCCGGACTGGATCGAGCGGGTCGAGGTCCACAAGGAGGGCGGTACGGTCCTGCACCCCGTCTGCCGGGACACCGCGACGCTCGTCTACCTCGCCGACCAGGCATGCCTCACCCTGCACCGATGGCTGTCGAAGGTGGGCGACGTCGAACGGCCCGACCGGCTCGTCATCGACCTCGACCCGGCTACGGGCGACGACTTCACCTCCGTACGCGAAGCGGCCCGGTCGGTGCACGAACTCCTCGACGCGCTGAGCCTCCCCTCGGCGCCGATGACCACGGGATCGCGCGGCCTGCACGTCGTCGTGCCGCTCGACGGGCGCCAGGACTTCGACGAGGTGCGCGCGTTCGCCAAGGACATCGCCGAGACCCTCGCGAAGGCGCACCCCGACCGGCTCACCACCGCCGCCCGCAAGAAGGACCGCGGCGACCGGCTCTATCTCGACGTACAGCGCAACGCGTACGCGCAGACCGTCGTGGTGCCCTTCACCGTCCGCCCGAAGCCCGGAGCGCCGGTCGCCGTTCCGATCTCCTGGGGCCAACTCGACGATCCGGACCTGGACGCCCGCCGCTGGACCGTTGCCGACGCCGTCGAGCAGGCACGGACCAGACCCTGGGACGGATTGCTGGACCGCGGCCGGAGCCTCGTCCCCGCCGGGCGCCGCCTCGCGGCACTGCGTGGTTGAGGTCCCCGACGGGATCGGTGGGCGGACGGCTTCATCCGGACGGCTCCGTCGCCCCGGAAGGAGACCTCGAACCGGGAACGCCCGCGCTTCACCCGATCGGCGCAGCGAAGGCGCGGACGCGGACGGCCCCGTCCCGTGCGGAGAGCAGCGCGGGGGCGTGCCGCCGGTGTCGTCGGGGCGCGGGCAGGGACAGGTCGCGGCGTCGCCCGTACGACTCGCGATGTCAGTGGCGGCTGGGATGGTGGGGGGCATGGACAAGGACGACGAACAGCTGCTGCGCGGCCGGGTCTACGGCGCGGACCACGACGACCCCCATCAGGGCCCGCAGCGCGGCCGGGACTATGCCGAACTGGTGGGTGGACCGCTGGACGGTCTGCTGCTCGACATCACCGGCCGCACGCCGGAGGAGATATCCGGCGGTGTGGCGCTGGAGACGGAGCTGGGCCAGTTCGGCCCCGGAGCGCGCGCCTTGTACGACCCGCGTCCCGGGGACCCGATGTTCTTCGACTGGGCGGGGGACGCCCCCTGAGGCGTGACCGGCGGACCGGCCGCGCCGGGCGTCCGGCTCAGAGGTGCCAGGCGACGCTGTTGTCGGCCGCCGTGACGACGGCGAGCACGACCAGGTCGGCGACCCCGAGCAGGATCCCCAGGTAGGCCCGGTGGCGATGCAGCGTGCCACGGTGCAGGGCGACGAGGCCGAGGACGACGGCGGTCGGCCCGAGGACGATGTTGAAGACCAGCAGCCCGACGAGGCCGAGGATGAAGGACGCCACGGCGAGGCTGTACGGGTCGCGCCGGGACGGCGTCCGCGTCGCCTCCTGGGTGGACCGGCTCATCGTGCCTCCCCGCCCCGGTAGGAGGTCGTCTTCTGCGACGTGCCGATCCGGTGCTTGCGCAGCCCGTAGAAGAGCAGCCAGCAGCCGATGGCCACGGCGGCCACCAGTGTGACCGGTAGCGGCAGATGGGCGGCGGCACCCACCACAACACCGAGGAGAAGCAGCGCGGCGACGAGGAAGAGCATGTGTCTCCTTCTGGATTCGCGGGGCATCACGGACGAGTGATCGCCGGAGCCCCGGGTGCCCGGGGCTCCGACGGGGAAACGCCTGCCCCGCCTGTCGGCCGAGGAGTGACTTGAACCGACGGCCCCCGCCCACTGGATCGTCACGCTTCGTAATGGCCATACCGAATCGGTTTTATAGGTCGTAAAAGATGTAAGTTGGACACCAGTGCTTCGGACAGGAGGCACGTCCGTGGGAGCGGTCGGCTCCACAGTGCGGGTGTGTCCCGAGAGTGCTGCGAGATGGGCTCCCATGGTGGTCTGTCCCCGTCCGTCAGCAACCTCTGAGGGAGCTGTCAGCACATGCACACCGCAAGCACTGTGAAGCGTCGTCCGCATGACGACGCCCCCGACACCGACGCCGCGTTCGAGCGGCTCGCCCGGCTTCCGGACGGAATCGAGCGGCATGCCCTGCGGGACCAGGTGGTCCAGGCCTGGATGCCCATGGCGGAGCGCATCGCCGGTCGGTACCGCGGGCGGGGCGAGGCGCTGGAGGACCTGACCCAGGTGGCCGCGCTGGGCCTGGTGAAAGCGGTCGACCGGTACAACCCGGACCGGGGCAACGCGTTCGAGAGCTACGCGGTTCCGACGATCGCCGGTGAGATCAAGCGCCACTTCCGCGACCACATGTGGGTGCTGCACGTGCCACGACGGGTGCAGGAGGCGCGCAACCGGGTCCGTACGGCCATCAAGGACCTGGCCGCGGAATCCGGCCGACAGCCCTCCGTGGCCGACATAGCCACTTACGCGCGGCTGAGCGAGGAGCAGGTCCGTAGCGGCCTGGAGGCTCTGGACAGTTTCGCGACGCTGTCCCTGGACGCGGAACTGACCGACAGCGACGACGGATACTCGCTGGCGGACGCGCTGGGGGAGACCGACGCCGGTTACGACCTGGTCGTCGACCGCGAAGCCGTGAAACCGGCCCTGCGCAGGCTCCCCGAACGCGAGCAGACCATCCTCTACCTGCGGTTCTTCCGCGGTATGACGCAGAGCGGCATAGCGGAGGAGCTCGGCGTCTCGCAGATGCACGTCTCACGCCTGATCAGCAACAGCTGTGCCTCGCTGCGCGACCAGGTCATGTCGGACGCCGCCTGAGTCCGCTCCGTGAAGGTGGCCGGCCGCCCGCCAGTGGTGCCGATCGGGCGGCCGGTGGCGGGCTCACTGCCGAACCCTCCCGGGAGCGGTTGGCCAGCAACCCACCTCACTGCGGTCTACCGGGCTGAGCCCCGTCCAAACCAGTCCTGGCGATCAGGATGTGTCCCGGCGCGCCAGATGTCCGGTCCTGCACGGTGTGAACACCGGGTCCGCACGGAGTGGGCACGGGAGGGTTCCCTCAGCTCAGACCGGCCAGCACCCGGTCCGGGGTGAGCGGCAGTTCGCGGTACCGGGTTCCGGTGGCGTGGTGGACGGCGTTGCCGATGGCCGCCGCGGTACCGACGATCCCGATCTCCCCGATGCCCTTGCTGCCCATCGGATTGAGGTGCGGGTCCTCCTCGTCGATCCAGTGTGCCTCGATCGCTGGCACGTCCGCGTGGGCGGGGACGTGATACGCGGCCAGGTCCGACTCGACGAAGTCGCCGAACGCCGGGTCCATGGTGCTGCCTTCCGTCAGCGCCATGCCGAGCCCCATGGTCATGCCGCCGATGAACTGGGAGCGGGCGGTACGGGCGTTCAGGATGCGTCCGGCCGCGTACACACCGAGCAGCCTGCGCACCCGGACCTCGCCGGTGACCGTGTCGACGGCGACGTCGGCGAAGTGGGCGCCGAAGGCATGGCGCGAGTAGGCGCTCTCCGCGTCCGCGCTTCCCGCTGTGTCGGCGCTCGCCGAGAGACCCTCGTCGGGCACCTGTCCCGACCGTTCCGCCAGGGACGCGCGCAGTCGGGTGCAGGCCTCGTGGACGGCCCAGCCCCAGGACGCGGTGCCCGAGGAGCCGCCGGCCAGCGGGGCCGACGGCAGGTCGCTGCTGCCGATCTCGGTGGTGACCCGGGCCGGCGGGACGCCGAGCGCGTCGGCCGCGATCTGCGCGAGCACGGTCCGGGCCCCGGTACCGATGTCGGTCGCGTTGACACGGACCGAGAAGGTTCCGTCGGGCAGTGCTCGCGCGACGGCGGTGGAGGGCGACACGAGCACCGGATAGGTGGCGGCGGCCACGCCTGAGCCCAGCAGCAGGGCACCTTCGGAACGGGAGCCGGGCCGAGGATCGCGCCGTGACCAGCCGAAGCGCTCGGCGCCGTCCCGCAGACACTCGACGAGATGCCGGCTGCTGAAGGGATTGCCGCTGTCGGGTTCGGTGTCCGGCTCGTTCACGATCCGCAGTTCGACAGGGTCCATGCCGAGGGCCACCGCGAGTTCGTCCATGGCCGATTCCAGGGCGAACATGCCCGGCGCCTCTCCGGGGGCGCGCATCCAGGACGGGCTCGGAACGTCCAGCGGCACGACGCGATGCGTGGTGCGGCTGTTGGGCGAGGCGTACATGATGCGCGCCGGCACGGCCGCCTGTTCCACGAACTCCTTGATGCGCGAGGTGTGGGTGGTGACCTCGTGGGTGAGCGAGGTGAGCGTGCCGTCCTCGGTGGCGCCGAGGCGCAGGCGGTGCAGGGTGGGGGCGCGGTGGCCGACCAGGGCGGGCATCATGCGGCGGGGCAGGGAGACGGTGACAGGCCGTCCGGTCCGCTGCGCGGCCATCACGGCGAGCACGACGTGCGGGCGTGCCGTGCCCTTGGACCCGAAGCCGCCGCCGACGTGCTCGGCCATGACGGTGATCCGCTCCTCGGGGAGCCCGAACAGTCCCGCCAGCGTGGCGCGTACGGCCGTTGAGCCCTGGCTGGAGTCGTGCACGACGAGGCGGTCGTCGTCCCAACGCGCGGTGGCCGCGTGGGGTTCCATGGGGTGGTTGTGCAGCGGCGACACCCGGTAGGCCGCGTCGACACGGACGGCGGCGGACGCGAACGCGCCCTCGGGATCGCCCTGTTCGCGCTGCCCCGGATAGCCGCCGTTCGCCTCCTCGGGGAAGTACCCCTTGGGGTGGCCGTCGGTGAGCGTGACGTCGTGGTCGCGCGTCGCGTACTCGACCCGCACCGCCGCGGCGCCGGCCCGGGCGGCCTCGATCGTCTCCGCGACGACCAGGGCGACCGGCCAGCCGCGGTGCGGTACGTCGGAGTTCTGCAGGACGGCGAGGGTGGGGTCGTCCGCCTCGGCGAGCCGGGGCGCGTCCTCGGGAGTGAGGACGGCGAGTACGCCGGGAACGGCCAGGGCCGGCGACGTGTCGATCGCGCGGACCGAGCCGCTCGCGACGGTGGCGGGCACCGGGCGGCCGAACGCGCGGCCGGCGACGGTGTGCTCGGCCGCGTAACGGGCCCGGCCCCTCACCTTGTCGGGACCCTCCCGGCGCTCGGCTGCCGTGCCGAGCACGGTCTCGGTGTGGGCCATGGACGTCCTCCTTGTGATGCCGGGCCGGGAATGCTCCGGAAGCCGGTTCAGGCGATGGCGGGCGCGGCGAGCCGGGTCAGGACGTCCACGGCGAGGTTGCGGGCCAGACGCACCTTGTGGGCGTTGTCGCGCAGGGGCTGGGCCGCTTCGAGTTCGAGGTCCACGGCCCGCCCGAAGGCGGCCTCCGTGGCGGCGGCGCCGAGCAGCGCCTCCTCGGCGCGTCGGGCACGCCAGGGGCGGTGGGCCAGGGCACCGAAGGCGAATGCGGCCTCCTGGACGATGCCGTCCTCCACCCGGAGCACGGCGGCGACGGACGCGAGAGCGAAGGCGTACGACGCCCGGTCGCGGGCCTTGCGGTACAGGGACGGCACCCCGGCCCTGCCGCCGGGGAGCACCACGCCGGTGATGAGTTCGCCGGGCCGGATCTCGGTGTCCCGCTCCGGGTGGTCGCCGGGCAGCCGGTGGAATTCGGCGGCCGGGAGCGTGCGGGCACCATCGGCTCCGAAGAGCTCGACGCGCGCGTCGAGGGCGGCCAGCGCGACGGCCATGTCCGAGGGGTGCGTGGCGATGCATTCGGGGGAGTGGCCGAGCACCGCGTGCTCGCGGTGGACGCCCTCCCGGGCCCCGCAGCCGCTGCCGGGTTCGCGCTTGTTGCACGGCTTGCTCGTGTCCTGGAAGTACGAACAGCGGGTGCGCTGGAGGAGGTTGCCCCCGGTGGTGGCGATGTTGCGCAGTTGCCCGGAGGCGCCTGCCAGGATCGCCTGCGAAAGCACCGGGTAGCGGTCGCGGACCAGGGGATGAGCCGCGAGATCGCTGTTGCGGACGGTGGCCCCGACGCGGAGCGCGCCGTCGGCGGTCTCCTCCACCGTGTCGAGCCGCAGTCTGCTGATGTCGACGAGGGCGGTGGGGCGCTCCACGCCCAGCTTCATCAGGTCCACGAGGTTGGTGCCGCCGCCGAGGTAGCGCGCGCCCGGACGTGCGGTGTACTCCGCGACGGCCTCCTCGACACTGCCCGCACGTACGTATCCGAGAGGATTCACCGGGTCACGTCCTCGATGGCTTCGACGATGTGCGGATAGGCACCGCACCGGCAGAGGTTGCCGCTCATCCGCTCGCGGATCTCGTCCCGGCTCATGGGGACCGAACGGCCGGAGGGCGAGGCCGGGTCCGTGACGTGCGAGGGATGCCCCTTCTCCGCCTCGCCGAGCGCGCCCACGGCACTGCAGATCTGGCCCGGGGTGCAGTATCCGCACTGCAGGGCGTCGCGGTCGACGAAGGCGCGCTGAAGCGGATGCAGGTCCTCGGAGTCCCCGGACAGCCCCTCGACGGTCGTGATCCGGCATCCGTCCAGGGCCACCGCGGGCAGCAGACAGCTGTTGGCCCGCCGGTCGTCGACCAGGACCGTACAGGCCCCGCACTGGCCGTGATCGCAGCCCTTCTTCGCGCCGACGAGACCGAGACGCTCGCGGAGGACGTCCAGGAGAACCGAACGGTGGTCGACGGTGAGGGCGTGCGGTGCGCCGTTCACCCGCAGGGTGATTTCCGATTCATGACGGTCGGGGGGAAGGGACGAGCCGCGTGCCGAGCCGGAATTCATGTCAGGCCTCGCCTCTGTGAGGGACGTTCGGACGACGGCCCGTGCCGTTCACCCGGTCGGTACTGCGACCAGGCTGGCACAAACCACACTTTCCGGCTTTTGGCGTACGGCCGAACAGGCTGCGCCGCTCAGAAACCGACCCGGACGGCGGCGGCCCGTGCTTCCGAGGCGGCACAGAGGTGCCTCATGACTCCGCGGCCTCGTCCGCGACCTGGCGCAGCGTGCGTCCGGAGCGTGCCGAGCGGGCGCGGTGCGGATCGGGTGTCCCGTGCCCGGTCCCGGCGTGGTCGTCCTTCGCCTTCACCAGCAGCCAGGCCTCCTCGTCCCCGCCGTCCTCGCCACTGCGGAACCGGGTCAGGGCGTACTCGCCGCGCAGCTTCGAACCGTTGAGCCAGAAGGTGGCGTGCCCGTGGTCGAGGGACTCGTCGAACGGTACGGGCGTTCCGCGGCGGTCGTGGCTTCGCGGCTGGTAGGTGCCGTGATCCCAGACGATGACCGTTCCGCCGCCGTACTCGCCCCGGGCGATCACGCCCTCGAAGTCCTCGTACTCCAGCGGATGGTCCTCGGTGGGCACGGCGAGCCGCTTGTCCCTCGGATCCGTGGAAGGCCCCTTCGGGACGGCCCAGGACTTCAGCACGTCCCCGACCTGGAGGCGGAAGTCGAAATGCATGCGGCGGGCGTCGTGGATCTGCACGACGAAGTGCGGCTCCTCGTCCCCGCCCTCTCCGCCGCCCCGGGGCTCCCCGGTCCGAGTGAAGTCGCGTTTGCCGCGATAGCGCCCCAAGGCGTCCTGGTCAGCCATCCCTCGCTCCTTTCCCGGCGGACGGACTCCACGGTCCGAAGGCACCCACGCTGTCCCCTACGGAGTACCCCACGGCCTGCCCATGAGCCGGTGTGGAACCGGGTGGGGGAGTCGCCGTGACCCGTTCGCGGAACGCGCCCCACGGTGTGCGGCTCGCCTTCGGCGGCGAACGCGGCGTTTGCGGGTGGGACGACGGGGCACCCGGAAGTTCGTGCTTCGGACTGGAGGCGCAAGCCGAGCGGGGATCCCCCTGGCTGGCTGCGACCTCGTCGTGGGCCGGACAACTCCTCGCGCGGTGACCCAGACCTTCCGTTCGGGTCGTGTCCGGAGTACGTCCCGGGCGCGTCCTGAGACTCCCGTTCAGGAGCGAATCCGCGTGCCTGCTCATCTGACCACAGCCCGTCCGGACACCCACGACGCCTCCGCCTCGCCCTCCTCGCCGGCGCGGCGTACCCATGATGATTCCCCCGAGGCCACCGCGCTCTTCGAGCGGCTGGTGGAACTGGACGACGGCCCCGAGCGGGACGCCCTCCGCGACGAGGTCGTGGCCCTCTGGCTGCCCATGGCCCATCGGATCGCCGGTCGCTTCCGCGATCGCGGCGAGGCCATGGAGGACCTGCGCCAGGTCGCGGCGCTCGGGCTGGTCAAGGCGGTGGACCGGTTCGACCCGGTCCGGGGCGCCTTCGAGAGCTACGCGGTGCCCACCATCACCGGCGAGGTGAAGCGGCACTTCCGGGACCGGATGTGGGCCCTACGCGTACCGCGCCGGGTGCAGGAACTGCGCAACCGGGTCCGTGTGGCGCGCCGCGACCTTCTGGAGCGCCCCGGTACCCGCGAACCCACCCCCGCGGACCTCGCCGCCCACACGGGACTCACCGAGGAGGAGGTCGCCGCCGGCCTCGAAGCACTGGAGAGCTTCAGCACGCTCTCGCTGGACGCCGAACTCGCCGCCGGCGACGACGGCTACAGCCTCGGCGACACGCTGGGCGAGTCCGACTCCTCGTACGACATCGTCGTGGACCGCGAGGCCGCCAAGAACGAACTGCGCAGGCTGCCGGAGCGGGAGCGGGCCATCCTGTACATGCGCTTCTTCGAGGACATGACGCAGAGTGGGATAGCCGACCGCCTCGGCATCTCGCAGATGCACGTGTCGCGGCTCATCAGCCGCAGCTGCGCCCAGGTGCGCAACGAGGCCCTGGGGCAGTTCTCCCACGGCCGTTCCACCTCATGACACCGTCGTCCGCATGCAAGGAGTCGCACCGATGCTGATGCCCCTCCCCACCACCCTGCACCGGCTTGTCGAGGAGTACGAAACGCTCCTGGCCGAGGAGACGCTCGCCGGGGTCACGGTGCCCGGAGCCCGGCTGCGGGATCTCGCCTACACGCTCTGCGTGTCCACGGGGACCCGCGAGATCGCCGACGCGCTCACTCGGGCGCACGCCTACCTGGCGACGGCGGACGCCCCGCCGGTCCACGTCCGCCGCACGGTGACGGCCGGGGCGGCGGATCCCGCCCTGCGGGCGGCGGCCCTTCCGCGGGAGACCGAGCGCACACCCCTGTGAGCGCGTTCGACGGTTCACCGGGACCGAGCGGTGGTCCGCCGGGTCGTAGGGGAAGGGCATATGGGCCCGATCGGGCGTCGACAGGTGAGGATCGCGCCGATCGGGACACCATGGATCCATGAACGAACACGACACAGGCGCCACCCCGGTGCACCAGCGCCCCAGTGGCGTCTCCGATGCCACGGTGGAGGCACTCGGGGCGCTGTCGAAGGCGCTGGAGACGACCGAACGGGCCCGCGGGCACCTGTACGAGTTCCATCAGCTGACGGGCGGCGCCGACTTCGAACTGGACCGTGTGGTGAGGCTGCTCCGTGAGGCGGGCCACGCCGCGTGGGCCGACCGTGTCGAGCGGGAGATCGTGGGACGCAACGTCATCCCCGGCCACTGGACGTTCCAGATCGTCGAGGCGTACAACGCCACGTACTACGAACCGTTCAAGGACGTAGAGGCCGAGATCCGCGGGGAGCTGGCGGCCGGGGTGGATCACCTGTTCGAGGCCGAGCTGAAGGAGAAGCGCCGGACCGGCGGCCACCCCGATCACGCCGCCTCGTAAGGAAAGCGTCGGGCCGGGTCCTGTTTGGCGTGGCCGGTGAGGGCTACGCGACCTCTGTGCACCGCGTCAGCGACGCCACTTGTTTCCCCGAGGGAGGTGCGCCGTGCCGCATCAGGCGACGAGCGCGAAGGCCGACACCGGGACCGCCGGCAAGGCCAGGACCACCGGCAAGCCCCGGACCGACGGCACGGACCGGACCGAGCGGAGGTCCCGCAAGCGGGCGACCGGTCCGACGGACCGAGCCCTGGTGGCCGCCCTGCTCGAACGGCAGCGGCGCACCTACGCGGCGCAGGCGGGCATCCGGCTGCGCGACACCCCGGCGCCCCTCTACCAGACCCTCGTCCTCGCCCTCCTGCTCAGCGCGCGCATCCGGACCGACATCGCGGTGGCGGCGGCCAGGGCCTTGTTCGACGCCGGTCTGCGCGACGCGCGGTCCATGGCGAAGGCGTCCTGGCAGCAGCGCGTCGACGCCCTCGGGCAGGGCGGCTACCGGCGCTACGACGAGCGGACCTCGACGCAGCTCGGGGAGGGAGCCGAACTGCTGCTGGAGCGCTACGGAGGGGACCTGCGCCGACTGCGCGAGGAGACGGACCCGAACAAGGCCCTGCTGGACGTCCCCGGGATCGGTCCCACGGGAGCCGACATCTTCCTGCGTGCCGTGCAGGGCGTGTGGCCGGAGTTCGCGCCGTACATCGACGGCAAGGCCCAGGACGGGGCACGCAGGCTCGGGCTGCCCGTCTCGCCCCGAAGACTGAGCGGTCTCGTCACCGCAGACGAGTTGCCGCGGTTCGCCGACGGACTCGTGCACGCCGCCCTGGACAAGGCGGTGGCCGACGAGGTGCGCGCGGCGGCCGAGGCGGCCTGACAGAGCCCGCACCGGCGCCGGGAGGGCCCGAGGCGCTCTCCTTCGCCAGGGTCCCCGGCGTGTACGTTCGTCCGCATGCCGCCCGACTACTTCGCCGACGACCCGCGCTCGAACCTGGAGCGCATGCTCGCGGGCGACCTGTACATCGCCGACGACCCCGAGATCGCGAAGCGACAGCAACGCGCCATGCGCCTGGCCGCCCGCTATCAGGCCGCCTACCTGGAGGACACCGTCGGCTCCCGGCCGCTCCTGGCCGAACTGCTCGGCTCCGTCGGTGAGGACGTCGACCTGCGGCCACCGCTGTACGTCGACTACGGCAGCAACATCACCGTCGGGGCGCGCACCTTCGTCAACTACAACCTCACCGCGCTGGACGTAGCGGCGATCACCATCGGAGAGGACTGCCAGCTCGGGCCGAACGTCCAACTCCTCACCCCCACGCACCCCTTGGAGCCGGAGCCGCGCCGGGACAAGCTCGAAGCCGCCCGCCCCATCACCATCGGGAACAACGTGTGGCTCGGCGGCGGAGCCATCGTGTGCCCGGGCGTGACCATCGGCGACAACAGCGTCATCGGCGCCGGAGCGGTGGTCACCAGGGACATCCCTTCCGGCGTCGTGGCCGTCGGCAACCCGGCACGCCCGGTACGCGAGCTCTAGGGCCTGATGTGCGCGGGCCCGGAGGCGTTTCGGCGGTGCGGTCCCGGCGTCGGGTCCGCACCATCGCTGCCGGCCGGGTCGTCCCGCTAGGCTCGGGCGCCCACCCCTCTCCACGCACCCCGAGGTCCGATGCCCACTCGCAGGCTTGGCAAGTACCTGACATTAGCGAGCGCGATCCTCCTGCTGTTAGCCACCGCTCCCGGGGCGGTCGCCACGCCCATCGTTCCCGGGGCGGTCGCCGCCCCCGCTGCCTCCTCGGGCACGTCGGCGGCCTCGGCCGTCGAGGCGACGGCCGACACATGGCAGCCGCCGCTGTCCACGCGGGGGCGCTACGTCGTCGACGCCGACGGGAACCGCTTCCGTCTGAAGTCCGCCAACTGGGACGGCGCGCAAGGCTCCTGGACCGGAAGTGGCAGCATCGACGACCCGGCCAACCATCACGCGGGCCAGAACTCCCACGGCATCCCCCTCGGGCTGGACCGCGTCCCCCTGCCCCAGTTGCTGAGCGACTTTCACCAACTCGGGATCAACAGCATCCGGTTGCCGTTCTCCAACGAGATGATCCACGCGACCGCAGGCGTCCCCGCCGCCGCCGTCACGGCCAACCCGGAGCTGCGCGGAAAGACGCCTCTGCAGGTCTACGACGCCGTCGTCACCGCCCTCACCCGGAGCGGGTTCGCGGTCATCCTCAACAACCACACCAACACGTCGCGTTGGTGCTGCGGCATCGACGGCAACGAACGGTGGAACAGCGGCCAGTCCACCCAGCAGTGGGCCGACGACTGGGTCTTCATGGCCCGCCGCTACGCCGACGACCCACGCGTGGTGGGCGCCGACCTCTATAACGAGGTACGCCGTGACGTCCTGGACGACCCCAACTGGGGCCTCGGTGACGCCCACGACTGGTACGCGGCGGCACAGCTCGCCGCCGACCGCATCCTCACCGAGGCCGACCCCGACCTCCTCATCGTCATCGAAGGGATCAACTGGACCGGCCTGCCGGTCGACGGACTCCCGCACGGCCGGCCCACCCTCACCCCCGCCCACACGCTGTCCCACACCCTCGTCGCCGCGCACAAACTGGTGTACTCGGCCCACTTCTACGGATACACCGGTCCCCGGCACAGCGGCGCCACCGGGATCGGCGAGACCCACGACGCCCGCTACCAGGACCTCACCCGCGACCAGCTCGCCCAAGTGCTGCACGACCAGGCGTTCTTCGTCTCCGACGAAGCGAACCAGCACTTCAGCGCACCCGTGTGGATCAGCGAGTTCGGGATCGGCGCCGGCGAGACCGGAACCGCGGCCCGCGCATGGTCCGGCAACATCACCGACTACTTCGCGGACCACGACGCCGACTTCGCCTACTGGCCCCTCGTCGGCTGGGACGGACACGACGACTGGTCACTCCTGCGCTACGACACTGCGGGCGACCGCCACGGCGTCCTCGACCAGGCCGACTGGCGGGCAGCCGCGTGGAACAGGCTCATGAGCGCCCCGTCGCGTACCGGTTCCGTCGACCCGGTGCCCGAATGGGACATGCTCGCCACCGACCACGGCGACCAGGTGCAGTCCCTCCGAGTACGGGCGGGCGGCGACTGGGACGCCGGCGCGACCAAGGCCGTCTGTCCCGACGGAGAGCGGCTGATCGGACTCGGCCACAGCGGGGTGCGCACGCTGTGCACCGACGTGTCCACCGGCGACCTCCGCGCGGCTGGCGACACCCGGACCGTCGTCACCGACGAGCGCCATGTTCCCCCGGGCGGTGACTGGGCGTCCGGTTACACCAAACTGCAGTGTCCGGCGGGCGACTTCCTCGTCGGCCACAGCCGTCGTGGTGGCCGGACGTCGGCCGCGCTCTGCGTACCGGCGGCCCACGCGCCGGCGGGAGCCGGGCGAACGGTGTGGTTCGACCGTTCCGACAACCGGCCCGTCGGTGCCTCCGGCGGTGACTTCGCCTCCGGCGACTACAAGGGCCAGTGCGCGGACGACGAGTACGCGGCCGGAATCGCCTTCACCACGCGCCTGGGATCCCGCCCGGGCCCGGCCGCGCTGCTGTGCCGCACGCTGAACTGATCACCCGCCCGTCGACGGTCGGAACGACGGGGTGTGCGGTGCGGACTTCGCCTGCCGCACCGCACACCCCGAGTCGACTCCGCAGGGACGCGTCAGGCCCCTGACGCCCCCGCGATGTTGACCATCCAGTCGACACCGAACCGGTCCGTGCACATGCCGAACGTGTCGCCCCACATCTGCTTCTCCAGCGGGACCGCCACCGTGCCGCCCGCGGACAGCTTCTCCCAGTAGCCGCTCAGCTCGTCGGTGTCGTCGCCGCTCAGGCTCACCGCGAAGTTGTTGCCGGTGCGTCGCTCCATGCCGGGCGGGACGTCGGCGCCCATGAGGACGAAACCGTTCGGGGCCTCCAGCATGCCGTGCATGACCTTGTCGGCGTACCCGGGAGGCGCGTCGGAGCCGAAGGCGCCGAACTCGTGCACCGTCAGTTCGCCGCCGAAGACGTCCTGGTAGAAGGTCATGGCCTGCCTGGCATCACCGGAGAAGCTGATGTAGGGGTTGAGGCGAGAGCCCACAGCAAGATCCTTTCGTGACGGTTCGTCAGGACCGCACACTAGCCCCGGATCTCCCGCCCGACGGGCATCCGCGCCGAGCCCCGCCCTCATCAGGAAGTGCCGTCTCCCTCACGGCCTGCGGGCTGCCCGTCCGACGTCTGCCACGAACCCGCCGGTGACGGCTTGCCCCGCGAACCGCGACGGGTGGGCGGGCGTGTCCTCGCACGCCGTGTTCACGAGGACCCGAGGGATTGGGGCCGGCGAAGGGGGGGGCGAGCACGTGCCGCTGACCAGGGAGCCCCTTGCCGGCTCGCGGCGGCGGTGATCGATGCTCTGACGGAAGAGATCACTCTTGGCGTTTCGCGCGGAGTTCCTGACCCCACCCCGCAGCCTGGGCCTCGCGGCGTTCAGCGCCGGGCCGGATAGCCGGTTTGCCCGCAATGCGCGCATCTTCGTCCTGTCCGTGGGACCGTGAAAGAAGGCGTGGCCCGTCGACATCCCCCGAACGACGGGCCACGTCGCTGTGCACCGGACACACCGCTAGCCTGCGGCCATGCCCGGTTCCCCGCCCCGCCCGCTCCTCTTCCTCGACGTCGACGGACCTCTCATCCCCTTCGGCGCCGCGTCCTCGGCGTATCGGACCTACGAGCACGGCAGCACGTACGAGGGGGGACACCCGAACCCGCTGCTCGCCCGGATCGATCCCGAACTCGGTCGTCGGCCGGCCGCCCTTCCGTGCGAACTGATCTGGGCGACGACCTGGATGGACGACGCGAACGCGTGCGTGGCCCCGGTGCTCAGCCTGCCGGAGCTGCCCGTGGTGGCCTGGCCGGAGCCGTCCGCCGTCGACGAACAGGACGAGCGGAGGGGGCTGCACTGGAAGACGCGCACCCTCGTGGGCCGGGCGGCCGGACGAGCTTTCGCCTGGGTCGACGACGAGATCACGGACACCGACCGGGCCTGGGTCGCCGAGCACCACCGAGGGGCGGCCCTGCTCCTCCGCGTCGATCCCCGACGGGGCCTCACCGAGGGGGACTTCGTCGCCCTTGAGGGCTGGCTGCGGGGGGAAGCGGACTGGAGGGGCGGGCAGTAGGCCTCTGACGGTCTCGTCGTCCGGTGAAGGGCCCGCGCGCCGCGCGCCCACGCGACGGCGCCTGCCGACCTTCGTCGAGGTCGGCAGGCGCCGAAGAGGTGGGTCAAGCGTGACGCCGGACCGGTCCGGCGTGCCGGGTCAGCAGTAGAGGTTGCCTCCCGGCGTCACCCCGAGGATCGAGGTGAAGCGCTGGTAGGCGTCCACGCGGCTCTGCACCTGTGCGGGGTTCCTGCCGTCGCACTCCAGCGACCCGTTGATGCTGCGGATGGTCTGGCCGAAGCCGGCTCCGTTGACCATCGCGTTGTGCGGGGTCATGCTGCCGGGGCCCGACTGCGTGTTCCAGTACCAGAGGCCGGTCTTCCAGGCCACGGCCGAGTCGTTCTGGACCAGCCAGGGGTTGCCCAGCAGGTCGATGCCGAGGGCGTCGCCCGCGGCCTTGTAGTTGAAGTTCCAGCTGAGCTGGATCGGGCCGCGCCCGTAGTACGCCGACTGGCCCGCCGGGCAGCCGTACGACTGACTCCAGTCGCAGTACGTGGGGTAGTTGGCGGTGTTCTGCTCCACCACGTAGACGAGACCGCCGGTTTCGTGGTTCACGTTGGCGAGGAAGGCCGCGGCCTCCTGCTTCTTGACCGTGTCGCTGCCGGTGTTGGTAAAGCCGGGGTAGGCGCTCAGCGCGGCCTTGAGCCCGTTGTAGGTGTAGAACGAATTCCGGTTCGGGAACATCTGGTTGAACTGCGACTCGTTCACGACGAAGCCCTCGGAGGGGTTGGTCGGACCGCTGTCGCAGGCGTAGGGCTCCCAGAACCAGGTGCTGATGACGGGGTCGTAGCCCGGGTTGTCATGCTCGGCTATGTAGGCCTTGCCGTCGGTGTACCGGACGATGTTGCCGGTGACGTACGACTTCCCGGCCACCCAACTCGGGTAGCTCGAACAGGATGCGGCGGAGGCGTCGGCGGTCGGCAGGAGCACCGGCGCCGCGGTTCCGATCAGCAGGGCGGCGAGGAGGGAAGAGACGCGTCGTTTTGACACAGGATCAATTCCTTTGCACGGCGGGGCCGCACCGGAAGGCAAGGCACGACCTTGCGTGCACACGCCGGTGTTGACCGACGTCACGGTCTCCGGAGCGGCCGCGGTGGGGGGTGTGCTGCCACACTCAACCGCTTTGGTCTGTACCAGTCAAGGGTGTAGACCAGTCATCCACGACAACGTTGGCAAGCCAGGCGCGGAAGCGCGGCGAGGAGACCGCCGCGACCTGCGAAGCCCGCTCGGGGCAGGGGAGTGAGGGCCCGAGACCGGGCGGGGATGTCGGGCCCTCACGTGTCGCGCGTCCTCGGGGGTGGCAGCGCGACGACCACTTCAACGACGTTCGCGCGGGATGGATACGAATCGCTACGCCCGGGCCACCGGACCGCCCTCCGGCAGAGGCCGTGGTACTCCGCGGTGGGAAAGCCGAGGATCGCTCGGGCGCGGTCCGTCCCTCAGGGCGTCCGGTCGAGCAGGCGGTCGACGAGAGGCCCCGGGTGCGAGAGTGCGGCCAGATGGCCACCGGGGACGATCTCGGCGTCGACCCCGAGACGCTCGCGGGCCACTCGGCGCTGGAACTCCGCCGGGAAGAACCGGTCCTCGGCTCCGGCGAGCACCCGGGTCGGCGCCTCGGGCCACCGCTCGACGGCACAGGGCTGGCCGAACGCGATCTCGGCCTCGGGCCGCTCGTGCTCGGCGCCGCCCGCGGCGACCTCAGCCGGGACGTCGTGCAGGAAATAGGTGTCGAGGTCGATCTCGGTCGTGTACCCGCCCGCCTCGGCCGCCGCGACCCGGGCCGCCTCCGATCCCGTGGCACCCCACCACTGCCCGGGTGTCTCGCCCGGCAGCGGGATCATCGCGTTGACGAACACCAGCTCGCCGACGGAGGCGCGGGCGCAGACCATCGGTGCGGTGAAGCCGCCCATGGACTGGGCCACCAGGACGACCCCGTCATGACCGCCGATCGCGGCCACCACGGCGTCGGTGTACTCGGGCAGTCCCGAGGACTCGTCCGCGCCGTCCAGATCGACAGCCAGGGCCTCGTGCCCCCGGACGCGCAGTTCGGACACCACACGGTGCCAGTACCAGGCCGCGCCGCCGGCACCGGGAATCAGGACAAACACGGTCACCCTCGCTTCCGTCCGCTTCACTCTCGCACTCCTCGGACCCTCGCGGACGACGCGACTCATCGGTGCCCGACACCGACCTGCCCGAGACACACCTCACACCGTGTCCCGGACCCTCGCACGCACCCGTCCGACGTCAGTGACTCTCCCCATGAGGTGCTTCACGGCGAGCCTGAGTATGCTCGCGGAGTTATCCGTCAGGCAGCGGCGGAATGGTGGTGGGTGGGGGGTTCTCTCAATGATGACGTCGCAGCCAGGGGCTGCCGGCGTGGCTTCTCCCGCGCTGGACCGTGCAGCGGCCTGGGGGGTCGAGCAGCCGTCTGTCCTCCTCGTCGAGGACGACGCCGGTGACGCCCTGCTCGTGGAGGAACTGGTCGCCGACAGCGCGCTCGGGATGCGGCTGCGCTGGGTGCGATCGATGGCCGAGGCCTGTGACGTGCTCGCCTCGGAGGTGCCGGACTGTGTGCTGCTCGACCTGCACCTGCCGGACGCCCAGGGTCTCGAGGCGGTGTCCCGGATCCGTGAGCGTGCCGAGAACGTCGCCATCGTGGTCCTCACCGGTCTCGCCGAGGAGGGGACCGGGCTCGCCGCTGTCGCCGCGGGTGCGCAGGACTACCTGGTCAAGGGTCGCGTCGAGCCGGAACTGTTCGGACGGGCGGTCCGCTACGCGATCCAGCGCAAGCAGGCCGAGCAGAACGCCGTGGCGCTGCAGGCGAGCCTGATGCAGGCGCGGGAGAACGCACGCCTGGAGCGTGGGCTGCTGCCGCGCCCGCTGCTGCGCGGCGACGACGTCGAAGTCGTCACCCGCTACCGTCCCGGCCGCGCGCACGCCCTGCTCGGCGGTGACTTCTACGACATCGTGCAGAGCGCCGACGGCACCGTGCACGCGATGATCGGTGACGTCTCCGGACACGGTCCGGACGAGGCCGCACTCGGGGTCGCACTGCGAATAGCGTGGCGCACCCTCGTGCTCAGCGGCGTCACCGGCGCCGACCAGGTGGGCCGGCTGGAGGAGATCCTCCTGGCGGAGCGGGCCAAGGCGGGAGTCTTCGCCACCCTGGTCATCCTCTCGATCGGTCCCGGTGAGCGACGCGTCCGCATGGTGCGGGCAGGTCATCCCGGCGCGCTGCTGGTCGGCGAGGACGACGTCGAGTGGGTGGAGGTCCGGGGCGGGCCCGCCCTCGGGATCGTTCCCGGCGGGGCGTCCTGGCCCGTGGAGGAGCTGACCGTCCCGGAGGGCGCCGCGATCGTCCTGTTCACCGACGGGCTGTTCGAAGGGCGTGTCGGGCGCGGCATCGAGCGCCTGGGCGAGGAGGGGCTGCTGGGTGTCGCCCGCGAGCTGGCCGCCCTGGCGCCCGCCCCGTTCGTCGACGGGCTGATCGAGCGGGCCGAGCTGCTCGCCGAGCAGCAGGGCGGCCTGGCCGACGACGTCGCCGTGCTCTACCTGCGCTGGCGGTGACCGACGTGGAGAGCGTGCGACAGCAGAGTGTTTCCGAGGATGGGATGGCGAAGATGACCGGCGAGCGGTGGGCCGGACACCGGCTGACGGTGCAGGGCTGGTTCCGGCTCGTGCTCGGCCTCATGGCCCTGCTGGTGCTGGTGGGCGCCGTGATCGGCGCGGTGATGCTGCAGCAGACGGCCACGGTCACCGACCAGATGCTGCGGGACGTCAAGCCCGCGCAGACCGAGGCGTACCGGCTGCAGGCTTCCCTCGTCAACCAGGAGACGGGTGTCCGCGGCTACGCCATCGCGGCCGACCGCCAGTTCCTCGACCCCTACGAGCAGGGCAAGAAGGACGAGGCGCGCGCCGCCGGCAGCATCCGCGCCCTGATCGGCGGCCGTCCCGCACTCGTCGCCGACCTCGCCACGGTCGAGAAGCGCGCCGAGGCGTGGCGGCGCACCTACGCTGAGCCCCTCGTGGCCCGCGTCACACCGGGCGAGCCGCGCACCGTCGACCGGGCGTCCGCCGAACGCGGCAAGAATGCCTTCGACGAGATCCGCAAGGCAGCGGCCAAGCAGAACGCCGGACTCACGGCAGCGGTCGACGACGGCCAGAGACGACTCGACCATTCCCGGAAGGTCCGCGACGCCGTACTCGTCGCCATGGTCGTGGCCTTCCTGCTGGCCGGGGTGGCCCTGACGTTCCTCGTACGCCTCCTGGTCGCGCGGCCGCTGGAAGCCCTGCAGACCGCCACCCGCAGGGTGGCACGCGGCGAGTTCGACCATGCCATCACCGGCGCCGGACCGGTGGACCTGCGGGCGGTGGCGGCGGACGTCGAGGGCATGCGCCAGCGGATCGTCGACGAACTGGACTCCTCGCGCGAACAGCGCGACATCCTGGCCCGACAGACCGCGGATCTCGACGCCCAGGCCGTGGAACTGCGCCGCTCCAACGCGGAACTCGAACAGTTCGCCTACGTCGCCTCGCACGACCTCCAGGAGCCACTGCGCAAGGTGGCCTCCTTCTGCCAGCTGCTGGAGCGGCGCTACGGGGACCAGCTCGACGACCGCGCCAAGCAGTACATCGACTTCGCCGTCGACGGTGCCAAACGCATGCAGGTCCTCATCAACGACCTGCTCACGTTCTCCCGGGTGGGCCGGGTCAACGACGCCCGCCTCCCGGTCGACCTGGGCCTCGGGCTCACCAAGGCGCTGGCCAACCTGGACAGCGCCGTCACCGAGAGCGGGGCGCGCGTCGACCGGCCGGACGAACTGCCCGAGATCGTCGGCGACCCGACCCTCCTGGCGATGCTCTGGCAGAACCTCATCGGCAACGCCGTCAAGTTCCGTCACCCCGACCGGGCACCGCACGTCCGGATCACCTGCGAACGCGATCCGGACGACTCCGGTGCCTGGCGGCTGTGCGTCACGGACAACGGGATCGGCATCCCCGGCGAGTTCGAGGAGAAGGTCTTCGTGATCTTCCAGCGCCTGCACAGCCGCGACTCGTACGGCGGCACCGGCATCGGCCTCGCGCTGTGCAAGAAGATCGTCGAGTACCACGGCGGCCGCATCTGGCTCGACACCAGTCACACCGATGGCACACGCTTCTGCTTCACCCTGCCGGCCGCCGAGATGGCGGACAGCACTCCCGCGCACTCCGAGGACAAGGCCCTGACATGACGACCTCCTCCGGCACCCCTATCGACGTCCTCCTCGTCGAGGACGACCCGGGCGACGAGCTGATGACCCGGGAGGCGTTCGAGGACAACAAGATCGGCAACACCCTGCACGTCGTCCGGGACGGCGAGGAGGCGCTCGACTTCCTCTACAAGCGGGGCGCCCACACCGGCGCCCCGCAGCCCGACCTGATCCTCCTTGACCTGAACCTGCCCAAGTACGACGGCCGGCAGGTCCTTGAGCAGATCAAGTCGGACCCGGCGCTGTCGCACATCCCGGTCGTGGTGCTCACCACCTCGGCGGCGGAGGAGGACATCCTGCGCAGCTACAAGCTCCACGCCAACGCCTACGTCACCAAGCCGGTCGACCTGGACCAGTTCATCGCCGCCGTACGCCAGATCGACGACTTCTTCGTCCAGGTGGTCCGCCTGCCGCGGCACAACGGCTGACACAGGCGTACGCCGGATCAGCCGGCGTCGATCAGCCGACCGCCCGCTCGCCCGGGCCAGGTCCTCCAGGTGGTCGCGCGGCCTGCCGGTGGCGGTGACCCGTCGGCGCACCCCGCATCCGGTCGGCCGCCCGTCGCGGAAAAGGTGGTCAGTGGACCACCACGCGAAGGGCGGAGACGCCGACCACGGCGTCCTGCCTCGTCCTCATCGAGGAGGCACTGATGCAGGCCACCGCGACGATCGAGGCGGGCCCGGCGCAACAGTCGTACGCCCTGCCCCGCACCGAGGGCCCCCCAGAGCCTGTCCAGGCGCCGGACGCCCCGCCGCAGTGGCGTGACCTCGGGCTGTCGTCCATGTCCGCGATGCTCGTCGTCTCTCTGAGCCGCGCGGGAAGCCGCTCGTTCCAGGCCGTCTGCCAGTGGCCGCGCTGGCATCCCCTCAACGAACACTCCCTCGCGGTGACGCACCACCCGTTGATCATCGTGGAGTCGACCCGCCAGCTCGCCGCGCTGGCCGAGAGCCGGTATCTGCCGGCCACCGACACCACCCCCCTGCGGCCCACGTCGGTCGCCCTGGGAACGGATCCGGAGACGCAGCCGGTCGAGACGGGCGGTGCCACCGACGTCGCCGTGCGGGTCACGACGAGCGACCTCGCCGTGCGCTCGGGCCGGCTGACCGGCTACCGGATCACGGCCGAGTACTTCCACGCGGGCCGGCGATTCGGGGTGTGCTCCATGGTCTTCGCCACCACCTCGCACGCCGTCCAGGAACCCGGGGCGGGGACGCTCACGAGCCTGCTGCATCCGGCGGCCCCGGCGGTGGGTGCGGCAGCCGACCCCGACGTGCTGCTGGCGCGAGCACCGCAGGGGCGCCTGGTGATTGTTCCCCGTGACCCCACCCACCCGGTGCTGCTCCACGGCAACCCACGCGAGCTGCCCCTGCACGCGGTGCTCGAAGCCGGCCGGCAGGCGACCCTGCTCTACCAGGGACGCCCCGCCTCTGCCGTGGTCGGGCTCGCCGCCCAGCTCCGTGGCCCGGTGCCGTGCCGGGGAGCGGTGATCGACGTGGCGCCGGAGGAGAACGGGGCACGGTTCCTCGTCACGGCCGAAGGGCGGGACGTGGCGTCGGGGACGGTGACGCTGTCGGGAGCCTGACCCGCTCGGTACGCGGCGTTCGTCAGCTCATTCAGGGAGAGCAGCCCAGCGCCCGTCAGTCGTCCGAGCCGTCGGTCGACAGGGGGACCTCCAGGACGAAGAACAGGAAGGTGGCCCTGGTCGCGAGGTCGTGGAAGGCGTCGGGGAACAGCTCTCGGGCGGCCGGGTCGGGCTGCGGTTCGTCGATGGCGGTCAGACGGAAGCCCGCGGCGGTGAAAGCCTCCGTCATCGCGTGCAACGGCTTGCGCCAGAACCTCATCGGCGCGGACTGCCCGTCGAACGTCCAGGTGAAGGTGTAGCTGGTGGTCGCGAAGTAGTCGGGCCGAGGTTCCTGGAACGTGTAGGCCACGAAGGGGTGCTCCACCGACGCGATCAGCCGACCGCCCGGCCTGAGCACGCGCCGCAGTTCGGCCAGCGCCGGCGCCCAGTCCTCCAGGTAGTGCAGCACGAGCGAGGCGACCACGTCGTCGAACGCACCGTCGCCGAACGGAAGATGTTCGCTCAGGTCGGCCACGTGCAGGTCCACGTCGTCACCGAGCCGCCGTCCGGCCAGCGCCGGCATTCCGGCGCTGACGTCGATGCCGGTGACGACGGCACCGCGGTCGCGGAGCGCGGCGGACAGCGGGCCCGAGCCGCAGCCGGCGTCCAGGATCCGACGGCCGGCCACGTCTCCGGCCAGGGCCAGCATCGCCGGGCGCTCGTAGTAGGCGTTGACGAGGCTGTTCTCGTTCTCCGCCGCGTACGCCGCGGCGAAACGGTCGTAGTCGTTCACCGGGTCCCGATCCACGGACCGGGGGAGGCTCTCGGGCACGTCGGTTGCGGGTTCCATCGACGCAGCCTAGTAGTCACATGATCCGCATGACAGGCCTCAGTTGGTGCCGCGAGCGACGCGCCAAGCGAACCGGACGGCCTCCGGGCGCGGTCCGGTAACGCCCTGCTCCGATCACCGACCCGTGGCAGGGTGGTAGTGAGCCGGTGAGCCGTCCGAAGGAGAGCCGCTCATGACCACGATTCCCGCCGCCCGTGACGTCAGGACCACCCCGGAAGGCCTTCTGTGGGCGCCGAGCGAGCGCTGGGTGCGGGGCCGCACCGGTGAGATCACCGTCGTGGACAGCAGACACCCCGCCCTCGTCTGGGAGCCCGGGGTGCCGGTCCCGCTCTACGCCTTCCCTCGCGGAGACGTCCGAGAGGACCTCCTCCGCCCGGCGAAGAACCCCCGCACGGGCACCCACACCGGATCGCGGATCTTCTACGACGTCGAACTGGACGGCGAGCTGCTGGAGAACGCCGCCTGGACGTTCCCCGCAGACGACCTTGCCGGACACATCGCGTTCGAATGGTTCCGGCGGGCCGGCCGGGGGCTGGAGCACTGGTACGAGGAGGACGAGGAGATCTTCATCCACCCCCGCGACCCGTACAAGCGCGTGGACGCAGTCCCCAGCAGCCGCCATGTCCAGGTCGAGATCGACGGCACCCTCGTCGCCGACACCCGCCGTCCGGTCCTCCTCTTCGAGACCGGCCTGCCGACCCGCTACTACATGCCGCGCGAGGACGTCCGGCTCGACCTGCTCCAGCCGAGCGAGCTGAGCACGGGATGCCCGTACAAGGGCACCGCCACGTACTGGGCGTGGCAGGGCGACGGCGACGAGCCCGCGAACCTCGTGTGGAGCTACCCGGAGCCCCTGCCCGCGGTGGCCGCCGTCAAGGACCTCCTCGCCTTCTACAACGAGGCGGTCGACATCACCGTGGACGGCGAACGGCAGGACCGGCCCGTCACCCCGTTCACGTCGAAGCGCCCCGGCTAGGCCGAGGTCAGAGGTCCGGGCCCGACTGCCGCGCGTCCCGCACATCCTGAGCGGCCGGCGGCTGGGCGGACTGCGGTGCCGTCAGGTCGAGCAGGAGCAGCGCGTCGTGGTCGGGGGTGCCCGGTTCGGCGAGGTAGACGCCGAGGCGCTGGCCGGGGGTGCCCTCCAGATGCATGGCCTGGGCGGTGAGGGTGATCGTGCCGACGTGCGGGTGGTGGAACGTCTTGTGCGCGGGTTTGCGGCCCGTGACGTCGTAGCGCTCCCACAGCCTGGCGAAGTCCGGGCTCTTCAGGACGAGTTCGCCGACGAGGTTGGTGAGGTCGGGCGCGTCGGGCGCGGTCCCGGCGACCGCGCGCAGGCGGGCGACGCAACCGCGGACCTGGTTGTCCCAGTCGGGGAACAACGCGCGGGCGGTGGGGTGCAGGAAGAGGTAGCGCGCGAGGTTGCGCTGCTTCGCGGGCCAGTCGCCGAGCCCGGCGTACAGCGCGAGCCCGCTCCGGTTCGACGCGAGGAACTCCATGCTGCGGCTCAGGACGTACGCCGGATGGGGCCGCAGGGTCTCCAGCAACTGGTGCACGTGCGGCCGGATGGTCCTGCTCGGCGCGGGCGGCGGTTCGGGCGCGTAGCGCGCGGCGCGGGCGGCCAGCTCCCGCAGGTGGTGGTGCTCCTGGTCGTCGAGCTGGAGGGCACGGGCCAGCGCGTCCACGACGGAGGGGCTGGGCCGGGTCTCCTTGCCGCGCTCCAGACGTACGTAGTAGTCGATGCTGATCCCCGACAGGGTGGCCAGCTCCTCCCGGCGCAGTCCTGGAGTGCGGCGCAGACCGCCGCCGACCGTGAGGCCGACCTGTTCCGGCGTGGTCTGGGTGCGCCGGGCCCGTAGGAACAGGCCCAGCTCCATTCCCTCGCTTCCGCCACTGCCGCGCGTGCGCTCAGATGCCATGGCTTCAGTGTCACCCCGCCGTGACCTGGCCGGGAGCGCGGTGGGGGGCCCTGTCATGACCCCCGAAGAGCCCGCCCTGCCGCCGTCGACGAAAGAGCGCGAGGGTGGAGGCACGACACCACGCGGCTCCCCGCGAGCGGTCCGGGGACGACCGGGCCACAGTGGAGAACGCCGTGCGGTGATGAACCCGGAGAGAAGAGAGCTGATGCGGTACATCAAGCTGCGTGACCTGGAGGTCTCCCGGATCGGGCTCGGTGCGATGGGGATGTCCCACGGCTACACCGGCTCCGGCACCGATGACGCCGAGTCCGTCCGGACCGTGCACCGGGCCCTTGAACTGGGCGTCACGTTGATCGACACCGCCGAGATCTACGGCCCCTACACCAACGAGGAACTGCTCGGCCGGGCGCTGAAGGGCCGCCGCGACGACGTCGTGCTGGCGACGAAGTTCGGCCTGGTCTCGCACGCCGGTGACGGTCCCTGGAACCTCGACAGCGGCCCGGCCAACATTCGTGCCGCGGTCGAAGGCTCGCTGAAGCGGCTGGGCACCGACCACATCGACCTGTACTACCAGCACCGAGTCGACCCGAACACGCCCGTCGAGGAGACCGCGGGCGCGGTGGGAGACCTGGTCGCGGAGGGGAAGGTCCGCGCGTTCGGCCTCTCCGAGGCGGGGCCCGACACCATCCGCCGCGCCCACGCGGTCCACCCCGTCACCGCCGTCCAGTCCGAGTACTCCCTGTGGACGCGCGGCGTCGAGGACCGGGTGCTGCCGGTGCTGCGGGAACTGAACATCGGTCTGGTGCCCTTCTCCCCGCTCGGACGCGGGTTCCTCACGGGCACGATCCGCTCGGCGGACGAGTTCGACGCCTCCGACTTCCGGCGCGGCAACCCCCGCTTCACGGGCGAGAACTTCGAACGGAACCTGCGGCTGGCCGACGAGGTCAAGGCGATCGCCACCGAGGCGGGGACGACTCCTGCACAGGTCGCGCTGGCCTGGCTGCTCGCCCAGGGTGACGACATCGCGCCGATCCCCGGCACCAAGCGGGTCCACCGCGTCGAGGAGAACACCGCGGCCGACCGCGTCACGCTCACCCCCGAGCAGGTCGACAAGCTCAGCAGCCTGCCTCCCGCGGCCGGCGACACCCACACCGAGGAGCAGGCGCGGATGCTCGAACGCTGACGCCCCCTCGGAGGGGGCGGGCAACCGGGCCCGCGCGGCCGCCGCGACCGGTGGCCCCTTCCGGTCCAGAAGCAGGAGCACCTTCCATGCGCGCAGCACTCATGCACGGAGCCGGAGACGTCCGCGTCGAGGACCGTCCTGATCCGAGGGCCCAGCAGCCCTGAAGCACGGGTCGACGGCCTCGACCCCCACCCCCTCCCGCGATGAATCCGCACGAAGAAGAGGTACCGCCATGCAGCACGTCACCCTGAACAACGGCGTCGAGATGCCGATCCTCGGCTTCGGCGTCTACCAGATCCCGCCGGAGGAGACCGAACAGGCGGTCTCCGACGCCCTCGCCGCCGGCTACCGGCTGCTCGACACCGCGGCGGCCTACGGCAACGAGGAGGCCGTGGGCCGCGCCATCAAGAGCAGCGGCGTCCCGCGGCAGGAGCTGTTCGTCACCACCAAACTGTGGATCCAGGACGCCCCCGCCGAGGAGAACACACGGCGCGCCATCGAGACGTCCCTGGCCAAGCTCGGCCTGGACCACGTCGACCTGTACCTGATGCACCAGCCCTTCGGTGACGTCTACGGACAGTGGCGCGGCATGGAGGCAGTGAACCGTGAAGGCCTGGCCAGGGCCATCGGCGTCGCCAACTTCTACCCCGACCGGCTTCTCGACCTCGTCGTCAACAACGACGTCACCCCCGCCGTCAACCAGATCGAGACCCACCCGTTCTTCCAGCGCGTCGCCGACCAGGACCTCATGCGGGAGCACGGCGTTCAGATCCAGTCGTGGGGAGGCTTCGCCGAGGGCAGGAACGACCTCTTCACCAACGCTCTGCTGAGCGAGATCGGCGCCGACCACGGCAAGTCCGTGGCGCAGGTCGTGCTGCGCTGGCTCGTCCAGCGCGGTGTCGTCGCGATCCCCAAGTCGGTCCGCGCCGAGCGCATGGCGGAGAACATCGCCGTCTTCGACTTCGAACTCACCGACGACCAGATGGCCGCGATCGCCACGTTGGACAACGGCACGTCACTGTTCTTCGACCACCGCGACCCCGAGGCCGTGGGGTGGCTCGCCGAACGACGCCTGGACGCCTGAGCCGGAGCACCTGACCGGCCCGGGCCGCCTGATGGCTGCGCGCGGCCTGACCGGTCCGGGTTCAAAGGCGCCCCCGGCTCGCCGCCTGCTCGCCCCCCGTCAGGGCCGAAGACCCGCGCGTCGGAGCGTCAGCGTCGACAGGTCGGCGATGACGTCCGGATCCCCACGACGCCAGGCGTCGGCCAGGCCGCCCGGCGGCGTGGGAATCGCGGCCAGCGGCCGCTGCGGCCCGGTGAGCGCACGCAGCGCGAGGAGGTCGGCGCCACCGGGGGCGTCGAGAAGGCGACGAGTGGTGGCGGAACGCCGGATCCACCGCAGCCGTGGAAGGAGCCACAACACCAGGATGACGGCGGTCGGGAGGACGATCAGGGCGATCGTCGTGAGGGTGGCGACATGGCCCACGGTGTCCTGCAAGGACTGCCCGGCATCGGCGAGGCTGGTGCCGGCGTCGGCCGCGGACTTGAGCGGCTTCTTCAACGAGTCCCCGACGAACGGGACCTTCGAGGCCGCGTCGCCGGCGTCGTCGAGACCGGAGGCAAGACTGTCGCCCGCGCTCTCGGCCTTCCGCCCGGGCTCGGCCAGCGTCAGGATCGCGTCACGGACGACCAGGGCGAACTGCACCGTGATCGCGATCAGGAGCAGAGCGATCAGATCCGCGATCAGCTGACGACCCCGGCGCGCTGGGGTCTGGGCGTAGAGACGCATGGACGTGCTCCTGTTCCGACGGTGACATCGAGGAAGGCCGACTCCGGCCCGGTGGCACGGAAGTCGTGCCTGCGGGGGTGACGGCGAGGATCGGCGGGTGGCTTGACGGTACGTGGGACGCGCGGACGATATCGGGGTACGCGCGCCCAGGACCGGTCGGGTCCTCCACCGACGGGCCGACACGGGCATCCGCCGGCCGACCGGCGTCCAGGGAGAAGGCCCCGATGCCCCGCGCCCGACCACATCGACGGACCCCCTCGGGGGCGGTGCCGTACCCGGTGGACCGAGCTGTTCTCACCGTGATGTCCCGCCGCTCCCGCCCGGTCCCGTGCGCCTGTCGGGAAGAGTGTGCCCGGTCGCGGCCCCGGTACCCGTCCCGTTCGTGGCGCCGGCTCCGATCGTGCCGCGGGTCGGCCGGTACGTACGTGTCCGGCGGTCGGCCCGTTCGCCCGTCGGGGTCAGTAGGCTGCCCCGAGCGCCGACGACGGCCGGCGGGGGAGGCGGGACATGGACACCGTACGCAGGGTGGTGACCCGGGACGACCTGGACGGCGTCGCACGCGCGGTCTTCGGGAACGGGCTACACCTGACCGGCGTTTCGCGCCTGCGGGGCGGCAGCAAGAAGGGCGTGTACCGCCTCGCCTTCGACGACGACTCCACCGCCGTCGCCTACATCTGGGACGCGTCCGAGAACTACTGGCCCACCACAGGAGCAAAGAGCGACCACCTCGGGGACCCGTTCTCGCCGGCCTCCGGCCTCGACCTCTTCGAGGCCGCCCACCGGCATCTGCGTCAACTCGGCATCCGGACACCTCGGTTGCTGCTGGCCGACCGGAGCGGGAGCCGCTACCCGGCGGACGTCGCGGTGGTCGAGGACGTGCCCGGGGACAACTTGGAGTCTCTGCTTCGTCAGGACCCGGACGGGGCTGCCCCCGCGATGGCCCGACTGGCCGAGGCTCTGAGCGCGATGGGGCGGCATCGCGGGTCACGCTTCGGGAAGGTCGCCCTGATCGACGGAGGCGGCTCCTCCGATGGCGCCTCCTGCGAACAGGTCGTTCTGGACCGAGCCCTCGACGACCTGTCCGAAGCGGCCGCCCGCGACCCGCGTATGGCAGCGTCCCACGACCAACTGCGCTCCGTCGTCGGCGATCTGGCGGCGAGGATACGTACGCGCTCGCGCTACGGGCTCGTCCACGGCGAACTCGGCCCGGACCACGTGCTGGTGGACGCGAACGGGCAACCCGTCCTCATCGACATCGAAGGTCTGATGTTCTTCGATGTCGAGTGGGAACACGCCTTCCTCCGCCTGCGCTTCGGCGAGCACTACGCCGGGCTGGGCAGCGGCGACCTGGACGAACACCGCATGACCTTCTACACCCTGGCGATGCACCTGTCCCTCGTCGCCGGGCCGCTGCGCCTCCTGGACGGGGATTTTCCCGACCGCGACTTCATGCGGGGAATCGCCGAGCACAACCTCCGGGAGGCACTGACGTTCCTGCCCGCCGCCAAGGCGGACAGCTTCTGACCCAGTGCGCGTCTGTCGTCGCCGCTGAAGCCGTGACCGACAGCTGGGAGACGACCGTGATGTCCGAGCACAGCAGCGCCGCTCCGACGGGCTACACCACCGTGGCCCCCTGGGTCGTCACCGACGACACGGGCGCGTTCCTGGACTTCGTCACCCAGGCGTTCGGCGGCGAGGAACTCGGCCGGGTGACGACCGAGGACGGCCTGATCGGCCACGGCGAGATCCGGATCGGGGACACCGTCGTCCTGGCCTTCGACCGGCACAGCGACTGGCCCACCCTGCCGAGCCTGCTGCGCGTCTTCGTCGCCGACGCGGACACGGCGATGACACGGGCCGTGTCAGCCGGCGGCGAGGTCGTCACGCCGCTGTCCGACGACGCCTTCGGACAGCGCGGCGGACGCGTGAAGGACCCCTTCGGCAACATCTGGTGGGTGGTCGGCCACATCGAGGACGTCCCTGAGGACGTGATGTGGAAGCGGCTGCGGGAACCTGCCTACGCCGACGCAATGCGCGTGGCCCAGGAGAAACCCTCGACGCTGAACTCGGCGGCCGGGCCCAGGGGCGGGGCAGCGCACCGGTCAGACCGAGGGACTGAGGCCGTGGTCCCGACCGGGCCCGGCGCTCTCCTGGCGCCTCGATCCGGTCGGGTTCCCTGACGAATCCGGGTGATCGGAGCAGCCGTGCCTGCCACCATGGAGATCATGACCGACGGGACGCACGAGCAGAGTCGCCAGGGCGGGGCGGAGTCCGGGCGCCCGCTGGCTCTGGTCACCGGCGCGAGCCGTTCCGCGGGCATCGCCGCCTCCGTGGTGCTCGATCTCGCGCGGGCCGGCTGGGACGTCGCCTTCACGTACTGGGCTCCGTACGACGCCCGGATGGAGTGGGGCGTGGAGGGCGATGCGCCCGGGGAGCTGGAGAAAACGGCGACCGCACTCGGCGCGCGCACCCTGGCGGTCGAGGCGGACCTGTCCGACCCGGCCGCCCCCGCCCACCTCTTCGACACCGTCGAGCGCGAGCGTGGGAACGTGACCGCGCTGATCCTCTGCCACTGCGAGTCCGTCGACTCCGGGCTCCTCGACACCACCGTGGAGAGCTTCGACCGGCACTTCGCCGTCAACGCGCGGGCCACATGGCTGCTGATCCGGGAGTACGGGCTTCGCTTCCGGGGACGGCACGGAAGCGGTCGGATCATAGGCCTGACCAGCGACCACACCGCCGGCAACCTGCCGTACGGAGCGAGCAAGGGTGCGATGGACCGGATCACCCTGGCCGCCGCCCGCGAACTCGCCCACCTCGGCGTCACCTGCAACGCGATCAATCCGGGGCCGACGGACACGGGGTGGATGACCGACGCCCAGAAGGCCGACCTGATCGCCGCGACACCGCTGGGGCGCCTCGGACTGCCGCAGGACTGCGCGCGTCTCGTGACGTTCCTCTGCTCGCCCGACGGAGGATGGATCAACGGCCAGCTCGTTCAGAGCAACGGCGGCATCGGGTAGCCGGCGCGGGACGAGGCCCCGTACGCCCTGACGAAGCGGCTGCGCGTGCGTCGCCGTCCAGAAACGGACGTACGTACGGGTTTGATCCGCGCCCACAGGTCTACGCGATGGGTATGGCCCATTCGACCCGCGAGACAGAACGCAAGTACGCGCCGCCCGCCGAGGGCATGGCCTGGCTGCCCGACCTGGCGGGCGTGGGCCCCGTCGTCGAGCTCGTGGACCAGGGGGTGCAGGACCTGGACGCCGTGTACTACGACACCGAGGACCTGCGCCTCTCCCGCAGCCGCGCGTCCCTGCGGCGCAGGACGGGCGGCACCGACGCCGGCTGGCATCTGAAGCTGCCGCTGCCGGGCGACAGCCGCGAGGAGATCCAGGCGCCCCTGTCCTCGGAGGAGGTCCCGGAGGAACTGCGCGACCTCGCGTTCTCCCGCACCCGCGGCGCACCGCTCCGCCCGGTGATCAGGATCCGCTCGACCCGCTCCCTGCACCACCTGCTCGACGCCGAGGGCGAGGTCCTCGCCGAACTCAGCGTGGACGAGGTGTCCGCCGAGGCGCTGCTCGACGACGGCGGGCACGCGACGTGGAGGGAGATGGAGGTCGAACTGGCCGAGGACGGCGATCCCGCCCTTCTGGACACGGTCGAGAAGGCGCTGCGCGAGCACGGGGTCGACCGCGCCCAGAGCCCGTCCAAGGTGGCCCGCGGACTGCGCGAGACCACGTCCCTGCTGAACGACACGACGGACCCGCGCGGCGCCGTCACCCCGGGATCGGCCGGTGACCACGTACTCGCCTACATGGACCGCCTGGCCGGGATCCTCAGGGACCTAGATCCGGCCGTGCGGCGCGAGCTGCCCGACTCCGTCCACCAGATGCGGACCACGGCTCGCCGCCTGCGAGGCTGCCTGCGCTCCTACCGTTCCGTCCTCGACCGCGAGGCCACCGAACCCGTCCGGCAGGACCTCAAATGGCTCGCCAACGAACTCGGTGTGGAACGCGACCACGAGGTGCTCCGCGAGCGGCTGACCACCGGAGTGGGCGAACTACCCGGGGAACTGGTCCTCGGCCCGGTCGAGGCGCGCCTGCAGGCCTGGGACGCGGCGCAACGGACCGAGGCCCGTCGCCGCACCCTCGACACGCTCGCCTCGCCCCGCTACCTGAACCTCCTGGAGAACCTGCGGGCCCTGACCGACGCCCCGCCGCTGCGCGCCAAGGCGGCCGGTGAACCCGAGAAGGTCCTGGTCAAGGCACTCCTGAAGGAGTACGAGCGGCTCGCGGCCCGCATGGAGCCCGCTCTCGACATGACGCCCGGCCCGAAGCGGGACGCCGCGATCCACGACGCCCGCAAGGCCGCCAAGAGGCTGCGCTACGCGGCGGAAGCGGCCCGCCCCGCCCTGGGGAAGCCTGCCGCACGTCTGGGCAAGCGTGCCAAGGTCGTGCAGCAGGTCAGCGGTGCCCAGCACGACAGTGTGGTGACCTGCGGCGTACTGCGAGACCTGGCTGTCGCGGCGCACGCGGCCGGGGAACCGGGGTTCACGTGGGGCCTCCTGTACGGCCAGGAGCGGGGCTCGGCGAGGTCCCGTGAACGCCGGCTTCCCGAGGCGTGGGCCCGGGTGCGCGGGGCGGCCCGCCCCAAGAACCTGCGCGGCTGACCCCGTGCTCTTCCCTGCGGCCCGGTCGGTCAGCGCGGACGCGAGATCGCAGGCCGGGCCGCGTCGCACGGTGCGCCTTCCGCTGGCGAGCCCGGCGGCCACGGGTGACGGTGGGGCTGACGGGCAGAGGCGGGCGGCACAGGTGTCGCCGCCGGGGCTGGGACGCCGTCCGTGAGACCGCGTACGACTCGGAAGGAACCAGCATGACGAAGTGGAACGACAGCGAGCTGGGGAAGATCGGCGCCGCCGAGGAACTCGACCTGCGGTCCGAACGCGCCGACGGCACGCTGCGCACCCCGGTGACCATGTGGGTGGTCCGTGTCGGCGACCAGCTCTACGTCCGCTCGGTCAAGGGCACCGACGGCCCCTGGTACCGAGGGACGCAGTCCCGCCACGAGGGCGTCGTCGAGGCGGGCGGTGTCCGGAAGGACGTCACCTTCGTCGACGCCGGGTCCGGCGAGTACGCCGATGTGGACGCCGCCTACCGCGCCAAGTACGGGCACTACACGACGATCATCGAGAACGTCCTCACCGAGCAGGCCCGCACCTCCACGCTACGGCTGGCTCCCCGCTGACGGCCTGTCCGCCGGCCTCCTGGCCGACGGACACCGGCGGATCGGCGCGCGACGGGAGACGGGGTTACTTCTCCCAGCCGACCGTCTCCGGAAGCGGGTTGTAGAAGATGGTCGCGCCGACGTTGGCGAGGCCCTTCTTGACTGCGTAGGTCGACGGTCCGCTGAACAGCGGAAGGAAGGCGTACTCCTGGAGTGCCGTGCGCTCGACCTTGTTGGCCGCCTCGGCCTGTTCGGCGAGGTCGGCGATGTCGGTGGTCGCGCGGATCCTCCTGTCCAGCTCGGGCGAACCCGCGCCGGTGATGTTGGAGTCACGGTCGGAGCAGTAGAAGTCGCACAGGTAGCGGGCGCCGAACGGGTCCATGGAGCGGTTACCCGAGAGGAAGAGGTCGAACTTGCGCTCGCTGAGGATGTTCGAGAAATCGGCCTCGTCGGCCTTCTTGATGGCGAGGCGGACGCCGACCGGCTTCAGCATCGCGGCGAAGGCGCCCGCGGTGGCGTTGTCCAGCGGGTCGTCGCCGAGGAGCGTGTAGCCGACCTCGAGCCGCTTGCCGTCCTTGACCCGGACGCCGTCACCGCCGGGCTTCCAACCCGCCGCGTCGAGCGCCTTCTCGGCCTTGTCCGGCGCGTACTTCAGGACGGACGAGACGTTGTCCTCGTAGCCCTTCTGGAAGCTGTACAGCACCGCCGAGCCGGGCAGCGGCTCCGTGTAGTCGAGTCCCTGGAACTGGATCTTCGCGATCTGCGCGCGGTCGATGCTCTGCTCCAGCGCCTTGCGCACGTCCTTGTCCGCGAGGACGGGGGACTCGGTGTTGAAGTAGAGCGAGTACTCGAAGGGGCTTCCGCCGCTGCGGATCTCCGTACCCTTGAGCCCCTTGACCTGCTTCAGGCTTTCGGCGTCGACAGCGGAGACGTAGTCCAACTGGCCGTTCTTGAAGGCGTTGACCGCCGCGGTCGACTCCAGGTTGACGTAGACGCGCTTGTCGAGCTTGCCCTTCCTGCCCCACCACTTCGGGTTGCGGACGAAGGTGATGTTCCCCGAGTGGGTGTCCCAGGTGCCGACCGTGTACGGTCCCGCGCCCCACTCCGGGTGGGCCTTCTTGACGTACGCCTTGTTGAAGTTGCCCACCGTGGCCGCCTTGGGATGCAGGAAGGTGGTGAACAGGCTGGACCAGGACGCGTCGACACCCTTGAAGGTGATGACGGCCTGCTTGGCGTCCGCGCCCTTCTCGACCGAGGTGATCCGGTCGTAGCCATCCGTGGACGACGCGGCGTAGTCCTTGTCGGAACCGTTGTTGGCCTTCCAGGTCGCCCTGATCGCGGTCCAGTCGATCGGTGTGCCGTCGTTGAACGCGGCCTTCGGGTTGATCGTGATCGTCACCTTCTGACGGCCGCCCGTGACGGACACCTTCACGTCGCTGTAGTAGTCCGGGTTGTACTTCACCTCGCCGGTCGGCGTGTAGGTGATCGCGTCGGCGTTGTACCAGGCCCAGACGCGTGCCGCGGTCAGGGTGGCGTTGACGTTGAACGGGTTGCCCTGGTCGTCGAAGGTACCGACCGTGGTGTACGTCCCGCCGTCCTTGATCCTGTCGTAGGGCGTGGGGTTGTAGTCGGCGGCGGCCGAGGCGGCCGACGGTGCGTGCTTCGCGTCCGGGCCCGTGGAGCCCTCGCCGGACGAGGACTGGCACGCGGTGGCGGCGACGGAGACGGCGGCGACGAGAGCGACGGGCAGGCCCAGTCTGGTGCGCATGGGGGATCGTTCCTTCTTGGTCGGTGAAGGGGGTGCGGGCGGGACCCGGTGGCCCAGGAGGGGGCCCCGGGTGCGGTGATGGACGGTCAAGTCCGCCTGGGCCGGGGTGGTGGGCGGCCGCAGGACGGGTGAAGGCAGTTCAGGCGCCGTGACAGGCGTACTCGTGGTGGGGTTGCCCGGTCACCCGCGTCGGCGACGGGCGTTCCGTACGGCAGCGTTGGCGTACGTCGTCCTCGGCGACGCGGTACAGCGGACAGCGGTCGACGAAGACGCATCCGGCGGGAAGGCGCGCCGCGTTCGGCTGCTCGCCCTCCAACACCACACGTTCGCGGGTGCGTTCGCGCACCGGGTCGGGCACGGGGATCGCCGACAGCAGTGCCCGGGTGTAGGGGTGCCGCGGATCGGAGAAGATCGTCTCGGTTTCGCCCGTCTCGACGATGTGGCCCAGGTACATCACCGCGATACGGTCCGAGATGTACCGGACCACGGCCAGGTCGTGCGCGACCACGAGGTAGGCCAGGCCGAGTTCGCGCTTGAGGCGGGCCAGCAGGTTGATCACGCCGGCCTGCACCGATACGTCCAGTGCCGAGAGCGGCTCGTCGAGGGCGAGCAGTTTCGGCTCTGTGGCCAGGGCGCGGGCGATGCCGACCCGTTGGCGCTGTCCGCCGGACAGCGCGGCCGGGAAGCGGTCGCTCACCGTGTCGTCCAGACCGACGAGACGCAGCAGTTCACGGACCCGCGAGCGGATCGACGCGCGGTCCCGCCCGACGGCTCGCAGCGGCTCGGCGAGCAACTGGAAGACGGGCAGCCGCGGATCCAGGGCTCCGAGGGGGTCCTGCATCACGATCTGTACGTCCTGGCGCAACTCCCTTACCCCTGCGGCGGAACGGAGGCTGCCGACATCGGTGCCCGCGATCTCGATCCGGCCGCCCTCCGGTCGCCTCAGCCGGAGGATCTCCAGCAGAGTCGTCGTCTTGCCGCTGCCGGACTCGCCGACCAGGCCCAGGGTCTCCCCGGCACGCAGCTCGAAACCGACCCGGTTGACCGCCTGCAGCGTTCCGACGCGGCGCTTGAGGAGGGCACCCTTGGTGACCGGGAAGGTCTTGACGAGGTCCTCGACACGGAGCACGACCTCGCCCACCTGCGGACCGCCCGAGCCCTCGGGCGACTCGACGGGTGCCACGCCGCCCGTGGGATCGAGGGTGCCCTCGGCGATGTCCGTGGCCCGCAGACAGGCCACGTGTCCGTGTCCGGTGACGTGCCGCAGTTCCGGTTCGCCGGAGCGGCACGCGTCGACGGCGACCGCGCAGCGCCTGGCGAAGGCGCAGCCGTCCGGGAGGCCCACCAGGGCGGGCGGCTCCCCGCCGATGGGGACCAGCGGCCGACGGACGCCGCCGTCCACGGTCGGAACCGCGCCGAGCAACCGCGCGGTGTAGGGCATCGTGGGGCGGCGGAACAACTCCTCGACGCCGGCCCGCTCCACGAAGCGGCCCGCGTACATGACCGCGACGTCGTCCGCGTGACCGGCGACGACCCCGAGGTCGTGGGTGATCAGGACGAGCCCGGCTCCCGTCTCCCGCTGGGCCAGGCGCAGTACGTCCAGGATCTGCGCCTGCACGGTGACGTCGAGCGCCGTGGTGGGTTCGTCGGCCACCAGCACGGACGGCTTGTTGGCGATCGCCATGGCGATGACCACGCGCTGCCGCATGCCGCCGGAGAACTCGTGCGGGAAGGAGGCGGCCCGGCCCCGCGCGTCGGGGATGCCGACGAGGTCGAGCAGCGCCACCGCCTGTTCCCAGGCCGCCCGTTTCGTCAGGCTCTGATGGACCCGCAGGGCGTCGGAGAGGAGCCGGCCCACGGAGTAGATGGGAGTGAGCGCGGACAGGGGGTCCTGGAACACCATGCCGATGGAGTCGCCCCGTACCTCCGACAGCGCCTTGTCGCCGAGGCCGACCAGGTCGCGCCCGTCGAGCAGTACCCGGCCGCTCAGAGCGGCCGAGGGCGGCAGGAGGCCCATGATGCCCATCGCGGTCGCGGACTTGCCCGAGCCGGACTCGCCCACGATGCAGAGGGTCCGGCCGGGCAGCAGGTCGAAGCTCACGCCGCGTACCGCCTCGACGGTCCCGGCCTCGGACGGGAAGGAGATCCGCAGGTCTCGTACGGACAGCACGGGGGTGGCGTCGGCCGGCGGCACCGGGTCGAGCAGAGGGGTCGCGAGCGTCATCGTCGGCCTCCTGCCGAGCCGGTCACCGCGGTGGGGTCGAGGGCGTCGGGCAGGCCGTCGCCGATGAACGTCATCGACACGGTGAGCAGGACGACCAACCCCGCGGGGAAGGCGAAGAGCCAGGGAGCGCTGGTGACGGAGCTCGCCCCGTCCGCGAGCATCGTGCCGAGCGACACGTCCGGGGTCTGGACCCCGAACCCGAGGAAGGACAGGGCGGTTTCGCTCAGCACGGTCGCGACGACACCGAGCGTCAGATTGACGATCAGGAGCGATCCCAGGTTCGGAATGATGTGACGGAGGATGACGCGCATCGGGCGGACGCCCATGAACTCCGCCGCCGTGACATAGTCCCGTTCCCGCAGTGAGGTCGACACGGACCAGATCACGCGCGCCGTCGACATCCACCCGAACACGGTCAGGACGACGATGAGGACGCGCCAGTCGCCGGCCAGGCGGTGCGAGACGAGAGCGAGGATGAGGAACGAGGGCACGATCAGCAGGAAGTGGATGACGGCGAGCGTCACCCTTTCGACGCGGCCCCCGAAGTACGCGGCACCCGAGCCGATGACCGCGGCCACGACGATCGTGAGCACGGAGACGCTCACGGCGATCGTCAGGGAGCGCCGGAGACCGTGCACGGCGCACGCGTACATGTCGTTGCCGCCCTGGTTGGTACCGAACCAGTGCCGGGCGCTCGGTGGTTGGGTGAGCGCGGTGAAGTCGGCATCGGTATGGGCGTAGGAGGTCAACAGTCCCCCTACGGCACTGAACAGCACCAGCAGGAAGAGGATCACCACGCCCGCGACCGCGAGACGGTTGCGCAGGAACCGCCGCGCGTAGAGCCGGCCGAGACCGAGGTCGGTGCGCCTGCCCGCAGGGCGGGGCATCTCCTCGATCGGCGTGCCTGCCGCGCGGGTTGACGAGTTCGTCGCCGTGTTCGCGGCCACGTCAGCTCACCCGCACTCTCGGGTCGAGGAAGACGGTGGCGATGTCGGCGAGGATCGCGCCGACCGCGGTGAGCGCCGCGGCGAACGCGGCCGTCGCGACCGTGCCGTGTACGTCGTTCTTGCTGATGGTCTGGATGAACTAGCGGCCCATGCCGTTCCAGCCGAAGATCGTCTCGGTGATGATGGCGCCCGTGAAGATGGCGGGGACGCTGAACGCCACGGAGGCCGCGGTGGGGATGAGCGCGGTCCTCAGCGCGTGCCTGCGGATCGCCTTGGTCCGCGTGAGCCCCGTGGCCTGCGCGGTGCGCACGAAGTCGGCGTTGATCGTGTCCAACAGCAGGGACCGCTGCGTCAGGTGGTAGCCGACGTACCCCATCAGCGTGAGCGTCAGGGTCGGCAGGATCAGGTGCAGGAGCCGGTCCCCGATCGTCGGGAGGAGTCCATGGACGTCGGGGGAGTTCTCGCCCGCGACGTAGAGGAAGTGCAGCCCTGCGTGCTGGTTCAGCCAGATGGCGACGAAGACGACGGCGAGCGCGGCGACGGACGTCGGGACGTTGAACACCGCGATGGACACCGCCTGCGAGATCCGGTCCGCCCAGCCGTACTGGCGTGCGGCGGTGTGGACCCCGAGCGCGACGCCGATCACCACGGACAGGACGGTCGCGACGACGACCAACTCCGCGCTGACGAGGGAGCGGTAGCCGACCTCGCCGTTGACGGAGACGCCGGTGGGGGACCTGCCCCAGTCGAAGTGCAGGGTCACCGAGGTGAGCCAGTCCCACCAGCGGTGGATCAGCGGCACGCGCGGATCCAGGTTGTACGGCGCGAGGGCGCGGTCGATCTGGGCTTCGCTGCGCACGGGGCGCAGCTCCTTGAAGTTGGACCGTGGGTCGAGGAACCAACTGGCCAGGAAGTAGGTCGCGTTGGTGGCGACCACGATCATCAGGAGCCAGCCGGCCGCTTTGCGCGTCACATGGCGCAGCACGGGCGGCACCCCCTCACCACACACGAGAGGTGCGCCTGGGGAGCGCTGGGGAGACAGGACGAGTGCATGCGTGGTGGAGCTTTCTGCGCGTACGGATCGGAGCCACGAGGGGGCGGGCTCCACCTTGGTCCGTACTTTGTGGCGGCCACCAGGTTTTCGCAGGTCCTGCCATGAGCCCGTCATGTTGCCGTAGCAAACAATCCGGCGTACAACGCACATTGGATGATCTTGACACGTCCGGCCGTCAGGTGAACGGTCGTTCGCACGCCGGGGCCGCTTCGGTCGGCGGCGTGCGAACGGCCCCCGGCGTCAGAGGACTTCGGCGAGCCTGCCGGTGGCCACGTCGAAGACGAAGCCCCGGATCCCGTCCTTGTGCACGATGAACGGGTCCGCCTTGATCCGGGCGATCGACTGCCGGACGTCGGTGTCCAGATCGTCGAAGGCCTCCGCGGCCCACGGCGGACGGATGCCGGTGTCCTTCTGGACGGTGTCCTTGAACCCGTCGTCCGTGAAGGTCAGCATGCCGCAGTCGGTGTGGTGGATGAGGATGATCTCCTCGGTTCCCAGGAGGCGTTGGCTGATGGCGAGCGAGCGGATCTCGTCCGGGGTGACCACTCCTCCGGCGTTGCGGATGACGTGGGCCTCGCCGTCCCCGAGGCCGAGGATGTCGTACACGTTCAGCCGGGCGTCCATGCACGCCACGACGGCGAGTTGCTTGGCGGGCGGCAGGGGCAGGGGGCCGGAGAAGGTCTCGGCGTAGCGGGCGTTGTTGGCCAGGAGCTCATCGGTCACGGACATGACGGACCTCGGTTCTCGTGATGCGGATCGGGCGGGGAGGGGGCACCCGCGGCTCCGGGGCGCCCGGACCGCGGGGTGTGGTCACACTCCCCGGCGACACAGCCCGTCGTAGAGATCATCACGACGCGAGGGCCAGAAGCCCGTCAGCGTGGTGGCAAAGGGATGCATCACTCCAGTGAACTCCCCGGCGACCGCATCGGCAATGCGATGCGTGTTCGGGCGACCCGGACACGCCGTGATACGCCGTGATACGCCACGGTTCCACAGCGTGGACAGCTCCTGGTGCGATGCCGTCCCGCTGCTGTACAACTTTCCTCGTGATCCACGAAACGTTGGTGCGCCGCCTGGTCGTCGACCTGTGCCGCCGTGCTGTTTCGTGTTGTTGATCCTCCACGCCTGAGGCACCGCAACCGTCCGGGACACGTCCCGGCGCGGTAGGCCTCGTTCCGGCTGCCGTCGCCCGGCCGCATCGCCCGTCCCCGGGTTCCGCCCCGCCGTGCGCGCGGGCGCGTTCGCCCATCCCCTTCCGAGGCCCGTGGAGGTCCTCCGTGCCCACGGCACCCGCTGTGCCCGAAGTCCTGCGCGACACCACCGAGACCGAGCCGCCCGGCGTCCGCCGCCGCGCTCCGTCCCGGCTGTTCGCCACGTCCCGTCGACTCGCGCTGCCCGTCGGCTCCCTCCTGCTGTTCCTCCTCGGCTGGCAGGCGGTCGCGGCGAGCGGCGCGTGGAGCGAGACACTCGTCCCTCCGCCGGCCAAGGTGTGGGCCGCGTTCGTCGACGTGTCCACGACCCACGACGGGGTGCGCGGTTACAACGGCACCTACCTCGTGGAGCATCTGGGCATCAGCCTGCGCCGCATCGCGTTCGGAGCGGGCATCGGCATCGTGCTCGGCGTGCTCTTCGGGTTGGTCATGGGCACGATCGGCTGGGTGCGCTCGCTGTTCGAGCCGTGGATCACCTTCCTGCGTACGCTGCCGCCGCTGGCCTACTTCTCCCTCCTGATCGTCTGGCTGGGCATCAACGAGGAACCGAAGATCACGCTGTTGGCCGTGGCGGCCTTCCCTCCGGTCGCGGTCGCCACCACCACGGCCGTCGCCGCCGCGCCCCGCCACCTCCAGGAGGCGGCCCGTGCACTCGGTGCCTCGCGCGGAGAAGTCGTCAGGGACGTCGTCCTGCCGTCCGCCCTTCCGGAGATCTTCACCGGCGTCCGGCTCGCCGTCGGGGTGGCGTACTCGTCCCTCGTCGCCGCCGAACTGGTCAACGGCCTGCCGGGCATCGGCGGCATGGTCAAGGACGCCGCCAACTACAACAACACCCCCGTCGTCCTGGTCGGGATCGCCGCCATCGGTGTCTCCGGCCTGGTCATCGACGGACTGCTGCTGTGGCTCGAACGCACCGTCGTGCCCTGGCGCGGCCACGGCTGACAGCCGCCCGTCCGCGCTCCCCCCTAAGACGCTCGCCCCCACAGACACCGTGTCTACCCGCAGCTCCGTCCGCTCCCGCCGCCCGGCGCGGCACCGCCCCTCCCCAGAAACGGCTTCCCATGAGTTCTTCGGCGTCCAGAGCCCTCAACGGCACCTCTGCGGGCCGGCCGACCCGCCGCGCCCTGCTCGCCGCCGCTCTCGGCGCGGCCTCCGTCGCCGTCGCCGGCTGCTCGTCCGACGACGGCGGATCGTCGGGCGCGTCCAAGCGCCTGCGCATCGGCTACTTCGCCTTCCCCAGCGGCGACCTGCTGGTCAAGAACCAGAAGCTGCTGGAGAAGGCGCTGCCGGACCACAGGATCAGCTGGATCAAGTTCGATTCGGGCGCCAGCGTCAACCAGGCCTTCATCGGCGGCTCCCTCGACATAGCCGCCCTCGGGTCGAGCCCGTTCGCCCGTGGCATCGCCGGCTCGGCACCGATTCCGTACAAGGTCGCGTTCGTCCTCGACGTGGCCGGCGAGAACGAGGCACTGGTCGCCCGCAAGGACGCCGGAATCACCGAGGTGGCGGGTCTCAAGGGAAAGACGATCGCCACTCCCTTCGCCTCGACCTCGCACTACAGCCTGCTGGCCGCGCTGGACGAAGCCGGTCTCAAGGCCTCCGACGTGAAACTGATCGACCTCCAGCCGCAGCCCATCCTCGCCGCCTGGCAGCGCGGTGACATCGACGCGGCCTACGTGTGGCTGCCGACCCTCGACGAACTGCGCAAGACCGGCGTGCAGTTGGTGAGCAGCAAGGAGATCGGATCGCGCGGAAAGCCCACACTCGACCTGGCCGTGGTGTCAGAAGCGCTGATCGCGAAGGATCCCCGGGCCATCGAGACGTGGCGTCGTGTCGAGGCCGACGGCCTGCGCCGGCTGAAGTCCGACCCCGAGGGGTCGGCCAAGGCCATCGCCAACGAACTCGGCATCAGCCTCGCCGACGCCAAGGCCCAACTGACGCAAGGGGTCTTCCTCACCCCGCGCCAGGTCGCCTCGGCCGACTGGCTCGGCACCGACGGCAACCCCGGCAGATTGGCCTCCTACCTGACCGACACGGGAGCGTTCCTCGCCGGTCAGAAGCAGATCGGCACCGCGCCCTCCGCGGACACCGTCCGCAAGGCGTTCTACCTCAAGGGGCTGCCCGATGGCGTCAAGTGAGGCCCGCCGCAAGGATCGGACCACGGAGACCGACGTCCCGCGAGCCGGCGAACGTCCTGGCGGGGTGCGGCTCACGAACGTCACCCACCGCTACGGCAGGGGAGCCGAGGCCGTCACCGCGGTGGGCCCGGTCGAACTGGACGTCCCGCCGGGGGAGTTCCTCGTCCTCGTCGGGGCGTCGGGCTGCGGCAAGAGCACGCTGCTGCGCCTGATCGCCGGGTTCGAGCGGCCCACACAGGGCACCGTCCGCGTCTCGGGCGCCGAGCCCCGGCCCGGCCGGGCCGCCGGCATCGTCTTCCAGCAGCCACGCCTCTTCCCGTGGCGCACGGTCGGCGGCAACGTCGACCTCGCGCTGCGGTACGCGCGAGTGCCCAGGGACCAGTGGGGGCCGCGCCGTGCCGAGCTGCTGGAACGGGTCGGGCTCGAAGGCACCGACAGACGGCGGGTCTGGGAGATCTCCGGCGGTCAGCAGCAACGCGTCGCCATAGCCCGCGCCCTGGCCGCCGAGAACCCGCTCTTCCTCCTGGACGAACCCTTCGGCGCGCTGGACGCCCTGACCCGCGAACGCCTTCAGGACGATGTGCGCCGGGTGACGGCCCAGACCGGCCGTACGGCGGTGTTCGTCACCCACTCCGCGGACGAGGCCGTCTTCCTCGGATCCCGCGTGGTGGTCCTCAGCAGGCGTCCCGGCACGGTCGTCCTCGACCTGCCCGTCCCCCTGCCGCGGGGCGATGTCGACACCGAGGAACTGCGCGCCTCCGGCGAGTTCGCCGAACTGCGCAAGCGCGTCGCGCACGAGGTCAAGGCCGCCGCGGCCTGAGGCCACCCGGCGGCCGACGAGAACGAGTGACCAACCCGAACGAGTACCAACCGAACGAGTACCAACCCGATGGAAGGAGCGACGGCATGACCGTCATCAGCGAGCAGACGCACGAGGCAGAGCCGATCCCGGCACACCGGAGCGACAGCGCGGGACTGCGCGTCGTCCCGCTCGGGCCGAGCTTCGGCGCCGAGGTGCACGACGTCGACCTCGGCCGACTGGACGACGACCAGGTCGCGGCGCTGCGGACAGCACTGGTCACGCACAAGGTGCTCTTCCTCCCCGGCCAGGACATCGACGACCGTGCGCAGATCGACTTCGGACGGCGACTCGGCGAGCTGACCGTCGGCCACCCGGTCCACGACTCGGGCGACGTGCCCGACGAGGTGTACTCCCTCGACAGCCAGGACAACGGCTTCGCCGACGTCTGGCACACCGACGTGACGTTCGTACGCCGCCCCCCGGCCGTCTCCGTCCTGCGCGCCGTGGTCCTTCCGCCCCGCGGCGGCGACACGTCGTGGGCCGACAGCCAGCTGGCCTACGAGTCGCTGACGCCCGGAGTGCGCGCGCTGATCGACCCGCTCACCGCCGTGCACGACGGCAGCCGCGAGTTCGGCTACTACCTCGCCCAGCAGCGCAAGGGCCGCGGAAACCTGTGGGAGGGAGAGGTGTTCACGGACCTGGTCCCGGTGGAGCACCCGGTGGTCCGCGTGCATCCGGAGAGCGGACGCAAGGGTCTGTTCGTGAACCCCGGCTTCACCTCACACATCGCCGGGGTCTCCGAGCACGAGAGCCGCGGCATCCTCGACATCCTCTACGCCCACCTCACCAAGCCCGAGCACACCGTCCGCCACCGCTGGCAGCCCGGCGACGTGGCGATCTGGGACAACCGCGCCACCTCCCACTACGCCAACCGCGACTACGGCGACCGGCACCGGGTCATGCACCGCATCACCCTGCGCGGCGACGTACCCGTCGGTCCTACGACGACACCGTCCCCGGCTTTCGGGGGCTAGGGCTGGCCGAGTGCTCCCGCCCCGAAGGGGCCGCCGGTGTCAGTCCGACGGAAGCTCGCCCTGGGCGATCTCCACGCCGCGGTGCACCGAGACGGCCCCGGCCAGGGCGGAGCCGCCGGCCAGGCCGATCACGGTCGCGACGATCAGCAGGGCAGGGACCAGGCGGCGGGCGGGTGCATGGGTGAGGAGAGCCTTCACACGCGCGGGGACCGGTCCGCTGACGGCGCCCGGGGTGAAACCGGGCCGCACGGTGCGTGCGCGGGTGGTGGCCAGCGCCGCGTGTCCGACGGCGTGCGCGGTCAGGGTTCTGTCACCGGCGGTGCGCGCCGCGGCCTCGTCCGCCGCGCGCTCGGCGGCGAAGGACACGTGACGGGTGACGGCCGCGAGGGCCGGGTGGCACCGGCCGGCCAGCTGCGCGGCGGCGAGGAAGAGGTGATGCCGTCCGGCGAGGTGGGCGCGCTCGTGGGCGAACAGGACTCCTCGCTCGCCGGGGTTCAGCGCGCGCAGCATGCCGGTGGTCACCACGATGCGGTCGGCACCGCGACGGCCACCGGGCAGGGCGTAGGCGTCGGGCCGGGCGTCGTCGATGACACAGAGACCGCCGGCGTCCGGGACGCCGGCGATGTCGAGGCGCGCCGCGCGCAGCCGACGTACCTCCGAAAGGGCGCTGCGTACGCCGGTGACGCACAGGACGGCCAGGGCGGCGCCCGCGAGGACCGAGACGCCCAGGACCGGGCCCGCGGGTCCGGCGTCGAGCGGGTGGACCAGATGCGCGAGGCCGGCGACGGCCGGGACCGAGAGGGCCAGGGGAAGCAGCAGGACGCCCAGGCAGGCCAGTACTCCCACGGCCAGCGCCGCGGATGCGGAGGTAAGGGCCCACAGGGCCGTCTCCGGGCGGATCCGGTCGACGACGCGCCGGGCCAGCGGCGGCAGCGCGAAGGGCAGGACGAGCGGAACGAGCAGGAGGGCGATCACCGCCCGCCCCCCTCCAGAAGGCGTCGCAGCTCCGCCTCGTCGTCGGGGCTGAGGCGCTCGACGAAGCGGGCCAGCGCGATGCTCCGGTCGCCGTCCTGGTCGAGTTCGCGGTGCATCCTCCGGGCGGTCAGGCCGTGGGAGTCCGCGACGGGGAAGTAGGCGTACCCGCGTGCGGCGGGGTCGCGGCCCACCGCGCCCTTCTCGTACAGACGGACGAGGAGGGTGGCCACCGTCGTGCGGGCCAGGGACTGCGGTATGGCGGCTCTGACCTGCGCGGCCGACAGCGGCTTCCCCGCGGCCCACAGGGCCGCGAGCACGCTGGCCTCCAGCTCGCCCGCCGGCCTGCGCTCACCGTCGGAGTCCGTCATCGCTTGGTCCTTCCCCGATATCGCCTGCGGCACCGTGCGCCGACTACAAAATGGTAGACGCTCGGCTCGCCGGGCGGGCCGCGGAGGAGCGGAACACCCCGCTTCACCGGGCCGACGGCCTACGAGGCGTCAATCGGAGAGCGGTCGCCCGACTCGATCCGCGGGCCCGGGATCGGTCAGGACGCCGCGAGGAACGTGTCCACGAGCCGCCGTGCCCAGTCGGGCGAAGCGGGCCGGGCGCTGAAGATCGCCCGGTAGTACAGCGGGCCGAGCAGGGAGTCCACGGCGCTCTCGACGTCCGGCGCGTCACCGCCCCGGGAACGCTCGCGCTCGATGATGGCGCTGAGCTGTTCGTGCCGGTCCGCCGTGCAGGCACAGCCGCCCTCCGGCCCGGAGCCGATCGTGGCGCGCATGAGCGCGAGTGTGTCCGGGTCGGTGAGGTCGGTCGCCACGTCCTCCATCCATCGCTCCAGGTCGCCGCTGAGCGAACCGGAGTCCGGCACGACCACGTCACCGCTGAACCTGCTGGTGGCGACGTCGTTCAGCAGCTGCGCGGCCGAGCCCCAGCGTCGGTAGACGGTCGTGGCGTGCACGCCCGCGCGGGCGGCGACGGCCGGGATCGTCAGGGCCTCGGAGGGCTCCTCCGCGAGGAGTTCGCCGACGGCGCGATGGACGGCCGCCCGCACCTTCGCGGAGCGGCCACCGGGACGTACCTGAGCTGAAACGTCAACCATGACGGAATTATCGCACTGATCGCTGCGTTAGTGCTAGCGTCGTTAACGCATTGATCGCTGCGTTTGGAGAGAGTCGCCATGCCCGGTTCCGCCCCGCCCCAGAGCACGACCTCCCCGGTCACCGTCGACGCCCCGCCCGGCCGTGGCCGTCGCGAGCTCGGCCGCCCGGCCGCCTTCGTCGCGCTGGCCGTCGTCTTCGTCCTCTTCATGGCCGCGTCCAGTGCGCCGTCCCCGCTCTACGTCGTCTACCAACAGGAATGGCACTTCTCCGCGACCACCCTCACCACCGTCTTCGCGGTCTACGTGCTGGGGATGATCGCGGCCCTCCTGGTGCTGGGCGCCCTCTCCGACCACCTCGGCCGCCGTCCAGTGCTGCTGTCCGCCATAGCCCTCGAAGCGGTGTCCATGGTCCTGTTCCTCACCGCGGACGACATCGGCCCGCTGATGGTCGCGCGACTGGTCCAGGGCATCGCGACCGGCGCCGCCATGACCGCCCTCGGTGCCGCGCTCGCCGACCTCAACCCCGCCCACGCGCCACACCGGGCCGGCGTCGTCACCGGCGCCGCTCCCACCTTCGGGCTCGGACTGGGCGCGCTCGGCTGCGGATTCCTCGTCCAGTACGGGCCGCACCCCACCCGTCTCGTGTACGCGCTGCTGCTGGCCGGTCTGGTCGTCGCCGGGGCGCTGCTCCTGGCGCTTCCCGAGACCTCGCTCCGCCGCCCCGGTGCCGCCCGCTCCCTGCAGCCTCGCCTCAAGGTCGCCACGCACCTGCGGGCCGACCTGCTGGGGCTGGTGCCGATCCTCGTCGCGAGCTGGGCGCTCGGTGGCCTCTACCTCTCGCTGGGGCCGTCCGTCGCCGCCGGGCTGTTCGGACTCTCCAACCACGTCGTCGGCGGCCTGGTCGTCACACTCCTGACCGTGCCGGCGTCCCTGACCGCACTGGCGCTGCGCGGCTGGCCCGTCGGGCGCACCCTGGCGCTCGGCGCGAGCCTCCTGCTCGCCGGCACCGCCGTCGCCCTGTCCGGGGTCGAGGAGCACTCCCTGACCCTGGCGGCGCTGGGCACCGTCATCGCGGGCGTCGGCTTCGGCGCCTCGGCGCTGGCCAGCTTCGGCACCCTGGCCCGGATAGCCGCCCCGGCCGAACGCGGCGAACTGCTCTCCGTCGCCTTCGTGATCTCGTACGTGTCCTTCAGCGTGCCCGCCGTGATCGCCGGGATCGCCGTCACCCACACCGGCTTGCACGAGACCTCTGTCGTCTACGCCGGGACGGTCGCGTTCCTGGCCGCCCTCGCCCTGATCGCCCAGTGGCTCCGCTCGCAGCGCACACCGGCCCGGCGCACCAGCCCGCAGGCGTGACGGACCCCGGCGGGGCCTGACGCGGGACACGCAGCCTGATGTCCGCCTGCCCGGCGGGTGTCAGGCCGCGTCGGTCTGCCGCTCGCTCCGCCGGTTCCGCTCGGGCACGGCGGCGTCCGCCTTGGCGCCCTTGATCAGGCGGAGATGTCGAGTGCGCGCGTGCCGTGCCGCGTGCGTCGGCGCGTCGTTCAGCACCCGGTCTTCGAGACGGTCCATCGCGTAGAGCAGGGCTCCCTGGGCCGGCAGCAACAGAAGAGCGACCACGATCACCACCATCCCCCCTTCGGTCGACGTTGACCGGCGGGTGCCCCGGAGTCGCCGTTATCACTGAACCCATTGCGTGGAGGTTCGGTGACCGACGGACGGGGCGCAGGGGGCACAGCGGCGAACGCGTCGGACAGTCGCCCGGAACGCCGATGCGCCCGACTCCGTCCAACGCGTAGGCTCACAGGCGGAGTTGACGAGAAGTGCGCTGTTCCTGCGCCGGGGAGGTCGGACCGATGGAGCGTTCCGCTGGATCGCGGGCGGACGAGGAAGAGGTCCTGGCCCGCATCGCCAAGGGACTTGTCTACACGGAGTCCGAAGCGGCGTTCCAGAACGCACGGCGCCGCACCGACGAGATCTTCGCCTACAACCACACACCGCCGAGTGAGCCGGAGAAGCGGCGGGCCCTGCTCCTGGCCATCCTGGGGTCCGTGGGAGAGCGCACGGTCCTGCTGCCCCCCTTTCACGCGGGGTTCGGGAGCAACGTCCACATCGGCGACGACTTCTTCGGCAACGTGAACCTGACGTTCGTCGACGACGTGGGCATCCGCATCGGCGACAGCGTCATGATCGCGCCCAGCGTCACCCTGACCACGACCGGACACCCCGTACACCCCGCCCGACGTGTGGACTTCGCCAGGTTCTCGGAGCCGATCGTGATCGAGGACAAGGTCTGGATCGGCAGCAACGCGGTCGTCCTGCCCGGCGTCCGCGTCGGATACGGATCGGTCGTCGGCGCCGGCAGTGTCGTCAGCCGCGACATCCCGCCCATGAGCGTCGCGGTCGGAACCCCGTGCCGCGTGCTCCGTCAGGTCACGGACGAGGACTTGAGGACACGCGCCGTCGGCGACCTCGACAGCTGAGAAGGGCGGCGGGGGCCCGCGTACGCGTCACCGGCGCCCCGTCCGTCATTCGTTGGGCGCGGCGTTGGTGATCGCGGAGAGGACGGAGTCGGGCTCGCTCTCGACGGCGATGTCCCCGAGGGTGACGATGCCGACAGGGAGCCCGTCGTCGACGACGGGGATGCGCCGGACGGCGCGTTGACGCATGAGGCCGATCGCCCGGTCGAGGTCGTCGTCGGGGGAGACGGTGACCAGTACGTCACTGCAGGCCTGCTCCGCCGTCACCTGGTCGATGTTCCCGCCCTGGCACATCACACGGACCACCAGATCCCGGTCGGTGACGACACCGCGGAGCCGCCCGCGCTCGGTGACCAGCACGGCGCCGATGTCCTCGTCGCGCATGTACCGGGCGACCTCGGTGACGGGAGTCCGGGGCGAGACCGACCGCGGGGGTCCGGTCATCACGTCGCGCACTGCCTCGGTCATCGCATCGCCTTTCGCCATGAAGACAGCTCTCTTCGCTTCCAACAGCCGTCCGGCCCCCTCGACTTCGTCGATCACTGCTCCGCCTGGACCCGGTCGGCCTGTGCCTCGAGAAGCACAAGTGCCCACGGACGGCGTCGGCAGTCGGGACGGGCGGCGACGGAGTTCCCGGCTCCGCGCGGCCGGAGGCCCCCAACCGCCCTCAGATCAGCCGCGCCCCCGGATCCAGCAGTGCCAGGCCCAGTGGAGTGACCGTGTGGACGACCGTCTTCCCGTCGCGCCGACTGGTGATCAGGTCCGCCTTGCGCAGGACGGACGTGTGGTGGCTCGCTGTCGCCGGCGAGATCCTCAGGCGCCGGGCCAGGTCCGTCGTTCCGCAGCCGCCGACGGTGGCGCGCAGGACCGCGGTCCGGGTGCGTCCCAGCAGGTCGTCGAGCGGGTCGGCGCCGGGTTCGCCGATCCCTTCCCACAAGGTGGTGCCGTCGAGCGTGTCCCGCACGCTCGGGATGGCCAGGACGGGTGGCTGGTCCGGGTCCAGCGGCGCCTGGAGGAGTTCGATCTCCTGGGAGGAGAACAAGGTCGGTGCGATGACGAGACCCCGACCGCCCAAGTACACGTCCGCGTCCCGCGGATGCCGTATTTCGAGCACCGGTGGCCGCCAGCGGACAAGCGGCCCGCAGAGGGACGCGAGGAGACGGTCGACCCCCCCCTCGGCCAGGGAACTCACGTACCCCGCGCGGGTCTCCGTGAGATGGGCGCGCACCTTGGCCCAGTACGGCGCGACGGTCAGGCCGTGACAGGCCCGCAGAGCCGACGCGACCTGGAGCCGGGCCTCACGGTCGCCGTCCACCAGGTTCCGCGCGAAGGACCGGTACGCGGGATGGAAGTCGATGTTCTCGAGCTCGATGCGCACCAATTCGCGCGGTGCTCCGAGCAGATGCTCCACCGCCTCGTCGATGGACGACGAACGGCCCGCCAGACTCACGACGTCGACCAGGGGTCCTCGGGACGGCATCAACGCGGCCAGTGGGAGGGCCTGTTCGCCCAGCCGGCCCCGGACCGCCACCTGCCAGCGCCGGAAGGCGAGACCGCCGCCGCGGTCCATCAGCATCCGCACGCTGTCGAACGTCTCAGCAGCCACACCGATGGTGGGGGCCACCCGGGTCCGCATGAGGTCCTCGGCAGTGAAATGGATCCGCTTCACCGAGTGCCCCGTCCGCTGTGCCGTCGTACACACAGCAGTCTCGGTTCAGGGTGGCGATCCGCGCAACGATCAATCAGGCCAGAGATGCCGGGGCGGTCCCAGTGACGCCGGGACCGGCGCACGGATGTGGTCGGCTCTGCCGGTGCCCGCAGGGGGCATGGTGGAGGCCCGGTAGGCAGTGAACGCCCCTGCCCACCAAGTCCGTTCAGATTCCCCGCGCGTCCGCCAGGACACTCGCCTGCTCCATCATGCGGGTCGGTTCACGGCCGTCGGCCCAGGCGTCGTTGAAGGTGGGCACCGACTCCACCGACGGACCGAACCTGCGGCGGATCGCCTCCAGCAGCACCTCCATGGCCTGCGCCTCCAGACGGCGGTCGCCGCCGGACTCCCTGCGGATCGCGCCCTGCGAGCACAGGGCCCCGTCCTCGTCGACCAGCGCTCCCGCGCACCAGCCTGCCTCCCGCAGCCGCAGGGAGGCTCGGTGCAGGAGCCCCGCGACCGGCGTCGCGTACGGACCGGGGGTCCACGCCGGCGCGGTGGGAGCGGGTGCGATCCGGGACCAGTCGACCGGCACCGTGTCGATGTGCGCGGTGTTGACCTCGTAGGCCACCGCCGCCACCGTGAGCCGGGCGTCCATATGCCGCTTCACGGCCTCCAACCGTGCCTCCAGCCCGTGGAGGCGGCTGTGTTCGGGGCTCTTGTCGGGGGGCGGCGGGGCGCCGCTCGGCGGATCTGTCGGGACCGGGGCCGGTGTCGCGCAGGGAGAGAGCTGCATGCTGGATGGATTCCAGCCGGACGCCCGCGCCCAGCACCGCCGGACGGGTGACGCAGAGCACGGAGCGGTCGCGACCGCAACTCGGGCAGGGCCTACTCGGTGGTCGTCGAGCGGGCCCGCCACAGGTCGCGGAGCAGGGCGATCTCGGCCATGTGGTGGATGAACTCGAGGTTGGCCCCGGCCAGGACCGAGACGTACGGATCGTCGGGGTCGGAGCCGTACGGGTACTGCGAGAAGCCGACCGTGTCGAGCTGCTCCTCCGTGACCGTGGCGACGCTGTCGCGCCAGCGGTCGATCAGCGCCCAGAACCGTTCGAGGGCGAGGGCAGCCGAGGGAGTGAAATCGACCAGCTGCCTCGGCTCCCGGCGCCGTTCGCCGAAGGTCCACTCCCAGCCGCCCTGGAAGTGGAAGTGCAGGTGGGCGATGCGCCACGCGATGGTCGTGACCGGCGTCTCGTCGGGCTCCGGCTCGCCGGTGTGGGCGAGGACCTCCCGCACCCGCTCGACGCTCACACTCCAGTCCTCAGCGATCTTGTCGACCGTCATGCCGTCCGCCGCCTGCCGGGCGACCTCGGCGTACTCGCTCGCCGGGATGTCCGCGGCGCCCAGGTCCATCACCCACGCGCCCGGCCCGAACGCCCTGGGCGTCGTCGCCTCGGCACGGGGGCGGAGCGACCAGCTTCCCGGCACCGGCTCCCACAGGTACTCCTCGTCACCGAGTCCCGTGAGCCGAACCTGGGCCGCCTCCCTCGCCTTGTCGAACTGTTCCAGCAACAGGCCCAAGCGATCCGTGCGCGTGCCCTCGGTCCCCATGTCCGGCCCTTCCGCGGTCGCGTGTCGTGCCCCACACAGGGCAGGGCGGAACCTAACGGCTCGCGGCGCGGGGACGCGACCCATTTCCCGCCCGGAGCCAGGCGTCGCGATTCATGACCCGCACCGCTGAATCGCAGCGGACCCAGCGGTTGGACTTCGCCCCGGAGGCGGCGCAGAGTTGACTCGTACCCCTTTCGAACAGCGAAAAGGGCCGATACCTGTCGCCGGCGGAGAACACACCATGAGCCACGTCCCTGATCCCAAGCGCTACGACGGCACCATGCGCTACCGGCGCACCGGCCGCTCCGGACTCGACCTGCCGCTCCTGTCCCTCGGGTACTGGCACAACTTCGGCGACGACAAGCCGTTCGAGACACAACGGGAGATCGCCCTGCGGGCGTTCGACCTCGGGATCACGCACCACGACCTGGCGAACAACTACGGGCCGCCGTACGGCTCGGCGGAGATCAACTTCGGCCGGCTGATGCGGCAGGACCTGAAGCCGTACCGCGACGAGCTGGTCGTCTCCACGAAGGCCGGCTGGGACATGTGGCCCGGCCCGTACGGCCAGGGCGGCGGCTCCCGCAAGTACGTGCTCGCCTCGCTGGACCAGTCCCTCAGCCGAATGGGCCTGGACTACGTCGACATCTTCTACTCCCACCGGCTGGACCCCACCACGCCGCTGGAGGAGACGATGACCGCCCTCGACACCGCGGTCCGCCAGGGCAAGGCCCTCTACGTCGGCATCTCCTCCTACGACACGGAGCGCAGCCGCCAGGCGGCCGCCATCCTGCGTGAACTGGGCACGCCCCTGCTGATCCACCAGCCCTCGTACAACATGCTCAACCGGTGGATCGAGACCGACGGTCTCCTCGACGCCGCCGACGACGAGGGCTTCGGTGTCATCGGCTTCACCGCGCTCGCACAGGGGCTCCTCACCGGCCGCTACCTCGACGGTGTCCCGAAGGACTCGCGGGCCGCCCAGGACAAGTCCTTCGACACGGGGTGGCTCTCCGAGGAGACCCTGCGCCGTCTGCGGGCCCTCAACGACATCGCCGGGCGGCGGGGCCAGAGCCTCGCCCAGATGGCACTCGCCTGGGCGCTGCGCGACGAGCGGGTCACCTCCCTCGTGATCGGCGCCTCCCGTACCGAACAGCTGGAGCAGAACGTCGCGGCGCTCGACAACCTCGACTTCTCCGAGGAAGAGCTGCGCGAGATCGACGAGCTGACCGTCGGCAGCTTCAGCGTCGACCTGTGGAGCGACGCCCGCCAGGGCACTCTCGACAGCTGACCCGCCGATCGCCCCCCGTCGTCGAACGAGCCGACGGCGGGCCGAACGGCTCCGACGCTCCGCCCGCCTCCGGTGCCCCCGTACGCACGCGTACGGGGGCACCACGCGTCAGTGGTGGCCCATCGGAAAGGAACGTGGACCTGCCCGGGAACTCGCTCGTGTCTGCGGACGACTGTCTGAGGGCAGCGGCCGAAGTGCGGCCGGTGCGGGGCGTCGTCGCGGCGGATCTTCCGCGGACGTCGCTCTGCCTGAACGCTGACGGCGCCTTGTGCGCCGCCGACAGAGCGAGGTCCGACCATGTCCGTCAGCTCCGAGATACCCGACCTGCCCGGCGCGGGCACCGAAAGACCGGAGACCGGAGTCCGACCGCCCGCACCGGCGGGGCGCCGGACGGGCCTCGGCGCGCTCCTGCTGCGGCTCCACTTCTATGCCGGTGTCCTGGTGGCGCCGTTCCTGCTCGTCGCCGCGGTGACCGGCCTCCTGTACACCTTCACGCCGCAGCTCGACGCGTTCGTCTACGACAAGGAGTTGAGCGTCGCCCAGACCGGCGACAGCACCAGGCCGCTCGCCGGACAGGTGGCCGCCGCGCGGGCCGAGCACCCCACCGGCACGCTGATCGCCGTCCGGCCGGGAACGGGCGACGCGACCACGCAGGTGGACTTCGCACTGCCCGAGCTGGGCGAGAAGGCGCACACGGTCTACGTCGACCCGTACACGGACGCGGTGACGGGGCAGCTGACCACTTGGTACGGCAGCACTCCGCTGACGACGTGGCTGGACGACCTCCACCGGAACCTGCACCTGGGCACGGCCGGCCGGTACTACTCGGAGTTCGCCGCCAGTTGGCTGTGGGTCCTGGTGCTCGGCGGGCTGGTCCTGTGGTGGCGCAGGCAACGCGGAACCCGGACGGCACGTCGACTGCTGCTGCCGGACCGGACGGCGAAGCAGGGGGTACGGCGCACCAGAAGCCTGCACGCCGTGACGGGTGTGTGGCTCGGGGTCGGCCTGCTCGCCCTCTCCGCGACCGGCTTGACCTGGTCGCGCTTCGCCGGCGAGCACTTCTCCGAGGCGCTCGACTCGCTGCGGTCCGGCACCCCCGGCGTGTCCACCACCCTGTCCGGCTCCTCGGCCGGTGCGACGAGCGGCCACGACCACGACGGCGGCGGGACGGACCCCCACAAGACCAACGGGGTCGACCCCGCCGCCGTCGACGGCGTCCTCGACGCGGCCCGCGACGACGGCCTGGCCGGCCCGGTCGAGATCGCCGTACCGCAGGACGGCGCCACGGCGTGGACCGTCTCGCAGACCCGCGACCTCTGGCCCGTCGGTCGCGACAGCCTCGCGGTCGACGCCTCCACCGACCAGGTCGTCGACCGGGTGGACTTCGCCGACTGGCCACTGCTGTCCAAGCTGACGCGCTGGGGCATCAACGTCCACATGGGCACCCTCTTCGGCCTCGCCAACCAGGTTCTGCTGGCCGTCCTGGCCGCCGGTCTGATCTCCGTGATCATCTGGGGCTATCGCATGTGGTGGCAGCGCCGTCCCACCCGCGCCGACCGCCGTGCTCCCCTCGGCGCGCCGCCCGCCCGCGGTGCCTGGCGCGGTGTGCCGTCGGCGGGCCTGGCCGTCGGTGTCGTCGCCGTCGTGGCGCTCGGCTGGGCACTGCCGCTGTTCGGCATCCCGCTGGCAGCGTTCCTCGTGGTCGACCTCGTCACCGGGGTCGTACGCCGCGGCCGGGCCACGCCGACCGCACCGACGTCCTCCGGAGGTCGACCGTGACGAGCGATCCCGCACCGGACCGGAACACCGACGTCGTACGACGGTCAGGAGCGGACTCGTGATCGCGGCGAGCGGACTGCGCTGGACCCTCACCCTGGTGTTCGCCCTGACCACGGCCCACGGGTTCTGGCGCGCCGTCATGCCCAGGACCGGCAGAGCCGATCGGGTGGACCACGCGCTGCACACCGCCATGGGGCTCGCCATGATCGCGATGGTCTGGCCGTGGGGCATGGACCTCGCGGCGGGACCGCAGGTCGCGGTCTTCGGCGCCGGCGCCCTCTGGTTCGTGTGCGCCGCGCCGTTCCGGAGCCGCGACGGGGCCCGACTCAAGGGGATGCCCGGCGCGCTGGCCCAAGCCGTCCTGATGGGGGCCATGGCATGGATGGTGACGCTGATGGACTCCGGAGGCATGGGCGACGGGGCCGGGGGAGGCGGCGCCATGCAGGGCATGCCGGGAATGGACATGTCGGGAAGCGCCGGGGCGGCCACCATGACGCTCACCGACGCCGGTCCCAAGGCAGCGGCAGCACTCCTCGCCCTCGCGTCGACGGGGTTCGCGCTGTGGTGGCTGACGCTGGCCTTCGACCGTGCCCGGGCCGTTCCCGCGACTGCGACTGCGACTGCGACTGTGACTGCGACCGGCCCGGCGCCGGGCGGCGGCGAAGCGGCGCTGGGCCCCGCGTGTCATGCCGCGATGGCACTCGGGATGGCGGCGATGTTCGTCCTGCTCCTCTGAACCGGCCTGCGGCCAGGGGGCGTTGACGCGGCCGGCGGACGATGATGGGCACCGTCCCGACCACCCCGAGCAGTCGGCCCGCGCAACACCCTCATCGAGATGAACCTCTCCCTCGTCCGGTACGCGGCGGCGCGCTTCCGCAGCCGCAGCCAGGG
>NZ_JBEZHO010000029.1:0-106943 GCF_040650615.1 Streptomyces sp. NPDC048643
GGGTACCGGCGGCCGGCTCGACTGGCACGCTAGGACGCCGACCGACGCCGGGCGTCGGCGGAGCGAGGGGGCGCCGGGACTTCTCCTTGCCCGGCAGGTCGGCGGTGCCGACGCGTCAGCTCTTGGAACGGCCGGGCCAGCGACGGTTCACGAGGTAGACGCCCGCGGCGAGCAGGACGAGGACGCCGCCCGTGATGGCGAGCGCGATGCCGACCCCGCTCGAACCGCCCTTCGCGGAGGCGGAGGAGGCCGTCACGGGCTTCTTCGAGGCGTCGGGGGTGGCGCCGGCCGAGGCCGTCGCGCCCGGCTGCGCGGAGGTGTCGACGCCCTTGGGCGGCACGAGTTCACCCACCGGCCGGGCCTTGCCCGAGGCCTGGAAGCCCCAGTCAAGGAGTCGCGCCGCCTCCTTGTAGACCTCGTTGTGCTCGCTCTTCTCCGGGTTCATGACCGTGACGAGCAGCACCTTGCCGTCCCGCTCGGCGACCCCGGTGAACGTGGCGCCCGCGTTGGTCGTGTTGCCGTTCTTCACCCCGGCGATGCCCTGGTACGTGGTGACATCGCTGTCACCCGTCAGCAGCCGGTTGGTGTTCTGGATCTCGAAGGACTCGCGGGTCGTCCGGCCCTTCGCGTTCTTGGCCGTCCCCCCGGGGAACTTCGCGCGCACCGTCGAGCAGTACTCCCGGAAGTCCTTCTTCTGCAGACCCGAACGGGCGAACAGCGTCAGGTCGTAGGCCGACGACACCTGGCGGCTCGCGTCGTAGCCGTCCGGGCTCACCACGTTCGTGTCGAGCGCCTGGAGGTCGTCGGCGTGCTCCTGCATGTCCCGGACCGTCTGGTCGACGCCCCCGTTCATCGCGGACAGCACGTGCACGGCGTCGTTGCCGGAGCGCAGGAAGACACCGAGCCACAGGTCGTGGACCGAGTAGGTCTCGTTCTCCTTTATCCCCACCATGCTGGAGCCCGAGCCGATGCCCGCCAGGTCGGAGGAGACCACCTTGTGCGCGGTGCTCTTCGGGAACTTGGGCAGCAGCGTGTCGGCGAACAGCATCTTCAGCGTGCTCGCCGGGGGCAGCCGCCAGTGCGCGTTGTGCGAGGCGAGGACGTCACCGGACTCCGCGTCGGCGACGATCCAGGAGCGGGCGGTGACGTCCTTGGGCAGCACCGGCACACCGCTGCCGAGGTTCACCTGGCTCCCGGGGAGGCCGAGCTGTGCGCCGCCGACGGTCGACATGTTCGCCGGGGGAGTGGCGGACGGCGAGGCCGACGGGGAGGCCTCGGGGCTCGCGTCGGCGTCCGCGAACGCGGGCGCGGTGAGGGACAGGGTCAACAAGGTGGCTGAAGTGACCAACAGAGATCGCTTGATGGTCTTTTTCGAGTCGGGCACGGTCGAGAAATTACAGGGCCGAGGGCGGGAAGTCCCACCGCCGTCCGGGGAGGTGTCCGCGCCCTTCACACCCCGGCGCCGGGTCACGGTCGGCGACGGCGATACTGAACCCATGAAGCTCAGCCGCCCCATCTCCTGGTTCCTGCTCGCGTTCGGGGTGTGGAGTTGGGTCATTTGGGTCACTTTCATCAAGAACCTGTACAAGGACGGCAGCGGGCTCGCGTTCGACGACGCGGGTGATCCGACGGCCTACTTCTGGGTGCATCTGACGCTGGCCGTCGTCTCCTTTGTCTTGGGGACGGTCGTCGGGGTCATCGGGTTGCGCGGCGTACGCGCCGCGCGCCGGACGTCGTAACAGGAACGGGCGCCATGGTCATCGTGTTCGTGCTGGTGGGCGTGGCCGCGCTGGCCGTGCTCGGGGGGTTCCACTGGTACGCCTGGCGCCGGCTGGTGCGGGACACCACGACCGGCCCCGGAACGGCCCGCCGTGTGGGCGCCGCGATCTTCGTCGCCGGACCGCTGCTGATGCTCGGCGCCGTGGTGAGCGAGCGCGCCGGCGCCCCCTTCTGGCTGCAGCGGACGCTGGGCTGGCCCGGGTTCCTGTGGATGGCCCTGGCGCTGTACCTGCTGCTCGCGCTGCTGGTGGGCGAGCTCGTACGGCCTCTCCTCCGACGGGCCCTCGACCGCCGCGCCGCGACACGACACGCCACCGGAACGGAAGCCGACTCCGACTCCGTGGCCCACGCCACGACCGCCGGACCGTCCCGCACCCCGGGCGCGTCGGAGTCGACGGAACCGGCCGCGACGAAGCCGGCCGAGCCCGCTGGGCCCGCCGCTCCCGAAGAGCCGCGAGAGCCGCGAGAGCCGGTGGCATCGGTGGCACCGGCGGACACGGCGGCCCCCGTGGGCGGGCCCCTCTCGGCTCCGTCGCGCCGCCTGTTCGTCTCGCGCGTCGTGGGCGGTGCCGTCGCCGCCGCCGCGGTGGGGACCGTCGGATACGGCACGTACGGCGTGCTGCGCGGGCCCGCGGTGAAGCGGGTCACCGTGCCGCTCGCCAAACTGCCGCGGTCCGCCCACGGCTACCGGATCGCCGTCGTGAGCGACATCCACCTCGGACCGGTGCTCGGACGCGGCTTCGCGCAGAAGGTCGTCGACACCATCAACTCCACGCAGCCGGACCTGATCGCCGTCGTCGGCGACCTGGTCGACGGCAGCGTCAAGAACCTCGGCCCCGCGGCCGCCCCGCTCGCCGGGCTGCGGGCCCGGCACGGCGCCTACTTCGTCACCGGGAACCACGAGTACTTCTCCGGAGCCGCGCAGTGGGTCCGGGAGGTACGGGAGCTGGGCATCCACCCCCTGGAGAACGCGCGCACCGAGCTGGCCGGATTCGACCTCGCCGGCGTCAACGACGTACAGGGCGAGAGCGAGGGACACGGTCCCGACTTCGGCAGGGCCCTCGGCGGCCGGGACACCGCGCGGGCCTGCGTCCTGCTCGCCCACCAGCCGGTGCAGATCCACGACGCCGTGCGCCACGGCGTCGACCTCCAGCTGTCCGGACACACCCACGGCGGACAACTGTGGCCCGGGAACCTCGTCGCGGCCGCGGCCAACCCGACCGTCGCGGGGATGGAGCGCTACGGCGACACCCAGCTCTACGTCTCCCGGGGAGCGGGCGCCTGGGGGCCGCCGACCAGGGTGGGCGCGCCCTCGGACATCACGGTCGTGGAGCTGGCCTCGCGAGAAGCCTGAGAGCCCGCTGTGAGGCGTCCGGCGAGGCTGTCCGCATCGTTGTCGAACACTCTCCCGAAACCGCCTCCCCTCCTGAAACTCCTGTGATTAGGTGATCCGCGTCACCAGGGGAGTGGCCTGCGGTGGGCCTTGGGGAGGGCACCGATGCGATCGGTTCGCGTAAGAGTTCTCGCCGTACTACTCGTCCTGGCGGGGGTGGGTGTGGCGGGCTGGCAGTTACTGCCGAAGAAGGAGAACACCGACCGCACCATCACGGTCGGCACGACGGACGCCGTCACCTCGCTCGACCCGGCCGGCGCCTACGACGCCGGGTCCTGGGCGCTGTTCAGCAACCTGTTCCAGTCGCTGCTGACGTTCGAGCCCGGCGGCGCCGAACCCGTACCGGACGCCGCGAAGAGCTGCGCGTTCTCGGGTTCCGGGCTGCGGACCTATCGCTGCACGCTCCGCGACGACGTGGCGTTCCCGAGCGGACGCAGAATGACGGCCGAGGACGTGAAGTTCTCCTTCGAGCGGGTCAAGCGCATCAACTCCGAGGTGGGGCCCGCCTCCCTGCTGTCGACGCTCGGCACGGTGGACGCGAGCGGGCAGACGGTCACCTTCCACCTGTCCTCGCCCGACGCGACCTTCCCGTTCAAGGTGGCGACCGGTGCGGGCTCGATCGTGGACCACACCCGCTACCCCAAGCGCGCCCTGCGCACCGGCACCGACGCGGACGGCACCGGCCCGTACACGCTGAAGAAGTACGCGAAGAACCTGCGGGCCGTCCTCGCGCCCAACTCCCGTTACGAAGGGGCCGTCAAGGACCCCGGCAGGCCCGTCGTCCTGAGCTACTACCCCGACTCGCAGGCCCTGCAGGCCGCCTGGAAGGCGAAGAAGTTCGACGTCGCGGCACGCCAGCTGCCGCCCGCCATGCTCGCCGGTCTCTCGCCGAGCGACCCGAAGCAGCGGGTCACGGAGGCGGAGAGCGCCGAGACCCGCAACCTCGTCCTGAACGTCCGCGCGTCCTCGCCGCTGCACGACGCGCGGGTCCGGCAGGCTGTCGCCTCGCTGATCGACCGCGAGCAGCTCGTCGACCGGACCTACAAGGGCACCACCGAGGCGCTGTACGGGCTGATCCCGGCGGGGATCACGGGCCACTCGACGTCCTTCTTCGACGCCTACCCGAAACCGGACGCCAAGAAGGCGCGCGCCCTGCTGACCGAGGCCGGGGTCACGCTGCCCGTGCGGTTCACCTACGGATACGCCGAGGGCCGGGGCGCCGCGGGCGAGGAGGCCGCCGAGCTCAAGCAGCAGCTGGAGGCGGGCGGACTGTTCAAGGTGACGACCAAGGGCTACGAGTGGACGGACTTCCAGAAGCGGTACGCCGAGGGCTCCCTGGACGCCTGGGCGGTCGGCTGGGTCGCCGACTACCCCGACCCCGACACCTTCGGCGCGCCCCTCGTCGGCACCGGCAACTCCATGAAGAACGGGTACAGCAGCAAGGACGTCGACCGGCTGATCCGGGAGACCCAACAGGAGAAGGACCGCAGCAGGACGACCGACTCGTTCCGGCGCCTCCAGGAGTCCGTCGCGCAGGACGTTCCGCTGATCCCGCTGTGGCAGCGCAAGGACTACGTCCTCAGCAGCGAGGACGTCGGCGGCGGCCAGTACCTGTCCGACGGCACCGGCGTGTTCCGGCTCTGGAGGCTGGTCTGGATCTGACGGCCCCGCCAGGCACCCGTGGCGCCGCCGGGGGCGCCACGGGACGGCCGTCAGACGTGCGGAGTCGATCCGTACGCCGTCAGGAAGCGGTCGCGGAACGCGCTCATCTTCCAGACCGGCGCGTTGTGCTCGGGCTGGAGGCCGTCCGTCCAGCCCCAGTCGGAGATCCGGTCGAGCACCTTCGGGTCCTTGGCGACGATCGAGACGGGCACGTCGCGGCTCGCATGGTCGCCGCTGACCCGGGCGATCGGCTGGTGGTCGCCGAGGAAGATCAGGACGGTGTTCTTGTCGCCGTACTTCACCAGGTAGTCGATGAGGCTCGTCACCGAGTACTGGATGGACTTGCCGTACTCCTCCTTCGACTTCTGCGAGCTGGTGATGATGTCCCCGGGCCTCTTGCCGGCCTTCTCGATCGCGTCGTAGACCGAGCCGTCGCCGACCTGGTCCTGCGGGACCGTCTTCGGGATGGGCGCCCACGGCTGGTGACTCGACGTCAGGATGATCGTCGACATGAGCGGCTTGTCGTGCTTCCTGCCGTGCACGAGACGCTCGAACGCGGTCAGCGCGTACTGGTCGGGCATCGTGGACCAGCTGAACTTCGGTCCCTTGTAGCCGAGGTCGCGGGAGTCGTAGAGCTTGTCGATGCCGTAGAACTTCTGCTCGGGCCACGCCTTCTGGACACCCGGCATCACGCCGACGGTGTCCCAGTCGCCGGTCTTCTCGAAGGCGCCGGGGAGCGTCAGGTGATCGCCCGCGGTGACGGTGCGGTAGCGCTGCTGGTTGTTGATCCACAGGCCCGACAGGAACGTCGAGTGGCCGAGCCAGCTGCTGCCGCCGTACGTCGCCGACGTGAGCCAGCCGCTCTTCGCCGCGAACCCGGCCCCGGTGAGTTTCTTGTTCTCCGCGGTCAGGGTCGCGTCGACGCCCGGAGCCATCACCGGGTCCTCGATGGCGCTGCGGCCGTAGCTCTCGATGAAGGTGATCATCATGTCCTTGCCGCGCAGGTCCGGGAGGAGCTGGTCCGGCGGCGTGTTCGCGAAGGTGTCCTTCTTCGCGATCCTCGCGAACTCGGCCTCGTCCCGGATCGTGTCGCGGACCCGCTGGGCCCGGTCCTGGACGGCCAGCGCGACATGCTCGGAGGCGATGGGCACACCGGTGAACTGCACGCCGAGCGCCGCGCACGTCACCCAGACGATCGCAGCCACCAGCGTGGCGCGCGTCGCCACCTCGGAGTTGCGGGCCACCAGGTTGCCCAGCCGGACCACCGACAGCGTGACGAGCGCCAGGATCGCGATCACGAGCACCACGGCCAGCACCGCGATGCCGAGCGCCCCGCCCCCGCCGAACGTGTCCTGGAGGTAGGCCTGCGCGTCGCTGAACAGCGCCCAGTCGAGGACCACGTTGAAGCCCCGGCCCAGGTATTCGTTGAAGCCGACGTCGAGGAGGTTCAGCACGGTCAGGACGCCGAGGGCGAGCCCGGCGACCACCGCGACGGCGATCCGCGGCCGGCGCGGCAGAACCAGCACCAGGGCCGCGCCGAACACGGCCTCCACCGGCACGCGCAGGAACTGTGCCGGGTGGAACTGGTCCGCCTTGCCGGGCATGAGCAGCGCGAACAGCACGAGCACGGCGGCGAGACCGGTCACCGTCCACGCGAGGACGCTCGCGGCGACGGGATAGCGCCCCCGCCACCCGCCCACCGGCCCCGTCGGGGGAGCGCCCTCTCCCACATCTCCGACACCTCCGACCGAGGAGGCCGCAGGGCCCGCATCCGGGTCCGGGCTCACTTCCTCGACCTCGCCTCCGGCCGACGGGGCCACGGGAACCGAACCCGGTTCCTCGCCTTCGTCCTCCTCGGAGGACGACCCGGCACCGGTCCCGGCCGGGACCGCGTCGCCGCCGGAGACGTCGCCGCGCTCCTCAGGTACCGGGGGGGCCGCGCTCTTCCCGGAGCCCGGCGCGGGCGCGCCCCGCTCGTCCTCGCCCCCCGGCGCGGGCGCGACCGGCTCCGGCTCCGCATCGGTCGGGGCGCGCTCGGACCGCGGGGCGGTCGCGTCCTGCGCGGTGCCGGTGGCCTGCCGACCCTCGGCGGCCGGAGCGGCCCGCTCGGAGCCGGGGGCGTCGCCCGGCGGCGTCTCGTCCGTGTTCGGCAGCTGTCGAGAGCTCGATGTGAACGACAACCCGGCGGTCCTTCCGTGCGCGGCGCGGTGGTGGCGTGACGGACCGGGGCGTGGAGACCGATGCCGCCTTCGTCGTGGTGTACGGGACCGTGCGGGCCGGTGTTCAATCGCCCGGGTCAGCATCTGCCCAAGTCCGTTCCCGCAGGTCACAGCAGTACCGGAGAGGCGTCTCAGCCTCGGCGGGCGCGTCGTGCGGGCCGGGCCGGGGCGCCCGCGGACACGGCCGCCTCACCGCACCGGCAGGGTCACCGTCACGTCGAGACCCTCGCCGGGTGCCGTCCGCACGGCGACGCTGCCCCCGTGGGCCGTCACCACGCCGTCCACGATGGCCAGGCCGAGCCCGCTGCCCGCGCCGCCACCTGCCCGGAAGAAGCGGTCGAAGACGCGCGTCGCGTCCTCCTCGGCGAGCCCCGGACCCTTGTCCGCGACACACAGCCGTACGACACCGTCCGCGCGCTCCAGCCCGATCCGCACCGGCACGTCGGCGGGGGTGTGGGTGCGTACGTTGCCCACGAGGTTGCCCAGCACCTGCCGCAGCCCGGACTCGTCGGCCTGGACGAGCAGGGTGCCGTCGGCGTCCACGGTCACCGGACGTTCGGGCTGCTGGGCGCGCAGGTCCTCGGCGGCGTCCCGCACCAGCCGGCTCAGGTCGACGCTCCGGAAGCGCAGTTCGGGGCGCTGGTCGAGGCGGGCCAGCGTGAGGAGTTCGTCGACGAGGCGGCCCATGCGGTCGGCCTCGCCGTTCATCCGGTCCCAGGCGCGCCTGCGCTCGACGGGGTCGGTGAGCATTCCCTTGTCGTACAGCTGGAGGTATCCGCGTATCGCCGCCAGCGGGGTGCGCAGCTCGTGCGAGGCGTCGCCGACGAACCGGCGCAGCTGGGCGGTGCTGCGTTCGCGGGTCCGGTGGGCCGACTCGACCTGCTGGAGCATGGAGTTGAGGGCGAGCCGCAGCTGTTCGACCTCCTGGGTCGGGCGGTGGCTGGAGGGCACGCGCCGGGTGAGGTCGCCGTCGGCGATGGCCGACGAGGTCTCCACCATGGCCTCCAGGGGCAGCATCCTGCGGCGCACGCTGAACATGGTGAGGCAGGCGAGGAGCGCCAACAGCAGGCTGCCGACGGTCAGATCGAGCTTGAGGGCCTTGGCGATGCCCTTGTGCAGTCCGTCGGTCGAGGTGGCGAACAGGACGTACGTGCCGTCGGCGAGGCGGGCCCCGGTCGCCCGGTAGTCGGCGCCGTGGACGGTGATGTCGTGCGGGTCGCTGTCGCGGGCGAGCGCGCCGGGTTCGTCCACGGCGGCGGCGAACGCGCGCTGTGTGTCCGTGGGTTCGAAGCCGGCCACCTCGACGGCCCGGCCCCGCCGGTCGACGGCGGCGAAGAGGGAGTCGGGCTTGGGCGACTCGTCAACGGCGGGGCCGATCCGGTCCCGGACGAACGTCAGAGCGGTCAGCGAGTCGATCTGGCTCATGGTGAGTCGGGAGACGCCCAGCGACTCGCGGGTCTTGACCAGTTGGGCGTCCACCTGGTCGAGCAGGTAGTGCCGCATGCCCATCAGGCTCACCGCGGTCGCCGTCACGATGCCGAGGGCGAGGAGCGCGACGTTCGCGAGGGTGAGCTGGCCTCGGAGCGAGTGGACGCCGTGCCGGCAGCGCGGTCGGGGGAGCGCGGCCAGGGCGGGCGGCCTCACGCGAGTCCGTACCCGACGCCCCGCCGGGTCTGGATCACCGGTGGCCCCAGCGGTTCGAGCTTGCGCCGCAGATAGCTGATGTACGTCTCCACGACGGTGGACTCGGCCGGGTGCTCGTACTGCCAGACGTGGCGCAGGAGTTGCTCCTTGGGCACGATCCTCCCGCCGTTGCGGACGAGGAAGCGCAGCAGGGCGTACTCGGTGGGGGTGAGCTCGACGGTGGTGCCCGCGCGGTGCACGCGGTAGGTCGTCTCGTCCAGCTCCAGATCGCCGTACCGCAGGGGCGGGCGCTGCGGCAGGACGTCGTCGGGCCGCGTCCGGCGCAGCACGGCGGTGATGCGGGCGACGACCTCGTCGATGTTGAACGGCTTGGTGATGTAGTCGTCGCCGAAGCCGAGCGCGCCGACGATCTCGGCGGGCGCGTCCCGCGCGGTGAGGAACACGATGGCCAGTCCGGGGCGGCGCGCCCGCAGTTCGCGGCCGAGGGCCCGGCCGTCGCCATCCGGCAGCATGATGTCGAGCAGGGCCGCGTCGGGGCGGGTGCGCTCGGCGAGTTCGAGGGCCTCGCGGACGGTCCCGGCCGCCATCACCTCGAACCGGTGGTAGCGCAGCGCGATGGTGAGGACGTCGGCGATGCTCGGCTCGTCCTCGACGACGAGGACGGTGGATCCCTCGTGTGCGCTCATCTCCCCAGTATCGGCGGGGCCGTCGACGGCGGGGGCGGTTCCCCCTTTGGAGTTCCTTGAGAGTCATGGGCGCGTCGTGTCCCGGGGTGCGCGGCGCCGTCGATGCTGGTGCGCAGGACCTGGGGGACCGACCGATCGACCCATCGGACAAGGAGCGTTGAGCGTGGCGGCATTGGCACGTTGGTGCTATCGGCATCGGCTGGTGGTCCTGTTGCTGTGGGTGGGCGCACTGTTCGGTCTGGGCTTCGCGGCGACCACCGCGGGCACGGACTACGCGAATGTGTTCTCCCTCCCGAACACGGACTCCAAGCGCGCGTACGACCAGATGGAGAAGGCCTTCCCGGAGAGCGCCGGGGACACCGACACGGTGGTGTGGAAGGTCGACGAGGGGACGGTCAGAGACGCGTCCGTCCGTTCCCGGATCCAGCCCGCGCTGGACGAGATCGCCGGCATGAAGGGCGTCGGCGCCGTCGCGGGACCGTACGAGGGGGAGCGGGGCGCGGCGCAGATCAGCCGCAGCGGCGACATCGCGTACGCCCAGGTCACCTTCACCGAGCAGGCGAACGCGGTACCCAAGGAGCTGGTCCAGGACGTCCTCGACACCGCCCGGGACGCCGGACGGGACGGTCTCCAGGTCGAGTTGGGCGGTCAGGCGATCCAGCGGGTGCAGGAACCGCCCACCGGGCTCGCCGAGATGGTCGGCATCCTGGCCGCGGCCGTCGTCCTCTTCCTCGCGTTCGGCTCGCTCTTCGCGATGCTGCTGCCCATCGGCATCGCCGTCTTCGGCGTCGGCACGGGCCTGTTCTCCACCCAGTTGCTCAGCCACAGCACCGACATCCCGGACCTGGCACCGCTGTTGGCGACCCTGATCGGCCTCGGCGTCGGCATCGACTACGCGCTGTTCATCGTGACCCGGCACCGGCGGGGCATCCTGCGCGGCATGGAACCGGAGGAGTCGGCGGTCACCGCGCTCAACACCTCGGGCCGGGCGGTGCTGTTCGCGGGTGGCACGGTGTGCATCGCGCTCGCGGGCATGCTCGTGACGAACCTGCGCTTCCTGGACGGCGTGGTCATCGGGACGTCCCTCACCGTCGTCTTCAGCGTCCTCGCGGCCACCACCCTGCTGCCCGCGCTGTTGGGCCTGCTCGGCGTACGGGTGCTCAGCCGCCGCCAGCGGCGCCGGCTCGCCGAACGGGGCCCCGAGCCGGAGCGGACGAGCGGCGCCGCGGCCCGCTGGTCCTCGACCGTGCAGCGCCGACCCAAGACGATCGCCGCCGTCGCCGTGGTCGTCATGGCGATCCTCGCGATCCCCGTCCTGTCGCTGCGCCTCGGCGCCACCGACCAGGGCAACGACGACGCCTCGACCACCACCAGGAAGGCCTACGACCTGCTCGCGGAGGGCTTCGGGCCCGGCTTCAACGGCCCCTTGCAGGTGGTGGTGACCGCCGGTGACACGGACGCCCTGGTGAAGGGCATCGACGGTACGGCCGGCGTGGCCCGGGTCGCCGCGCTGCCGCCCGCGCACGGTGTGACGGTCGTCCAGGTCGTACCGACGACGTCACCGCAGTCGCAGAAGACGGACGAGCTCATCGACACCCTGCGGGACCGGGTCATCCCGGACGCGGGCGCGACGGCGCACGTCGGCGGTGTCACCGCCGTGTCGAAGGACTTCGCCACGATCACCGGTGACCGGCTGCCGTACTTCGTCGCCACGATCATCGGCCTCGGCTTCCTGCTCCTGCTGGTCGCCTTCCGGTCGCTGGTGGTCCCGCTGACGGCCGCGCTGATGAACCTGATCGCCGCCGCCGCGTCCTTCGGTGTCCTCACCGCGGTCTTCCAGTGGGGCTGGGGCCTGGAACTCCTCGGCCTCGGCAAGGAGGGCCCGATCAACGCCTTCCTGCCCGTGATCATGCTCTCGCTCCTCTTCGGACTCTCCATGGACTACCAGGTGTTCCTGGTGAGCCGCATGCACGAGGAATGGGTGCACACCAAGGACAACGCCCGGGCGGTGCGGGTCGGTCTGGCCGAGACCAGCCGGGTCATCAACTCCGCCGCGCTGATCATGGTCTGCGTCTTCCTGGCGTTCGTCCTGAGCGGCGACTCGGGAGCCGCGATGGCGGGCGTCGGGCTCGCCGCGGCCGTCGCGCTCGACGCCTTCATCCTGCGGACGGCCCTGGTGCCGGCCGCGATGCACCTGCTCGGCGACTCCAACTGGTGGCTGCCCGCGGGGCTGGAGAAGCGGCTGCCGCACCTGGCGGTCGAACCGGCCGAGGCCCCGGCCGCCGAGGAGCCCGCCCCCGCCGAGGGCGGCGCGACCGTCGTCCACGGTCTCGTCCGCGACGCGGAGGGTGTGCCCGTCGACGGCGCGGTCCTCACCCTGCTGTCCAAGGGCGGCCGTCAGCTCGACCGCGTGACCTCGCTGGCCGACGGTTCGTACATCGTCTCGGTCCCGGCGCCGGGCACGTATCTGCTGTCGGCGACGGCCCGTTCGTACGGGGCGCGGGCCCGGCACGTCGTGGTGGCCGACCAGCCGCTGGTGCACGACGTGGAGCTGACGGCGGGCGAGGTGGACGCCGACGCGGTCAACTGAGGCCGCGGCACGCGCGAACCGAGTGGGTAAGGGGCTCCCGCCATGGACGGGCGCCCCTTACGCCTCTGCCCAGGCAGTCCCTGGGATCACCCTCCGGTCGGTCCTCAGGTCCTCAGGTCTCCTTCTTGCCCTGCTTCTTCGCCGGGTCCGGCAGCGCCTTCGTCATCCCCGGCAGGAAGTCCGTGAACAGCTCGTGCACCTCGTGGACGAGGGGGCGCAGCAGCCGGAACCGGGCCAGTGAGACGCCGCGCGCGGTCAGTCGCGCACCGCGCTCGGCGAGCCGGTAGCTGCGCTCGCGGCCCTCCGTACGGTCGAAGACCCAGTACAGGACGAGCCCCATCTGGGAGAGCCACATCAGCTCCGGGAGGATCTCGCGCAGTTCCTCGGGCACCTTCGTCCTCGCCCCGGCCAGCACCTCCTTGTGGACGCTGATGGCCTCCGCGCGCGCGTGCTCCGACTCGGGGGAGAAGGGGCTGAGCGGGCTGTCCGGGTCCGCGGCGTTCTTGAAGAACTGCACCGCGAACTCGTGGAACGGCGTGGCGATGTCCAGCCACACCTTCAGCACACCGCCCAGTCGGGCCTCCAGGTCGGTCTCGCGGTCCAGCACCTCGCGGACGGCCTCCTGGTGCTCGCTCGCGATCCGGTCGTAGAAGCCCTGGATCAGGTGCTCCTTGCCGGCGAAGTAGTAGTACGCGTTCCCGACCGAGACCCCGGCCTCCTGGGCGATGGCCCGCATGGTCGTCTTGTCGTAGCCCCGCTCCTGGAACAGCCGCATCGCCGTCTCCAGGATGAGGGCCCGGGTCTGCTCGCTCTTGCCGGGGCTCCTGCCCGCGTCCTTGCCCGCTGGGGCCGGGGAGGCGGAGGGCACGGAGGACTCGCTGGGGACGGGGCTGTCTGTCGGTGCTGGCACGGGACGAGCCTAACCAGTGGGAGCGGGGGAACAGCCGCCGCTGTCGCAGGGCGGCGCGTACGTCCAGCCCGCCGCCGGGTCGTAGCTCCACCCGTCGCCCCAGTGGTAGGCCCCGCCGCCCCACCGCTCGGACCGCTGCGCCTCGCGCCACTTGGCGGCGGCGAGGACGGCGCCCCGGGCGAACTTCGCCCCGGTGGGGGTGCTCAGCCGGTGGGCCAGCGACCGGTACTCGCGCAGCGCCCACAGGGTGACGATCCAGGCGGGCGCCCCCTGGTAGACCTGTCCGGCGTCCCCCACGACGGTGATCTCGCTCAGGGTCGCGCGGTGGTCGAGCCCGGGGAAGCGGCGCCGGGCCTCTTCGGAACCGACCGGCACGAAACGCAGGGGGACCAGCTGCGGCTGCCGGGCGAGCCAGTTGGTCAGGAAGGCGCACAGCGAGCAGCGAGGGTCGTGGAGGACGGTGAGCCCGCGGACCGGGACGCGCGGGGCGTCCCGGCCCGGGCCGGCCTGGGTGCCGGTCACCGGTCTCACATCCCGGCCGCGGGCGCGGCCCAGTCGGTCGGCTGCACCGGCGGGATCTGCTCCCGCTCCATGACGCCCCGGCGGCGGATCTTGTTGAGTACGTACACGTTGCCCAGGTGCATGACGCCGAGGACCAGCAGGACGACGCCCAGCTTGGTCGAGAGGGCCTCGAAGATCTCGCGGGCGTTGGAGATGTCGTCGCTCTGGTGCAGGTAGAGCGCGACGAAGCCCAGGTTGACCAGGTAGAAGCCCACCACCAGCAGGTGGTTGACGGCGTCGGCGAGCTTCTCGTTCCCGTGCAGGACGTCCGACAGGAAGATCCGCCCGTTGGTGCTCAGCGTGCGGGCCACCCAGACCGTCAGCGCGATGCTGACGAGCAGGTAGATGACGTACGCGACGACTGTGAGGTCCATGTCCCCACCCCTTCTTGAACGCGTTCAAAACGCTGTCAGGGATGAATGTAGACCTGCTTTTGAACATGTTCAAGTGGGATCCGGGACTGACTCCTGCGCCGGAGCCCGGACGCGTTCCGCCGTCCCGACTCTCAGGCCCTGCGCGCGAGTTCCGGACGCTTGGTGTAGTCCGTCAGGCCGATGACGTTGCCCCAGGGGTCGGCGAACTCGACGGTCCAGCCGGTGGCCACGGAGAAGGGCTCGTCGAGCGGAGGGATGCCCGCCGCCGCCAGGGCGCGGGCCGCGGAGCGGGCGTCGCGCACCTCCAGCCACAGTCGCGGCGACGCCCACGGCGGCGGCCGGTGGCTCAGCTCGTCGTCCAGGCGCAGCAGCACCCCGGGCGTCTCCTTGCCGATCTTCAGCAGGGCGATCCCGGCCTCGTCGAGGCGGAAGGCCAGCGGGAAACCGGCCCGCTCGTAGAAGCTCACCGCCTCGCCGAGGTTCCCGACGGGCAGCAGTACGTTGTCGAGCCCGAGCAGCTCGTATGACACGTCATCTGACATGCCATCAGATTAGGCAGCGGTGGGGGCGGTCATCGCGGGCCGGACCGGGCGCCGAACATGTGATCACCCGTTGAGGCGATCCACGCCGACGCCGCCGACGGCAGGGCGGGGACCGGCGGATCACCGGTCCGACGATCCTCGACCGGTTCGACGATCCTCGTCTGCCGGTCCGGCGGGGGCCCGGAGTCCTCGGGGCGGGCCCACTTCTCCGCCGTGGGCCTCCTCCTGCAAGATGGCCTGACCGATCGTCGCCCTTCGAACCCCAGTCCCGCGCCGTCGCGTGCGGGCACACCAGGAGTCAGCGCCTTGACCGACCAGCCGCACCAGCCGCCGCAGCCCCCGAACCAGCCGCCCGGCTACGGCTACCCGAACGCCGGAGCGACCCCGCCCGGCGGCACCGGCCCCTACGACGCCGGGCAGCAGGCCGGCCCGTACGCCCAGCAGGGCCCGTACGGCAACCCGGGCCAGTACGGCTACCCCGGGCCCGGCGGCTACGCGGGGCCGGGCGGTTACCCGGGGCAGGGCGGCTACCCGGGCGGTGCGGTCCCGCCCGGCACCTACACCGGTGACCCGAACGCCCCGTACGGCTACGACCCCTACGGCCGCCCGTACTCCGAGAAGTCGAAGATCGTCGCCGGTGTCCTCCAGCTCGCCCTGGGCAGCCTCGGTATCGGGCGCTTCTACATGGGCAACGTCGGCATCGGCATAGCCCAGCTCCTCACCTGCGGCGGCCTGGGTGTCTGGGCCCTGATCGACGGCATCATGCTGCTCGTCGGCAACAGCGCCACCGACTCCGACGGCCGGGTCCTGCGTGGCTGACTCCGTCGCGGCGCGCCTGGTCGCGCTGCGGCACCCGGCGGCGGCACCTCTCGCGGTGCTCGCCGCCGGGACGGCCGGGGCCGGTTATCTGTACGTCACCGATCCGCACGAGCCGGGGCATCTGCTGCCCGGCTGCCCGTTCCGGTATCTCACCGGCCTGCTCTGCCCCGCCTGCGGCGGCACGCGCATGGTCTACGACCTGATGCACGGTCACTTCGCCGCCGCCTGGCACGACAACCGGATGCTGCTCCTCGCCGCGCCGTTCGCCCTCACCCTGCTGGCGTGCTGGATGGTCCAGGGTCTGCGCGGACGTCGTTGGCACCCCGAACTGAAGCCGAGTACCCAGGCGTTGGTGCTTCTGACCGCGGTGGCCTGGACGGTGCTCCGCAACGTCTTCTAGCCGGGGCGCGGTGCACCTCGCCCGGCAGCGAACGGATCATGATCACGGAATGGGCAAGATTGATCAATTTCTCTCCCATTAAGTGCATGAATCTCCGTACGCTCCGACGGCACAGGGGGGACGACGTGCACGCCATCCATGGGCGATCTCTGCGATGGGACCCCTCCTGGGCGCTCACCGGAGCGAACCGCTCCGGCCGCCTTCCGTCATCCAGGAGCAGTACTCATGACCGTCCCCACCCCTGACGCGCCCTACGGCTACGACCCGCAGGGCCGTCCCTACTCCGACAAGTCCAAGGTGATCGCCGGAGTTCTCCAGCTGTTCCTGGGCGGCTTCGGTGCCGGCCGCTTCTACGTCGGCTCCACCGGTGTCGCCATCGCCCAGCTCTTCACCTGCGGCGGACTCGGCATCTGGGCCCTGGTCGACGCGATCCTGTTCTTCACGAGCAACGACCGCACCGACAAGCAGGGCCGCGTCCTGCGCGGCTGACGGCATGCGGAAGGGCCCCGCTCCCGAATGGGGAGCGGGGCCCTTCGGCCGTGCGCGGAGCGGTCAGAAGCGACGCGTGATCAGCGCGCGCTTGACCTCCTGGATCGCCTTCGTGACCTCGATGCCTCGGGGGCAGGCGTCCGTGCAGTTGAACGTCGTGCGGCAACGCCACACACCGTCCTTGTCGTTCAGGATCTCCAGCCGCTGCTCGCCGGCCTCGTCACGCGAGTCGAAGATGAAGCGGTGGGCGTTCACGATGGCGGCCGGACCGAAGTACTGGCCGTCGTTCCAGAACACCGGGCAGGACGACGTGCACGCCGCGCACAGGATGCACTTGGTGGTGTCGTCGAACCGCTCGCGGTCCTCGGCCGACTGCAGGCGCTCGCGCGTCGGCTCGTTGGTGTCCTTCGTGATGAGGAACGGCATCACGTCGCGGTAGGCCTGGAAGAACGGGTCCATGTCGACCACGAGGTCCTTCAGCACCGTCAGGCCCTTGATGGCCTCGACCGTGATCGGCTTCGCGGGGTTCAGGTCCTTGATCAGCGTCTTGCAGGCCAGGCGGTTCTTGCCGTTGATCCGCATGGCGTCCGAGCCGCAGATGCCGTGCGCGCAGGACCGACGGAACGTGAGCGTGCCGTCCTGGTCCCACTTGATCTTGTGCAGCGCGTCGAGGACACGCTCCTTGGGGTCGATCTCCAGCTGGAAGTCTTCCCAGACCGCCTCGGCCGAGACCTCCGGGTTGAACCGGCGGATGCGGAACGTGGCGGTGATGTACGGGGAGTCGGCGAAACCGGGCTCGGGCGTGCCGGCCGCGTCCGCCTTGTCCAGGGTGGGAGTAGCCATCAGTACTTACGCTCCATCGGCTGGTAGCGGGTCTGGACGACCGGCTTGTAGTCGAGACGGATGGACTCGGTGCCGTCGTCGCCGACCTCGCGGTACGCCATGGTGTGGCGCATGAAGTTGACGTCGTCGCGGCTCGGGTAGTCCTCGCGGTAGTGACCGCCGCGGGACTCCTTGCGCGCGAGTGCGGACACGGCCATGACCTCCGCCAGGTCGAGCAGGTTGCCCAGCTCGATGGCTTCGAGGAGGTCCGTGTTGAACCGCCGGCCCTTGTCCTGGATCGAGACGTTCAGGTAGCGCTCGCGCAGCTCCGCGATCTTCTCGACCGCCGTCTTGATCGTCTGCTCGGTGCGGAACACCATCACGTTGGCGTCCATGCACTCCTGGAGCTCCAGGCGGATCGCGGCGACCCGCTCGGTGCCCGTGGAGTCGCGCAGACGCTCGACCTGGGCCACGACCTTGGAGGCCGGGTCCTCGGGCAGCTCGACGTAGCCCGTCTTCTCCGCGTACTCCGCGGCGGCGATACCGGCGCGGCGTCCGAAGACGTTGATGTCCAGCAGCGAGTTGGTGCCGAGACGGTTGGCGCCGTGCACGGAGACACAGGCGACCTCACCGGCGGCGTACAGGCCCGGAACGACCGTGGTGTTGTCCGAGAGGACCTCACCCTGGACGTTCGTGGGGATGCCGCCCATGGCGTAGTGCGCGGTGGGCTGGATCGGGATCGGGTCCGTGTAGGGCTCGATGCCGAGGTAGGTGCGCGCGAACTCCGTGATGTCGGGCAGCTTGGCGTCCAGCTGCTCCGGCGGGAGGTGCGTGAGGTCGAGGTAGACGTGGTCGCCCTCGGGACCGCAGCCGCGGCCCTCACGGATCTCCGTGTAGATGGAGCGCGAGACGACGTCACGGGACGCGAGGTCCTTCATGACCGGCGCGTACTTCTCCATGAAGCGCTCGCCGTCCTTGTTGCGGAGGATGCCGCCCTCACCGCGGGCGCCCTCCGTCAGCAGGATGCCCATGCGCCAGATGCCGGTCGGGTGGAACTGGAAGAACTCCATGTCCTCCAGCGGCAGCCCGCGACGGTAGACGGCGGCCTGGCCGTCGCCGGTCAGCGTGTGCGCGTTGGAGGTCACCTTGAAGAACTTGCCGGTGCCGCCGGAGGCGTAGATCACGGACTTCGCCTGGAAGACGTGGATCTCGCCGGTCGCCAGCTCGTAGGCGACGACGCCCGCCGAGTGCTTGACGCCGTCGACCTCGGTGAGCAGCTGGTCGAGGACGTAGAACTCGTTGAAGAACTCCACGCCCTCCTTGACGCAGTTCTGGTACAGCGTCTGGAGGATCATGTGGCCGGTGCGGTCCGCGGCGTAGCAGGACCGGCGCACCGGGGCCTCGCCGTGGTTGCGGGAGTGACCGCCGAAGCGGCGCTGGTCGATCGTCCCGTCGGGCGTCCGGTTGAACGGCAGGCCCATCTTCTCCAGGTCGAGGACCGAGTCGATGGCCTCCTTCGCCAGGATCTCGGCGGCGTCCTGGTCGACCAGGTAGTCACCGCCCTTGACCGTGTCGAAGGTGTGCCACTCCCAGTTGTCCTCCTCCACGTTGGCGAGCGCGGCGGCCATGCCGCCCTGCGCCGCGCCCGTGTGGGAGCGGGTGGGGTAGAGCTTCGTCAGCACGGCGGTGCGGCTGCGCTTCGTCGACTCGATGGCGGCGCGCATACCGGCGCCGCCGGCGCCGACGATGACGGTGTCGTACTTGTGGATCTTCATGAGTGGTTGCCTCAGCCCCGTGCCTAGCGGATGTTCGGGTCGAAGGTGAAGATCACCAGCGTGCCCAGCAGGATCGTGAACACCGTGGCGGTGTAGAGCAGGCCCTTCAGCCACAGGCGCGTGTTCGCGCGCTCCGCGTAGTCGTTGATGACGGTACGCAGGCCGTTGGCGCCGTGCAGCATGGCGAGCCACAGCATGGCCAGGTCCCAGACCTGCCACCAGGGGTTCGCCCACCGGCCGGCCACGAAGGCGAAGCCGATCTTGGAGACGCCGCCGTCCAGGACGAGCTGGATGAGCAGGTGGCCGATGACCAGGACGACCAGGACGATGCCGGACAGGCGCATGAAGAGCCAGCCGTACATCTCGAAGTTGCCACGGGTGGACTTCGGGGTCTTCTTGGTGCGCTTGCGGGGGGCCTCGATGAACGGGGCCGGGTTGTCGACGCTGTACGCCGAGAACTCTCCGGAACCTTCGACGGGGCCGATGCCGGAAGCGGCGGTGTCAGTAGTGGACATCTGCGTCAGCTCCCGAAGACTTCGCGGAATGCGTGCCCGAGCACGGGGTAGAGCGCCCCGGCCATCAGCACGACCCAGATACCGACGACGGACCAGAGCATCTGCTTCTGGTAGCGCGGGCCCTTCGACCAGAAGTCGACGGCGATGACACGCAGGCCGTTCAGCGCGTGGAAGAGGATGGCGGCGACGAGGCCGTACTCCAGCAGCGCGACGATCGGGGTCTTGTACGTGGACACGACCTTGTCGTAGTCCTCGGGGGACACACGGACGAGAGCGGTGTCCAGCACGTGTACGAACAGGAAGAAGAAGATGAGGACGCCGGTGACTCGATGAGCCACCCAGGACCACATTCCTTCCCGGCCGCGGTACAGCGTTCCAGCCGGCACGGAAGAACCCTCCGGGAGCGGGGATTGGGGCCGCGCCGGCTTCTGTGTCGGACGGGCCCGGCCGGGTACGGTCCACCGGCCCCGGCCATCGTAGCGACGTGTTGTCGGAACGCTTACAGCGGCCCTATCAATGTGATCAAACTGGCAATCAATCAGCCACGTTCGGGCTATTACGGGCGCCCGGCGTCGGCGTGGTCCGGCCGGGAACCGTCCGGGGCCGCGAACTGAAGGGCGAGGCGGGAGAGCCGGCCGCGGGCCAGTCGCCGCAGCTCCTCGGCGGTGGTGACCCGCTCCTCCTCGGGATCGTTCGTCAGCCGGGACCGGATGCCCGCGAGCACCTGGTCGAGCGCCTCGCCCGGGGCGAAGCCGTCCAGACAGATGACGAACACATGCCCGAATCGACTCTCGTAGGCGGCGTGCGCGGCGCTCAGCGCGGTGTGGGCGGCGGAGTACGCGCCCTCCGGGAGCAGCGTCAGCGACTCGCCGGCCAGGGCCTCGGCCAGGTCCGCCGGGGTCAGGTCGTACGCCGCCTCGTCGGACGCGGCGAGCAGCGCGGCGAGATCCGGGTAGGGCCGGTGGGCGGCCAGCCGGTGCGCCCAGCGCAGGCTGCGGCAGCAGGTGAGCAGGGCCCGGGTGACCGCTTCGGCCGGCGCGGAGTTGAACCCGTCGAGGCGGCCCGGGGACGGCGGCGCGCTCTTCTGTTCGGGCAGGGCGACCTGGCCGGGGAGGCGTGGGAGACGGTGCGACGTCAGCGTGGATCCTCGGCGGTGGAGGGAGAGGGGCGACGTCCCGTGAGCGTGACGTGCGCGCGATACGTGTGTTTCGACAGGGGGAGAAGTGAAAGCTGTGCCGCTCACGCTATCGAGGTGTGGCAAGAGCTGTCCGACGGATGCCCGAATTTCACCCGGACGGGAGAGTTTCGGAGCGTCCGGTGGACGGTACCGGTGGCGGCCGGGGCAGAGTTCGCGGTGGAGTGGGGAGGTGGACACCCCGATGGAGGAGTACACCTGGTCGGAGGAGTGGATCTTTTGGGGGAGTGGCCCCGATGACGGGATGAGGCTGGCGGCGTGAGTGGAGGCAGGCGGCGTGCGCCGCGGCGGCAGGCATGGTGGCGGGGTCGCGCCCAGATCGCCGCGGGCGGTCTCGCGGTCGCCGGCGTCGTCGCGGTGGCCGTGGTCGTCTGGCCGGGCGGCGGCAGCGGGGAACCGGCCGGGGCGGGCGACGCCTCCAAGGCCGCGACCGCCGGCGTGTCGCCCAGCGCCAGCCCCTCGCCGACCAGGAGCTACCCCCTCTCGAAGGCGCCGCGCACCATTCCCGCCGTACGGGAGCACACCGCGGCTCGCGGTCCCGGCTGGCGACCCGCCTCCGGTGGCCGCGTCGTCGTGGACGACGCCGGTCTCGCCGACGAGGGCAAGCTGCTCGCCGGGGAACTCAGACTGACGTACGCCGGCCAGGACGATCCGAAGGACGGCGACGTCGAACTGGGCCTGAACGACGGCACCGCGGGCCCGGAGTCGTACACCCTCGACGTCAGGAACCACCGGGTCACGATCAAGGGGCCCGCCGAGGCGGGCGTCTTCTACGGCACGCGCACCCTCAAGCAGGAGGTGCACGGCGGCGGCACCGCCCCGGAGGGTGTGGTCGACGACCGGCCCGCGAAGCCGCAGCGCGGGTTCATGCTCGACATCGCCCGCAAGCACTTCACGGCGGGCTGGATCGAGGACCGGGTGCGCGAGCTCGGCGACCTGAAGTTCAACCAGCTCGGCCTGCACTTCTCCGACGACCAGGGCTTCCGCATCCAGTCCGACACGCACCCCGAGATCGTGTCGAAGGAGCATCTGAGCAAGGCCGAGGTCCGCCGGATCGTCGCCCTCGCCGCGAGCCGGCACATCACCGTCGTCCCCGAGATCGACTCGCCCGGACACCTCGGCGCGGTCATCGCCGCACACCCCGACCTCCAGCTGCGCAACGTGTCCGGGGCGGCCACGCGCGGCGCCGTCGACATCTCCAAGCCGGCCGCGGCCGACCTCGTCGACGACCTGCTCAACGAGTACGCGGACCTCTTCCCCGGCGCCTACTGGCACATCGGCGGCGACGAGTACCAGGCCCTGACCGTGTCCAACCCGGCCGCGTCCTTCCCGCAGCTCGCCTCCGCCGCGCGCGACAAGTACGGCGCGGGCGCGAGCGTCGCCGACCTCGCGACCGGCTGGCTGAACGACCGCGCCGCCGTGGTGCAGGGGCACGACCGGACGGCGCGCGCCTGGAACGACGGCTTCTTCCGCGGCGGCACCGTCAAGGCGGACGGCGACCTCCAGGTGGCGTACTGGACCGGCAAGGAGATCGGGGCCCGGCCCCCCGTCGAGTACCTGTCGGCCGGTCGCAAGGTCATCAACTACAACGACGAGTTCCTCTACTACGTCCTCGGCGAGCCGCAGACCTTCGTCTACCCGACCGGACAGCGCATCTACGAGCAGTGGACGCCGCTCGTCCTGCGCGGCACGGCGGCGGTCCCCGCGACGTACGACCCCCAGATCCTCGGCGGATCCTTCGCCGTCTGGTGCGACCTCGCGAACTCGCAGACCCAGGACCAGATCGCCGCCGGCATCCGCATGCCGCTGCGGGCCACGGTCCAGAAGCTGTGGGACCCGGGCAGGCCCGAGCTGTCGTGGACGGAGTTCTCGGCGCTCGCGAAGCGGCTGGGCTGAGCGGCCGGGCTGAGCGGCCGGAGGGCGCGCGCTACGCCGGACCGAGCGGGTCGCGGCCCGCCGATGTCCGTCGAAAGCGCTGGTCCCGGCGGGTGTCGGCGCCGTGCGGGACGGCCGTATACGGCTGGACGCCCGGCTCTGCTGAACCGTATCTTCCGGATACGTATTCGTGTGCCGGGCGTGACCCTGGGGAGGGGCGCGCCCGGCTTGTCGTGTCGGCACCCCGCTGTGCCGTGCACCGGGGGGTTCTCATGACCATGCCGCCGTCGCACTCCGTGCCGCCGAGGCCCGTCTCGCCGATGCCCGCGGCGCGGACGCTGCCGCCGCTGCCGCCGCTGCCGTCCCCGAACGGGCCGGCCTGGCTGCGCTCACCGGTGGGCCTCGGCCGAGCGGCCGTCGCGATGCTCGCGCTGGTGATCGCCGCCGACCTCTTCGCGGTCTGGGCGGACTGGACGATGTACGACGTGTCCGGGGCCCTCGCCGGCGGCGACCTCGGCGACGGCGTCCAGGAGCGGGCCGCGGACGCGGACACCCTGGTCACGACATCGGGCTACGCCCAGTCGGCCGCGATGGTGGGGTCCGTCGTCGTCTTCCTGATCTGGTTCCTGCGGGTCCGGGTCAACGCCGAGGTGTTCAGCCCGCACGGGCACAGCAAGTCCCGGACGTGGGCCGGCTGGGGATGGTTCCTCCCCGTGGTGAACTTCTGGTTCCCGCGCCGCGTGACGCTGGACATCTGGGACGCGAGCGTTCCCGCCGGGTCCCGGAGCGGCCACGCCCTCGTCAACGTCTGGTGGACCTTCTGGGTCCTCGTGCTGCTCGCCGACCGGGTGACCGGCAGTTCGTACAGCAAGGCCGGCACCGCCGGGGAGATCCACGACGCCGCCGCCCAGGTCCTGTTCAGCGACGTCGTCGACATCGTGGCCGCCGCACTGGCGATCCTCGTCGTGCTGAGGCTGACGCGCATGCAGCACCTGAAGGCGCTCCAGGGGCCTGCCGCGTACGCCGTCTGACAGGCGTCCGACGGGCACCGGTTCGTCCCTTTCTCTGGTCAACCCCGGCACCCCTGTGGTGTATTCGGCCCCAGCCGCCGAACCGAGACACCCGGGGGGAACCGGTATGGGGTATTGGGGCTATTTCGTCGTGGGCAGAAGCGAGCAGCCGCTCGCCCGGACCGCCGCGCTGGCCGGGGTGCCCGGCCTGCTCTCCCGGACGACGGCGCCCGGCGGCTGGCAGGTCTGGGAGTACCCGGGCGCGGGGGCCGGGATCGGGAGCATGAAGGTGCTCGCCCGCGAGACCGGCGCGCCCGCGCTCTTCGGGTACGTGATGGACAGCGCCTGCGTCGCGGTCGAGGCGGCGGCGCCGTCCGGCGACGCGTGGAGCACCTGCCTGGCCCGGAACGTCATGGCCGGCCATCTCGCCGGCGGCGACAGCGGACTCGGCGTCGACGACTACTTCCTGGAGCCCGCCGACGCGGCCGGACGGGCGGTCGCCTGGGCCGCCGAGGCGGGGCACGCGGTGACCGCCGGCGCGCTGCTCGCCGTCCTGGAGGCGGAGCCGGTGACGGAGTCGGGGGGCCCTGGAGGTGAGCCGGACAGTCCCGTGGCGGAGTCGGGGGAGATGGCCGAAAACCTGTTCTTCCGGCTCCTCGACCGGCTCGGTGTGGTGCCACTGTGACACTCCTGGACCGTTGCACGCAGTAAGGGGAAGTGCGGGCTCCGTAAAGCGAGGGCGCCCTGTTGAGGCATTTCGAGGGAGTCGTGATGAGTCTGGTGGAACTGATCGCTCAGGCCGACGAGAGAAGTCTGGCAGCGAGCGGTCTGGCTTGTTTGGATCGGTGCGTTCCGCTCCTTGGCGGTGATGACGACGTCCTGCGCCCCCTGTGGGCGTGCCTCGCGGAGGCGGATGCCTGGGCGGAGTGGGGCACACGTCTGGAGCAGGCGCGCGTCAAGCTGGACGCGGGGGTGCCCGAGCCGCCCGTCACCGACGAGGACCACGCGGCCGTCCTCACCCGCCTGATGCTCGACACCGTTCCCGCGCGGCCCTCGGAGGGGGAGCTGCGCGCCTGGGCGGACGCCTGCTCGCTGACGGCGCTGCGGGCGCATCGACGTCTCGACCACGCGGACGACACCACGTCCTGGCCGACGGTGCGCGAGGAGGGCCGCACCGAGGGGCTGTCCCCGCTCGTCGCCGCCGAACTGCGCCGCCAGACCGCCGTCCTGGAACTCCTCGCCGAACACGGCACGAGCGGACTGCGGTTCGTGCTGGACACGTCGGTCGAGGCCCGGCGCGTCCTGCGGGCGGTGGTCTCGCGCAGGGCGCGGGGACGCGCGTAGGACACGCGGAAGGCAGGTGGCCCAGGACCGCCGGCGGACAGGGAAACCCCCGGCCCGGCGGTCCCGGCCGCGACCGGACCTCGGCGGGCCCGGCCCCGCGCGGCTCGGCGCGGGGCCGGGCCCGCCGACGCCAGGTCGGTGGGAGACGGCCCCGGCGGGCGGGCGCCAAACCTGTGCGGCCGGGGGGTTCCTGTGACTGTCCTGGGGTGGAGATGGCGGTCCTGGGACGGTGTCGCGAACCCCTGCCGATCCGGGTGACGAATCCGGCCGCCGCCACGCTCTACCGAATGTGAACGCTACTCAGACAACCAGGCCTTCAGCTGCGACGAAGCCCGTTCGCTGGGCTGCCGACTCGGTCGCGACCATGCGTGAGGGCGCCCGACTGCGCCTCGACTACTCCGCGCAGAGTCTGTGGCGGGTCGACCGCATGATCGAGGAGATACGCCGGGAGGGGGCGCCGTACGCCGCCGTCGAGAGCGTGCTGCGCGGGTTCGGCGCGTACGCCGGCGAGGTCGTCGCCCGCCGCACGGGCGCCGAGTGGTGGGAGACCGGTGGCGAACACTGGCTGCGCACCCCCGACGGCCGCCTCTGGGACCCGATCGACGAGGCCCGCCGCGCCTACGCGGGCGACGGCTCCCTGCGCCTGCTGTGCCGGGAGGCCACGCGGTAGCCGCCGACCCGGCGTACGCGCCGCCGAGGGAAGGGCCCGGGGCAGCTGACGTGCTGTGACATTTCCGTGGGGACCGGCGCTGATGACCATGAGGGTGTCGGCGCGGTCGGCCGCGTCGGCAGAGCACACTCGGGCGAACTCGGCGTGAACGAGGACAGTGTTGGGCCAGGGAGGGGAACCCCGCCGCGCGCGGCCGTACGACGCGGAACTGGGCGTGGCCGTCGCGCGGGCGCAGGAGGGGGACGAGGCCGCCTTCGCCGTCGCGTACCGGATGGTGCAGCCCGGACTGCTGGGATACCTGCGCGGGATCGTCGGGGACGACGCGGAGGACGTGGCGTCCGAGGCCTGGCTGGAGATCGCCCGGGACCTGGGGCGGTTCCGCGGTGACGGCGCCGGGTTCCGCGGCTGGACCGCGACCATCGCCCGGCACCGCGCGCTGGACCATCTGCGGCGGCTGAAGGCGCGGCCCCGGGGCACGCCCATCGAGCAGGACGTGCTGGAACTGCCCGGCAGGCACAGCACTCATGACGAGGCGTTGGAGACGCTGTCCACGGAGTACGCGCTGGAACTGGTCGCGGGGCTGCCGCGCGACCAGGCCGAGGCGGTGCTGCTGCGGGTCGTCGTCGGCCTCGACGGACCGGCCGCGGCGCGGGTGCTCGGCAAACGCCCGGGCGCGGTGCGCACCTCCGCCCACCGGGGTCTGAAGCGGCTCGCGCGCCTGCTCGCGGCCGAGGGTGTGACGGACGAGGCGCCCCCGACGCTGGGGGATTCGGGATGAACCTCGGAGCGGCGGGCTGAGAGGGAACCGGCATGGGACCGGACGGAGTGCCTGGGGAACCCAGGGAAACTGTGGAGCCCGTGGGGCCCGGCAGGAGTGAACGGCGCGGCGACGGCGGATCCCCCGGCCGCCGGGCCACCGGCGCGGTCCGCGGAGGCGGCCGTGGTGTCGCCCTCGGCGTACGGGCCGCCGTCGGGTCGCTGCTCGCCGCCGCGATGCGCGCTCTCGCGGACGACGGCGAGGCGGAGGCGCACGCCGTCGCCGCCTTCCGTGCCGCCCGGGACGGCGGAGCGCACGCGGCGCCCACCCGCCGACGGGACGACTGGCGCCGCCGGAGGAGTGCGGCCGCGACCGGGAGCAGGGGAAACGCCGAACGGGACCCGTCGGACGCGGGGGTGCCGGACACGGGGACGGCCCGGGTGGAAGCGGCGGCGGTGACGACGGAGACGAGCGGGACGGCGGCCGGAGCGACGGGGGCGGCCGGGGTTCCACGGCAGGCCGGGGACCGTACGGATTGAGCCACGGGCGGGCCGGGCGGAGCCGGTGCATGTGCCGAGGTGTGGTGCCGATGGCAACGGCCGGGGCCGCCACCCCCCACAGGAGAGGCCCCGACCGTCGCGCGGCACGGGCCGCGCGGCGGCCCGTACTCAGTACAGCGCCGCGACTGCGTTTTGTGTCACACCTCGCTCCGTCACCAGGTAGTTGCACGTTGTACGAACATGGACGGGGAGCTGTTTCAGGCCGTAACGTTCCATTCGCGCCGGGTGCGGAGGACCAACGGGACCGTGACCACGAGGACCGGAGACCGCGGGCCGCGTGGGACCTGTGACCAGAACCACGGGGAACCCGGGACCGCGACCATTCATCGAGGAAGCACGACGGCGAGAAACCGGTCCGCGAGAGCGGCACCGGACGGGGCGCAAAGAGGGGCGCGGGGGTGCTGGGGGACGACGCGGAGCTGACCGCCGCGGTGCGTGCTGCGCAGGACGGGGACGAGACCGCGTTCCGGACTGTGTACCGCGCCGTGCACCCACGGCTGCTCGGCTACGTACGGACGCTGGTCGGGGAGCCGGACGCGGAGGACGTCACGTCCGAGGCCTGGCTCCAGATCGCCCGTGACCTGGAGCGGTTCAGCGGGGACGCGGACCGGTTCCGCGGCTGGGCGGCGCGCATAGCCCGCAACCGGGCCCTCGACCACATACGGATGCGCGGACGCCGCCCGGCGACGGCCGGCGACGAGACCGAACTGGCCGGCCGGCCCGCCGAGTCCGACACCGCGACCGAGGCCATCGAGTCGCTGGCCACCGACAGCACCCTCTCGCTCATCGCCCAGCTCCCCCAGGACCAGGCGGAGGCCGTCGTCCTGCGGGTCGTGGTCGGCCTCGACGCCAAGACCGCGGCCGAGACCCTGGGCAAGCGCCCGGGCGCCGTCCGCACGGCGGCGCACCGCGGTCTGAAGCGGCTCGCGGAGCTGCTCGACGCGGATGCGGAATCCGTCGGCGCGCTCGACGCCGTTCCCCAGCAAAGAGGATCGCGCACCCGCGCGGTGACGTCCGCCGGTGTGACGCATACGCGTTCGCGGACGCAGAAGGACATGTGATGGCCGACGAGCAGTACAGGTGGCTGGACGCCGACGCCGCGGAGCGTCTGCTGCGCGCAGAGCCGCTGGAAGCCGTCGACGCGGGCACGCGCGAGCAGGTGGAGCGGCTCGCCGGGGTACTCGACGCGCTGATCGCCGAACCCGCACCGAGCAGCGAGGAACTCCCCGGCGAGGCAGCCGCGTTGGCCGCTTTCCGCAAGACGCGCGAGAACGGCGAGGGCGCCGTCGCCCCGCTCGGCCGGCGCGATCTCCCGTGCTCCCGATCCCATGCCACCGACGCCGGTCTCGTACGGATCGGCGGCCCGGCCAGGCACGGACGGCGTACGCGATGGGGGCGCCCCACCCGGATCGGGCTCGCCGCCGTGCTGGCCGCCGGGATGGTCGGCGGGGTCGCCGTCGCGGCCGGAACCGGAGCGCTGCCGACGCCGTTCACCCGCCAACACCCGGACCCCGCCGCCTCGGTCACGGCGATCCGGACTCCCGAGCGGCCGCTCGGCTCACCGGGGCCCACCGTCTCCGGAGGCATCGGTTCCGTGGTGCCGACTCCCGACGGCCCCTCGGACCGGCCGTCCGGCGACTCCCCGACGACCGCGCGGCCGGACACCGGTGACGCGTCGGGCCGTCCCGGCGACGACGCCACCGAGAGCACCGAGCGCACCCCCGCGTGGTTGAACCGGGCGCGTACGTACTGCCGTGACGTCCTCGACGGCAAGGACCTCGACGGGGGACGCCGGCAGCTCCTGGAGCACGCGGCGGGAAGCGGCCGCCGGATCAAGCTGTACTGCGCGGGGCTGCTCGGCCGCCGGGCCGGCGCCGGTGACGGCAAGAGCACCGGGGACGACGGCAAACAGGGCTCGGGCCCGGGGTCCGACCAGGGCGGCCGGGACGATCGCGGCGACCAGGGCGACGACGACGGACACCACATAGGGCGCGGAAACGACCCCCGGGGCAACGGTGGCGTCGTCGCCCCCGTGCAGCCCGGGCACCCCGGTCTGGCGCGGCGGCTGCCGGTCAGGCCCGGGAAGTCCCCGGCCCCCCGGCCTGTGGCGACGCCGCTGCCCGCCCCCTCTCCGTGAGGCGCGGGGGCCCGCACCGCGTGCCACTCGGGGTGCCGCTCCCGGACGTCCGGCAGCCGTCCGGCCGGGCCGTACGTCGCTGACCTGCAGTTTCGTTTTTCCTTGAACTTCTTCTCCGGCCGGGTGTGACGTTTTCGGCCGCCGTGACGCAGTAGTGGGTGAGCCGACTGGTCATCGGCCGTCGCACGGAGCCGGGGTTCCCCCCGTACCCACGGCTCCGTGCACCTGGCGCGGGCGGGACACGTTCCCCCGGTCCCGCCCGCGCCCCATACGTTTTCCCGTCTCGCCCCCGCAGTGCTCCGTCACCAGTAGACGACGACCTTGTCGCCCGTCCGGACCTGCGCGAACAGGGCCGACACCTTGCTCTCGTCACGGACGTTGACGCAGCCGTGCGAGGCGCCGTAGTAGCCGCGCGCGGCGAAGTCCGAGGAGTAGTGCACGGCCTGACCGCCGCTGAAGAACATCGCGTACGGCATGGACGTGTGGTAGAGCGTCGACACGTGGTGGCGTGACTTGAAGTAGACGGTGAACACGCCCTCGCGGGTCGGGGTGTACTGCGAGCCGAACCGGACGTCCATCTCCGAGACGGTCCTGCCGTCGACCATCCAGCGCAGGGTGCGGCTGGTCTTGCTGACGCACAGCACCCGGCCCGTCAGGCAGCGCGGATCGGGCTTCGCGGCCGGCTGCCCGCCGTACGGATACAGCTCCCAGTCGGCCGGATCGTGCGTCATCTTCTTCAGCCGCTGCCAGGTGACGGCGTCCAGCTGCCCGGTGCTCGGCAGCCCGCGCTTGCTCTGGAACCCCTTGACCGCCGCGACCGTACGGTCGTCGTACGTCCCTGTCGGCGCGGTGATCAGCCAGGCGACCTGGTGCAGCCGGGCCTGCGCCGAACGGATGTCGTCACCCCGGTCGCCGCTCGACCAGAGGACCTTGGCGGGGACCCCCTCCGAGGCGGCCGGGGTGCCGGCCCTGCCCTTGGCACCGGTCGTCGGCTTGTCGTCGTCGCCCTTCCCGGGGGCGAGCGAACCGTCGATCCGCACGGGCGCCGCGGTCTTGCCCGACGCGTCCACACCCTGCGCCGTGCAGCCGCTCAGCGCCGCCAACGCCACCAGCGCGGCCAGCCGTCTCTTCATCCCTGTGGTACGCATCCGGACCTCTGTTCCAGCCGTCCTGTCGTGCACATCAGGCCCCCCTCTCGCCCCGTGCCCCCTGAGATGCTCCCCGCGGGCGACCGGCCACGAACCAGGCGGCATGGGGGCAGCGAACACGAGAACCCCCCGCCCCCACGGACGCACATGCGGTCGAGGACGTTCCGACCTGGGCGATTCCTCCGTATGGGTGAGTGGGAGCGGACTCCGCACGCCCCCGGTCACGTTCATGGGGAGTGACCCCTACGGAGTCCTGAGACAGGGCGGTGAGGTGTCGTAGGTGCGTGCGACACTCACTTTCATGCTTGGTGTCATCGATCTCCCCACCTATCTGGCGGGGCTTGTGCTGATTGTCCTGTTGCCGGGACCGAACTCGTTGTACGTGCTGTCGGTCGCGGCCCGGAAGGGTGTCCGTACCGGGTACAAGGCCGCCGCGGGCGTCTGGTGCGGGGACACCGTGCTGATGACGCTCTCGGCGGCCGGTGTCGCGTCGCTGCTGCAGGCGAACGAGCTGCTCTTCGGGATCGTGAAGTACGCGGGCGCCGGCTATCTGTCGTGGCTGGCGATCGGGATGCTGCGGGCCGCGTGGGCGATGTGGCGGGCCCGTCGGGAGCCCGCCGTCCAGAGCGCGCAGACCGAGCCGGTGGCCGGGGAGCGGCCGTTCCGGCGAGCGGTCGTGATCAGCCTGTTCAACCCGAAGGCGATCCTCTTCTTCGTCGCCTTCTTCGTGCAGTTCGTCGACCCCGGATACGCCTACCCGGCGCTCTCCTTCGTCGTCCTCGGCGCCTTCGCCCAACTCGCGAGCTTCCTCTACCTGACCGCGCTGATCTTCAGCGGTACGCGGCTCGCGGCGGCCTTCCGCCGCCGCAAGCGCCTCTCCGCCGGCGCCACCACCGCGGCCGGCGCCCTCTTCCTCGGCTTCGCGGTCAAGCTCACGCTCGCCAGCGCCTGAGCCCGGCCCTCAGCCGGTGGCCAGGCCCACCGTGGCCGCGTACTCCGGCAGGGTCCTCGTCGTGCCGCCGGCCCAGCCGACATAGCCGTCGGGGCGGACGAGGAAGACGCCGGTGCCGTACCTCTCGTACGCGTCGACCCGTGCCGTGCGAACGCCCGGGAGCCCCGGCGGTTCCTCGTCCGTGCCGACCGTCAGCAGCGTCCAGTGCGGTCCCCGGAACACGTCGAAGAGGCGGACTCCGCCGACCGTCGCGTCGGGGGCACGGTCACCGGCGCGCAGCGCCTCGTCCGGCAGCTCCGGGCGGGTCTCGACCGCGAGGGACGAGTCGCGGTAGCCGAGGCCGAGCTGACGGGTCGCCGCACCGCGTCGGGTCTCGCCGCGGTGCACCCGCGTCGACAGGCCGAGCATGTCGGCGGCGACGGGCCGCCGTTCCGCCTCGTAGGTGTCGAGGAGGGCGGCCGGTGCCGCGCCGCTCAGTACCGCGCCCAGCTTCCAGCCCAGGTTGTAGGCGTCCTGGACGCTGGTGTTGAGCCCCTGCCCACCGGCCGGCGAGTGGACGTGGGCAGCGTCCCCGGCGAGGAAGACCCGGCCCGCCCGGAAGCGGTCCGCGAGAGCGGCGCGCGGCCGGAAGTCCGAGGCCCAGCGCACCTCGGTCACGTCCTCGGGCGCGAGGTGGGAACGCGCGGCGACCGTCCTTCGGATGCCCTCCAGGGACAGGTCGACGTCCGTGCCCTCCGGGAACTGCGCCACGACCTGGAAGTCCTCGGTACCGGCCAGCGGGCAGATCGCCAGGAAACCGCCGGTGTCCGCGCGCGGCGGGAAGACGTGCCAGTTGTCGCGGTCGAGGCCGGTGATCCGGACGTCCGCGACGAGCATGGGGTTCGGGTCGACGGTCTCCCCGGTCATGGCGATCCCGAGCGCGCGCCGCACGACGGAGCGGCCCCCGTCCGCGGCGACGACGTACCGGGCGCGGACCGGCGCCCCGGAGGCGAACTCCACGGTCACGCCGGCGCCGTCGGTCTCCTCGACCCCGACGACCTCACGGCCGAAGGCGACCCGCCCGCCGAGTTCCTCCAGGCGCGCGAAGAGGATCTCCTGCGTACGCCACTGCGGCACCATCCACGGTGTCGAGTACGGCGAGTCGTCGGTCGTGTCGGCCGGGTCGAACATCTGGTGCTCGCCGGCCCGACGGCCGTCCTGCCAGACCATCCCCACCGGGTACTCGCCGCCCGCCGCGCGGATCGCGTCGAGCACGCCGAGGTCGTCGAAGACCTCCATGGTGCGCGGCTGGATCCCCTTGCCGCGTGAGCCGGGGAACAGCGCGCCGGCCCGCTCGACGACCAGGGCGTCCACCCCGCGCCGGGCGAGATCCGCGCCGAGGGCGAGGCCGGTCGGGCCCGCGCCGATGACGAGTACGTCCACGGTGTCCACGTCGGTGTGCACGTCCACCATCTCCTTAACGCTGTTAAGTTCCATGCGTCGGAGCATGCCCTTAACGGCGTTAAACTGTCAAGCGTGGCCACCCAGAGAACCCCGAGGACCCAGCGCACCCCCAAGCTGGACAAGAAGCAGGTCGTCGAGACCGCCCTGCGGCTGCTCAACACGACGGGCCTCGACGGCCTGACCCTGCGGGCGATCGCCAAGGAGCTGGACGTCCAGGCGCCCGCGCTCTACTGGCACTTCAAGAACAAGCAGGAACTGCTCGACGAGATGGCCACCGAGATGTACCGCCGGATGGTCGCGGACGTGGGGGAGGACCCGCAGGGCGGCTGGCGGGAACGGCTGCTCGCCGCCAACCGCGGACTGCGCGCGGCCCTGCTGAGTTACCGCGACGGCGCGAAGGTCTTCAGCGGATCACGTTTCAACGGCACCGTGCACGCGGTCGAGATGGAGCGCACGCTGAGGCTCTTCACCGACGCGGGCTTCACCCTCGACCAGGCGGTCCGCGCGACCACCACCGCGTACCTCTACACACTCGGCTACGTCACCGAGGAGCAGGGTGTCCAGCCCCTGCCGGGCGAGCGGCGCGAGGGCTACGACGTACAGGAACGAGCCCGCCGCATGGCCGAGTTCCCCCTGTCGGCGGCGGCGGGCGCGGAGATCTTCGAGAACTACGAACGGCACTTCGAGGAGGGCCTGGAGCTGGTCGTGGCGGGCATCGACGCGCTCTACGGGATCGCCTGAGCCCGAGCCGGCGGGCCGGCCGACGCCGCCGGCCGCCCCACTACACCCGCGGTTTCGCCAGGGCGGAGCGCAGCTTCGGAGTGAGCCGGTTCTCCACGAAGCGGTTCAGCAGCCAGGCCAGGAGCAGCATCGTGGCGACCGTCGCCAGGAAGGTGGCGTAGGACGGCAGGTGCAGGGTGCGGTGATAGGCCTCGATGGCGACCCAGCCCAGGTGTTCGTGCACGAGGTAGAACGGGTAGGTCAGCGCGCCCGCGACCGTCAGCCAGCGCCAGTTGGCCCGGTTCAGCCAGCCCAGCGCGATCGCGGCGACGGCGACGTAGCCGAAGGTGACGACGAGGATGATGCCGAGGGCCGAGCGGTCGGAGAAGAACTGCGGGTTCGGGGCGTGCCACAGGCGGTCGACGGCGTAGTGCTGGCCGATCAGCCAGCTCACCCCGACGATGCCCCAGGCGTACGCGTCCCGGCGGTCGCGGTGGACGAGGTAGAGGCCGACACCGCCGATGAAGTACGGGGCGTACTCGGGCATCAGGACCATGTTCAGGAGCGGCTCGTTCACGCCCTGCGCGACAGCCGCGGCCAGGGTCCAGCCCGCGCAGAACAGGATCACGCGCCGCCGGTTCGCCCCGGGCAGCACGATGCACAGCGCGAACAGGGCGTAGAAGCGGACCTCCGCCCACAGGGTCCAGCAGACGCCCAGCACCCGGTCGACGCCCAGCGGCTGCTGGAGCATCGTCAGGTTGAGCAGCGCGTCGCTCGGCGCGACCGCCTTGTACGCGACGGCGGGCAGGGCGAACACGGCGGTCACGATGATGATGGCGGCCCAGTACGCCGGCAGCAGCCGGGAGGCGCGGGAGGCGAAGAAGGACCGCAGGGGCCGCCCCCAGCCGCTCATGCAGATGACGAAGCCGCTGATCACGAAGAAGACCTGCACACCGAGGCAGCCGTAGGCGAACAGCTGGTGCAGGGTGGGGAACTGGTGCTTCGGTGAGGTGCCCCAGGCCTGCGTGACCTCGCCGTCCCGGCCGCCGTAGTGGTAGCACGCCACCATCAGGGCCGCGATCAGTCGCAGCCCGTCCAGGGCGCGCAGCCGGTTCTCCCGGCGGGCCGCGGGCTTGGGCGCGGGAGACGTCTCGACAGGAGGCAGCACCGTGCGGACCACGGTGCCGGTTGACGTCCCGCGGGCCTCCTCGGGCGTGTCGATCACAGGGTTCCCCTCCATGGGACTGGGCTGGCCCACAGCACGTTAGTCCGATAGTCGGGGATGCTTGCGCCGTGGCGAGGCCGGTTCGTCGTCCTGCCCACAGGCGTTCACCTGTGCGATACCCCGGCGTTGACAACTCTTCCGAATCGTCACAAATCGCCCCCGCGCGCAAGAGTGCCGCCGAACACGCGTCGGGGCCGGGCGGCAGTCCGGAAAGGGCTGTGAAACGGGAGAGCGGGGAGCGAGGCCCGGTCGTCTCCGACCGTTCCCGCTCCCCGCTCCTCCATCACCGCACCGCGGTGCCTTCCCGGCCGCTCCGGGCATCCGTCAGGGACTCCGTGACGGCCTCCGGCCCCGGGGGCCGGGTGGGCGCGCCCGGCGCCTCAGCGCCCCACGGCCCGCGCTCAGCGCCCCACGGCCCGCGCTCAGCGCCCCACGGCCCGCTTCAGCGAGCGGGCCCGCCGGGCGACCCGGCGCACCGTCGCGTTGCGCGGGATGAACGCGAGCTGCGCCGGGACCGCGCCCGGCAGGGCCAGCGAGGTGAGGCGCTTGCGCTTGAAGTAGCGCCAGGTGTGCTGGTCCAGTTGCCGTGTCAGATAGCTCTCGGCCGCCGGACGCAGATCGGGGTAGATCTTCGGCTGCATCGCGAAACCCACGGCCCGCAGGAGCTTCGTCAGGTCCGCGACGGCCATGCCGGGGTGCTGCCCCGTCACGGCCGGCCGGTCCGACAGCTCGGGCAGCAGCGCGTCGACGATCGTCACGGGAACGCGGTTGCTGTTCTCGTACGGGGTGAGGCGGTCCAGCAGCGAGCCGGTGCCCACCCGGGCGACCGGCAGCCCGTACAGCGCGGACGCCGTGAGCAGTGCCGTCGAGAAGCAGCCGACGACCAGGGCGGGTCGCATGCGCTGGTAGAGGACCTCGGCGAGGACCGGGGTGTCGACCACCGTGAGGTCCGCCCCGAGCCGCTCCGCCTCCCGCTCCAGCAGACGCGACCAGCGGGCGGGCGCCGTCGGGTGCGGCTTGAACACCACGCGGGTGTGGCCGAGGTCGATCGCGCCCTTCAGCATCCGCACGTGGAGGTCCTCCTCCTCCTCGGCGGTGAGGATGCCGAGCGCGGAGAGGTACTGGCCGAGCAGCAGCGCCGGTTCGTCCAGCGCGGGCAGCGCGTCGCCGGTGTCCACGAGCTGGGCGAGCACCTTCACGAACGCGTCCGTGGGCACGATCTCCGGCTCGACGCCGAACTCGGTGAGCAGCAGGGGTGTGAGGCCGGGGACCAGATCCAGGTGCAGCAGCCGGGTCACCCGGGTGCCGACCAGCGGGTCGATCTTGTTGCGAGTGGGTCCGTAGCTCATCAGGCCGTCGGCGTAGACGGTGACGGGCGCTCCCATGAAGATCTGGGAGATGCCGAGCGCGGGGTTGACCTGGATCGACTCCACGGCCAGCTCGACGTCGTCGTCGCCGAGGTTCCAGGCGAGCCGCAGGTGCCGCTCCCACAGCGGTACGTCGTCCGGGCGCGGGGCCCAACCGCCGGGGTGGAAAGGCGAGATGGTCTCGTTCCAGGAGATGACGTCGTCGAAGCGGCCGCGCAGCTGCTCGAAGCCGGGCATCTCGTCGACGCCGGGCGTCGTCTCGGGTGTCGCCGCGTTGTTCGAGACGAGCAGGATGCGCCGGTCGGCGGGCCCGAAGCCGTCGGTGTCGAGGGCCGCGGCGAGCGTGGCCGTTCCGTACAGGGTGGACGCCATGAAGATCTGGGTGGTCACGCGGCCACCCCCGCGCCGGCCGCGGGCCGTCGGCGCAGTCGGCGCAACCGTGTGGCGCGCTGGACGTCCATGGAGTCGAGGGCCTCGTCGAGCACGTCCTGCGGCATGCGCCGCAGCGTGACGGCACTCATGGACTTCAATTTCCGTGCCACCGCCGGCTCGAACCTTTCGATGGATCCCAGGTGATGGGAAATGATCGCGCAATAGGTGCGCACGGCTTTCGGCAGGAGTTTGTCCGCGTCCCGGTCCTCCGCGGTCTCGGCCACCACCTGGTCGAACGCGCGAATGAAATCGAGTTGCCGCACATCACCGATCTGGGTGAGCGAGGAGGCGACACCGCGCCGGTAGAAGACGCCCAACAACCCGACCGTGGCGAAGGATTCGGCCTCCCGGTGCAGCTTCCAGATCCACGGCCGGTCCTCGGCCGTGCGCAGCCCGTCGGTGAAGTGGAGCAGTCCGCGGTCGACGAGCCGGCGGTGGTAGATGCCCGCCCAGGCGTAGGCGTAGTCGACGGAGGTGGACCGGTCGGCGGGGAGGATGGCGTCGCGCGGGTTCAGGACGACTCCGCGGCGGCCGTGCGGGACACGGTGCACCGTGCGGGCCCGCGCCGTGCACTGGACATGGTCCGTCCGCACGAAGTCGCAGCCCAGGTCCTCGATGGAGGACAGGAGTTGTTCGTAGTAACCGGGGGCGAGCCAGTCGTCCCCGTCGAGGAACGTGAGGTACTCGCCACGCGCTCGGTCGATCCCTGTGTTGCGCGCGGTGGCCAGTCCTCCGTTCTTCTCGTGTCTGACATACACCGCGCCCGGGAGCTCGCGCTCCGCGCGCGCGAGAATGTCCGGTGTCTCGTCGCGCGAACAGTCGTCGACGAGAATGAATTCGAAGTCCTGTCGCGCGTTCGCGCGCAGGCTCTTCAGAGTGTCTGGCGCGTATTGCTGCACGTTGTAGAACGGCACGATGACGGAGAGCTTGACCACCCCTGTGACGTTAGGGGGCGGCCCGGCATTCGTCTTGACCGTTGGTGGGATACGAGGTGAACGACGCGTGGCGGAACTGTGAACCACGTCGTTTTCCGGGTCGTTCGCGGGCTGATTCGCCATTCGTCGGTGTGCTGTTAACCGTTTGTTGCATTCGGGTTGGGCCGCTCCTCGAAATGGCTTCCTAGCGTCTAGGACGTGCCAGCAAGTACCACGAAGTCCCTGCGGGTGGCCGTCCTCGCGGATTCCGACACCCGGTGGAAATGGGGTTCGCTCACCGCGACCCGCATCGCCCCGGCCGAGTCGGACGTCCGCCTCGACGGATTCCTCCTGCGCGGCCGTGCCACCCCGACCGCCCGCCAGCTCGAAGAAGTAGGCGTCCGCGCGGACTCCCTCCGCGAGGTCACCGCCGTCGAGTTCCTGCGCGAGCTGGGCAAGGAGGACCACTCCTACGACGTGGTCGTCCTCGCTCTGGTCGGCGGTGCCGTCCAGGCGGTGCTGCACGGCCTGGCCCGCGCGTGGGACGGACGGACGAAGCGGCCGGTGGTCGTCACCGGCTATGTCGGCATCGTCTACGAGAAGCTCGCCGACGGACTGCTGCTGCGGCACGGCGCGGACCTGGTCCTCGCCAACTCCCGCCAGGACGCCGACCGTTTCCGGGACGTGTACGAGGGGGTCGGCGCCGACTCGGGGTCGGTGACCGAGGTCGCGCTGCCCTTCCTCGGCGGGGCCGCGTACGCCGGGAACGACCCCTACACGGTCGTCTTCGCCGCCCAGCCCTCCGTACCGGAGAACCGCAGGGACCGTACGTACCTGCTCGACCGGCTGATCCGGCACGCACGGCTCCACCCGGACCGCGAGGTCCTGCTCAAGCTGCGCTCCAAGCCGGGCGAACACACCACGCACATCGAGGAACTGCCCTACCAGAAGCTGGTGCAGAAGGCGGACCCGCCGGCCAACTTCCGCCTGGTCTACGGACACATGGGCGACGTCCTCGACCGCACCGACCTGCTGGTCACCATCAGCTCGACGGCCGCCCTGGAGTCCCTGCACCGCCGCATCCCCACCGTCGTCCTCAGCGACCTCGGGGTGCGCGAGGCGCTCGGCAACCACCACTTCGTGGGCTCCGGCTGCCTCGCCTCCTGGGACCAGCTCGACGAGGGGCACCGCCCGGCGCCCGACGCGGCCTGGGTCGCCCGGCAGGGCGTGGCGGCCGACGGCTCGTACGAGACCGCCTTCGACGCCGCCCGGACCCGCATCACCGAGCTGGTCGAGGCGGACAGGCTGCCGCCGCTCGCCCCCTACTACACGCCCGTCACCGCGCCCGGCTACCTGCCCGGCATCCTCGCCCGCCACCACCTCGGCCCGGACGGCAGCCCGCTGCCCGGCGCCCCCGCGGCGGACCGGGAGCCCAGCCCCGTACGGCAGATCGTGCGCCGGGCCGCCCGCGGCGCCTACCGCCACGGCGTCCAGCGCGTCGCCCCGGTGATCCGGCGGATGGGCGACCTGTGACCGCCCCGGAAACCGGCGGCGCCCGGCGCCCCGCCCCCCACGCCTCTCTCGCCTCCCTCGTCAAGGAGAACAGCGCATGACCAACTCGGAAGCGGGCCACCCCGCGCCGGTGCGCCGCGTGCTCGCGGTGATCCCCGCGCGCGGCGGCTCCAAGGGCGTGCCCGCGAAGAACCTCCTCCCGGTCGGCGGCGTACCGCTGGTGGCCCGCGCGGTGCGCGAGTGCCGCGCCGCCCGCCTCGTGACCGACGTCGTGGTCTCCACCGACGACCAGGCCATCGCGGCCGCCGCCCGCCAGGCCGGCGCCGAGGTCGTGCTGCGGCCCGCCGCCATCGCCGGCGACACCGCCACCTCCGAGGCCGCCGTCCTGCACGCCATGGACGCCCACGAGGCGCTGCACGGCGCCCCGGTCGACGTGGTGCTGCTCGTCCAGTGCACCAGCCCGTTCATCATCCGCGAGGACGTGGACGGCGTCGTGAACGCGATCCTCGCGGACGGCGCGGACACCGCCCTGACCGTGGCGCCCTTCCACGGCTTCGTGTGGCGGGACGCCGACGACGAGCCCGCCGCCCCGGTGGCCGCCGACAACGGCCGCACGGCTGTCGGGGGCGGCACCGACACCCTCGTCGCCGACACCGTCACCAGCGGCGGCTACGGCATCAACCACGACAAGTCCTTCCGGCCGCGCCGCCAGGACCGCCCCCAGGACCTGCTGGAGACCGGTGCCGTCTACGCCATGGAGGCCACCGGCTTCCGCGTGGCCCGCCACCGCTTCTTCGGCCGCACCGAACTCGTGCGCACCGACCCGGCCCGCGTGCTGGAGATCGACGACCCGCACGACCTCGCCCGCGCCCGGGCCCTCGCGCCGCTCTTCGACGCGAACAGGCCCGGCTCGCTCCCGACCGCCGAAGACATCGACGCGGTCGTCCTCGACTTCGACGGCACCCAGACCGACGACAGGGTGCTGATCGACTCCGACGGACGGGAGTTCGTCTCCGTGCACCGCGGGGACGGACTCGGTATCGCCGCCCTCCGCAACAGCGGACTGACGATGCTGATCCTGTCCACGGAACAGAATCCGGTCGTCGCCGCCCGGGCCCGGAAGCTCAAGATCCCGGTCCTGCACGGCATCGACCGGAAAGACCTCGCACTGAAGCAGTGGTGCGAGGAGCAGGGCATCGCGCCTGAGCGCGTGCTCTACGTCGGCAACGACGTCAACGACCTCCCCTGCTTCGCCCTCGTGGGCTGGCCGGTGGCGGTCGCGAGCGCCCACGACGTCGTGCGCGGCGCCGCACGCGCGGTCACCACCGTCCCTGGTGGCGACGGCGCGATCCGAGAGATCGCCAGCTGGATCCTCGGCCCTTCTCTCGACTCCCTCGACAAGTAAGGAACGTTTCACCATGAGCAACTCCCGTCTGCGCAGCTTCGGTTCGAAGACCGCCGGCCCGGGCCACCCCGTCTACGTCGTGGGTGAGATCGGCATCAACCACAACGGTGAGCTGGAGAACGCCTTCAAGCTCATCGACGCGGCCGCCGAAGCCGGCTGCGACGCCGTCAAGTTCCAGAAGCGCACCCCGGAGATCTGCACCCCGCGCGACCAGTGGGACATCGAGCGCGACACCCCCTGGGGCCGCATGACCTACATCGACTACCGCCACCGTGTGGAGTTCGGTGAGGACGAGTACCGCCAGATCGACGAGTACGCCAAGAGCAAGAACATCGACTGGTTCGCCTCCCCGTGGGACACCGAGGCCGTCGCCTTCCTGGAGAAGTTCGACGTCCCGGCCCACAAGGTCGCCTCGGCCTCGCTGACCGACGACGAGCTGCTCCGCGCCCTGCGCGGCACCGGCCGCACGGTCATCCTCTCCACCGGCATGTCGACGCCGAAGCAGATCCGGCACGCGGTCGAGGTCCTCGGCAGCGACAACATCCTGATGTGCCACGCCACGTCGACCTACCCGGCGCAGGCCGAGGAGCTCAACCTCCGCGTCATCAACACCCTCCAGGCCGAGTTCCCGAACGTCCCGATCGGCTACTCCGGTCACGAGACGGGCCTGCAGACCACCCTCGCCGCGGTCGCCCTCGGCGCCACCTTCGTCGAGCGTCACATCACCCTCGACCGCGCGATGTGGGGCTCCGACCAGGCCGCCTCCGTCGAGCCGCAGGGCCTCACCCGCCTCGTCCGCGACATCCGCACCATCGAGGCCTCCCTCGGCGACGGCGTCAAGAAGGTCTACGAGTCGGAGCTCGGCCCGATGAAGAAGCTGCGCCGTGTCCCGGGCGTCGTCGCCGAGGCCGAGATCGCCGCGGCCGCGGGCGAGCCCGTCTCGGTCTGAACGCCCTGAACTCCTTACGACGGGACGGTCGTACGACGATGAGCCCCCGCACCGGATCCATCGGCTCCCACACTCTCGCCTTCGTCGAGAGCCCGGTACAGCTCCTGAACGTGCTGGAGTGGGCGCACACCCAGGCCCACGACGCCGCGGCACCCGGCGCGGGGTTCACCCTCGTCGTCCTCTCTCCCAACGACCCGATGACCCGCGGTCAGCTCCGCCGCATGGCGGAGCTGGCCCGCGACGAGGGTCACACGGTCCGCTGGGAGGAGGCGCGCGGCGGCACCACGGCCCCCTTCCACACCATCGGGGGACTGGCGCCCATGCTGCGCCGCGCCCGGCGGATCGTCATGGGAGACCCGTTCTCCCGGTATGTCCAGCTCCTGCTGACCATCACCCGGGCGCAGGACCTGGTCGTGGTCGACGACGGCACGGCCACCATGGAGTTCGTCGCCCAACTCGCGGGCGGTGAACGCCTGGTGCGCTGGCACCGGCGCGGGGGCCGGCCCGGCCCCCGGGACGTGCTCTTCGCTCCCGTGTCCGGCGCGGCCCGCCGCAAGCTCACGCCGAACGACCGGCGCAGCGTCGAGGTCTTCTCCTCGATGCCGATCACCTCGGCACCGGACGGCGTCCGGATCACCGCCAACGACTTCTCCTGGACCCGCTCCCGGTTCGGGCCGCCGCGCATCACCAAGGGCGCGGACCTGGTCGGCACCTCGCTCGTCGAGACCGGCGTGGTCGACCCGGACCGCTACCTGGACGCGGTCCGCGGGCTGGCCAAGGCGCACGGCGCCACCCGCTACTTCGCGCACCGCCGTGAGAGCACCGACAAACTGCACCGGCTGGCGGTGGAGACGGGCCTGGAGATCGTCCGCCCCGACCTGCCGCTGGAACTGATCGCCCGCCGCGGTCCCATAGGGCGGACCATCCTGAGCTTCCCGTCGACGGTCGTGCACACGCTGCCGCTGGCCCTGGTCGGCACCGACGTGCGGGTCGCGGTCTGCGACATCGACCCGAGCTGGCTCACGGAGAACGCCTCGCCCCGCGCTCAGGGCTTCCTCTCGGGAGTCACGGGAACGGCCCGCGACGTCCACCGCCTCTCGGCGGTGTCCGCCGTCTAGCCCTCCGCTCCGGACCGGGGCCCGGCCCCCCGTCCGCACAGCACGTCACCACGAGCCCGGCGCCCACCGCGCCGGGCTCCTCACGTCCGTCACCCTCCCGCGCACCCATGTGACACAGGGTGACGGCGCGAGGGTGCCTCGACCACGCCTCCGGAAATCGGTCGCGCTCGTGTGAGACCGTGGAGAACAGGTACGGGAAGGGACCCGGGCACGCCGGGTGTTCTCCGTACGGATCGGCGGGCGACCCCCGGCCGAGTCGGATCACAGCCGGTCACCAGCCCCGTCCAAGATCCAAACGCCCGAAAAGCCGGGCGAGTTTACCCATCCCCGAAGACAGCCATGCGCGGCGCGGCCAGTTTTTCTTCCCCTAACGGGCTGAACTTTTGTTGATCGTGGGTTAGTTGGCCGCCCGATCGCCCTACCCTTCAAAGGGTGAACCAACTGATGACCCGAGAGTCCGAGGCCGATCTCCCCGGGGAACCGTTGCTCCCCGGCGCGCTGCCCGAGGCACTGCGCGCCGAACTCGTGGCGTTCCGACGCGACTTGCACATGCACCCCGAGCTCGGCAACCAGGAGTTCCGCACCACCGCGGCGATCAAGGCGCGCCTGGAGCAGGCGGGCCTCGCGCCGCGCGTCCTCGCCATCGGGACCGGCCTCATCTGTGACATCGGAGACCCGGACGACGTACGTCCCCGGCTGGCGCTGCGCGCCGACATCGACGCGCTCCCCATCCCGGACACGAAGAGTGACTGCGCGTATCGATCCACGGTCCCCGACCGCGCCCACGCCTGCGGTCACGACGTCCACACCACGGTCGTGCTCGGTGCCGGCCTGGTCCTCGCCGACCTGCACGCCCAGGGCCTGCTGCCCCGTCCCGTGCGGCTGATCTTCCAGCCCGCCGAGGAGGTGCTGCCCGGCGGAGCCCCGGACGCGATCGACTCGGGGGTCCTCGACGGCGTGGGCCGGATCGTCGGCGTGCACTGCGACCCGAAGGTCGACGCGGGGCGCATCGGGCTGCGGCACGGCGCCATCACCTCGGCCTGCGACCGGCTCGAAGTGTCCCTCGACGGCGCGGGCGGCCACACCGCACGCCCCCACCTGACCACGGACCTCGTCACCGCCGCCGCGCGCGTGGTCACCGACGTGCCGGCGCTCGTCGGCAAGCGCGTGGACGCCCGCAGCGGCCTCGCGGTGACCTGGGGACGCATCGAGTCGGGCCACGCCTGCAACGTGATCCCGCAGCACGCCGAGCTGTCCGGAACCGTGCGCTGCCTGGATCTCGACGCCTGGCGGGCCGCGCCCGACCTCGTGCACGCGGCCATCGACGAGATCGCCAACCTCTACCGGGCCAAGTCCGAGATCAACTACATCCGTGGCGTCCCGCCGGTGGTGAACGACCCGGCCGTCACGGACCTGCTCCGCGACGCGATGACCGCCCGGCGCGGTGCGCAGTCCATCGAGGACACGGAGCAGAGCCTCGGCGGCGAGGACTTCTCCTGGTACCTGGAGCACGTGCCGGGCGCGATGGCCCGCCTCGGGGTCCGCACACCGGGCGACCGCAGCACCCGCGACCTGCACCGGGGCGACTTCGACGCGGACGAGCACGCGATCACGGTCGGCGTCGAGATGTTCACCGCGGCGGCCCTGCTGGACGAGCTGGTCTGAGGCCGGCGGGCGCGTCCGGCGACTCCGGTCGCGCCCTTCGGGCCCCCGACGTAGCGTGGTGTCCCGCCACGTGACAGCGCGTGGCGGCCGGTCACATGTCAACCGTCGGACCGTGGGTGCTGCATCCCCAAACGCACCTTTCGGTCCCGTGGTTCACAAGGACGTAACCGGCCATCGGCACGAATGGATAACGGCCACGCGGAACCCCGTTCCCTGGATGGTCTACGCGCGTTAATGTGCGCCGAACTCAGCACCCACTGCGGGGCTTTGGAGAATGGGGAGCTTCAGATGCGTCGGATAGCCAGCCTGACCCGCGTCGCGGTGGGGGTCGCGTCGCTCGCACTCGCCGCCACGGCCTGCGGCGGCACCAGCAACGACAGCGACAGCAGCAGCGACAGCAGCAAGGACGCCAAGGGCCTCGCCATCGCGTACGACGTCGGCGGCAAGGGCGACCAGTCCTTCAACGACGCGGCGTTCTCCGGCCTGGAGAAGGCCAAGAAGGAGTTCGGCTACAAGACGGCCGACATCGAGCCCACCGACGGTGAGACGGACGCCGACAAGGAGCAGCGCCTGTCGTCGCTCGCCAAGCAGGGCTACAACCCGGTCGTCGGCATCGGCTTCGCCTACGGTCCCGCTCTGGAGGCCGTCGCCAAGAAGTACCCGAAGACCACCTTCGGCATCGTCGACTCGGTCGTGGAGGGCAAGAACGTCGCCTCCCTGGTCTTCTCCGAGCAGGAGGCCTCGTACCTCGCCGGTGTCGCGGCCGCCAAGGCCACCAAGTCCAACACCGTGGGCTTCGTGGGCGGCGTGGACGTTCCCCTGATCCACAAGTTCGAGGCCGGCTACACGCAGGGCGTCAAGGACACCAAGCCGAGCGTGAAGGTCCTCTCCCAGTACCTGACGCAGACCGCCGAGGAAGGTGGCTTCTCCAGCCCCGACAAGGGCAAGGCCGCCGCCGAGGGCCAGCTGGAGAAGGGCGCCGACGTCATCTACGCCGCCGCCGGCCTCTCCGGGCAGGGTGTCATCGAGGCCGCGTCGAAGGCCGGCAAGTACGCCATCGGCGTCGACTCCGACCAGTACAAGCAGGGGGCGCTCGCCAAGTACAAGGACGCCATCCTGACCTCCGCGCTCAAGGACGTCGGCGGTTCGGTCTACACGCTGGCCAAGTCGGTGCACGACGGCAAGCCGCTGACGGGCACGCAGACCTTCGACCTCAAGGTGAACGGTGTCGGCCTCGCCGACAGCAACCCGAAGATGGCGGAGATCCCCGGTCTCACCGACGCGGTGGCCAAGGCCAAGGCGGCCATCGTCGACGGCACCATCAAGGTCAAGACCGAGTAGTCGTTCCGGGCGTCGGACGAGTCGCCGCGGGCCGGACCCGCCGCCCTCACCCGGTACCCGGACACGGACACGGACGCGACGTCACGGAGCGGGCGGGCACCCCAGGTGCCCGCCCGCTCCGTCGTCCGTTACCGGGGTCACCCAAAGCCACCGTGTCTTTGCGGTCGGCAAGCCCGGGGCCCCTCGGCGGGTGGCGTCGGGCACAGCCGCATAACAAGGTGGACAGAAGGGGTTTTCTAGTTGGTCTACGCGCGTTAATCTGCGGCGAAGCCAGCGCCGAAGCTGAACCGTCAGGCGCTTGTACGACAGGAGCACAACGAATGCGCCGGGTTACCCGCATCGCGCTCGCAGGTACTGCGACCGCCTCTCTCGCCCTCGCCCTCTCCGCCTGTGGCGGCACCTCGACCTCCAGCTCGTCCTCGGACAGCAAGGGCGACAAGGGCCTCGCCATCGCGTACGACGTCGGTGGCAAGGGCGACCAGTCCTTCAACGACGCCGCGTACGAGGGTCTGAAGCAGGCGAAGGCCGAGTTCAAGTACAAGACCGCCGACGTCGAGCCCACCGACGGCGAGACGGACGCGGACAAGGAGCAGCGCCTCGTCTCGCTGGCCAAGCAGGGCTACAACCCGGTCGTCGGCATCGGTTACGCCTACGGTCCGGCCGTCAAGGCCGCCGCCGCGAAGTACCCGAAGACCACCTTCGGCATCGTCGACGACTCCACCGTCACGGCGAAGAACGTCGCGGACCTGGTCTTCTCCGAGCAGGAGGCCTCGTACCTCGCCGGTGTCGCGGCCGCCAAGGCCACCAAGACCAACACCGTGGGCTTCGTGGGCGGCGTGGACGTTCCGCTGATCCACAAGTTCGAGGCCGGCTTCGAGCAGGGTGTCAAGGACACCAAGCCCGGCGTGAAGGTCCTCTCCCAGTACCTGACCCAGACGGCCCAGGAGGGTGGCTTCTCCAGCCCCGACAAGGGCAAGACGGCCGCCGAGGGCCAGATAGAGAAGAAGGCCGACGTCGTCTACGCGGCGGCCGGTCTGTCCGGTCAGGGTGTCATCGAGGCCGCCTCCGCCAAGAAGGTCTGGGCGATCGGTGTCGACTCCGACCAGTACCAGCAGGAAGCCCTCGCCAAGTACAAGGGCTCCATCCTGACCTCGGCCACCAAGGACGTCGCCAAGGCGGTCTACAACGTGGCTAAGTCGGTCAAGGACGGTAAGCCGGAGAGCGGTATCGTACGGGGCGATCTGAAGTCGGGTGAGGTCGGTCTGGCCGACTCCAACCCGGAGTTCAAGAGCAACAGCGCGATCCAGGACGCCGTCAAGGCGGCCCAGGAGAAGATCATCAGCGGCGAGATCAAGGTCAAGTCCAGCTGACGAGCAAGACCTCAGGAGCAGCCAATGCGGTCCCGGGAAGGTGCGGGTACGCCTCCGTGTCGTCGGACACGGGAAGGTGCCCGTACCGCCCCGGACCCGCTTGGTAACCGTGGGGTTACGTCCGCTCAACGGGATACGAGGAGTCTGGCTCCCCGTATCCCGTTCTCGCGGCGCGTGGCCCCTTTCGTTGCCGTAGGGGCGCTACGCGCGTAGACGACCCCCTTTCCCTCAGGAGAGTGCGCCATCAACGCGTCCAGCAGCCCTCCGGCCGACGCGGTCGACGGTCAGGCGACCGCCGTCGAACTCGCCGGGATCACCAAGCGGTTCCCGGGCGTCGTGGCCAACCACGACATCCACCTCAGCGTCCGCAAGGGCACCGTGCACGCCCTGGTCGGCGAGAACGGCGCCGGCAAGTCGACGCTGATGAAGATCCTCTACGGCATGCAGAAGCCGGACGAGGGCACCATCGCGGTCGACGGCGAGCAGGTCACCTTCTCCTCGCCCGCCGACGCCATCGTCCGCGGCATCGGCATGGTCCACCAGCACTTCATGCTGGCCGACAACCTCACGGTCCTCGAGAACGTCGTCCTCGGCAGCGAGAAGCTGTACGGCATCGGCGGCAAGGCCCGCCGCAAGATCGTGGAGCTCTCCGAGCGCTACGGTCTCGGCGTCCGCCCCGACGTCCTCGTCGAGGAACTCGGCGTCGCCGACCGCCAGCGCGTGGAGATCCTCAAGGTCCTCTACCGCGGCGCCCGCATCCTGATCCTGGACGAGCCGACCGCGGTCCTCGTGCCGCAGGAGGTCGACGCGCTCTTCGACAACCTCCGCGAGCTCAAGTCCGAGGGCCTGTCGGTCATCTTCATCTCGCACAAGCTGGGCGAGGTCCTCTCCGTCGCCGACGACATCACCGTCATCCGGCGCGGTACGACGGTCGGCACCGCCGTCCCCTCCGAGACGAGCCCGCGTCAGCTCGCCGAGCTGATGGTCGGCAGCGAGCTGCCCACCCCCGAGACCTCCGAGTCGACCGTCACCGACAAGGCCGTCATCCAGGTCGAGGACCTGACCGTCCTCGCCAAGGGCTCCGTGTCGCTCGGCAAGGGCTCGGCGAGCCTGCTCATGGACGAGGTGGAGCGCGGCACCGTCCGCCTCGTCCTCGACCACGTCTCCTTCACCATCCACGCCGGTGAGGTGATGGGCATCGCCGGTGTCGAGGGCAACGGCCAGACCGAGCTCATCGACGCGCTGATCGGCCTCAAGGCCGCCGACTCGGGTGTCATCCGCTTCACCGGCGACGACATCACCTCCTGGTCGACGCGCAAGCGCCGCGAGGGCGGCATCGGCTACATCCCCGAGGACCGCCACCGCCACGGCCTCCTCCTGGAAGCGCCGCTGTGGGAGAACCGCATCCTCGGCCACGTCACCGAGAAGCCCAACGCCAAGGGCATCTGGCTCGACATCAAGGGCGCGCAGAAGGACACCCGCCGCATCGTCGAGCAGTACGACGTGCGCACCCCCGGCATCGACGTCACCGCGGCCTCGCTGTCCGGCGGCAACCAGCAGAAGCTGATCGTCGGCCGCGAGATGAGCCACAAGCCGAAGTTCCTGATCGCCGCCCACCCCACCCGCGGTGTGGACGTCGGCGCGCAGGCGCAGATCTGGGACCAGATCCGCGCGGCACGCCGTGAGGGCCTCGCCGTCCTGCTGATCTCCGCCGACCTGGACGAGCTGATCGGCCTGTCCGACACCCTCCGGGTGATCTACAACGGCAAGCTGGTCGCCGACGCCGACCCCGCCACCATCACCCCGGAGGAGCTCGGCTCGGCCATGACCGGCGCCGCCTCCGGCCACCTGGAGAACGAGGAGCTCGCCGAAGCGGCCGAGCTCGACGAGCACACCGACACTCCGGCAGACGCCCCGGAAGACGAGGCCCGCTGATGAAGAAGTTCGACAAGGAGCGCCTGCTCCTCGGGGTGGCCGGGCCGGTCATCGCGCTCGTCGTCGCCGTGGCACTGACCTCGGTCGTGCTGCTCGCCTCGGGCAAGAGCCCGTTCGAGCCGTACTCGATCATGTTCGAGCAGGCGACGTTCTCCGACATCCAGGTCCTGATCATCAACCAGGCGTCGCTGTACTACATCGCGGCGCTGGCGGTGGCCATCGGCTTCCGGATGAACCTGTTCAACATCGGTGTCGACGGCCAGTACCAGCTCGCCGCCATGATGGCCGCGATCGTCGGCGCGCACGTCGCGCTGCCGGCCGCCCTCCAGGTGCCGCTGCTGATCCTGACCGCCGTCTGCACCGGCGCCTTCTGGGCCGGCATCGCCGGTGTCCTCAAGGTGACGCGCGGGGTCAGCGAGGTCGTCGCGACGATCATGCTCAACGCGATCGCGACCTCCGTCATCGCCTACCTGTGGCTGCCCGACGTCTTCGGCGTCAAGCTCGGCAACAACAACACCACCGGCGAGATGCACAAGTCCGGCTGGGTCCCCGGGTTCGACATGGGCGAGTCGGGTGAGATCTACGGCCTCGTCATCCTCGCCGCCGTCCTCGGCATCGGCTACTGGATCGTCCTCAACCGCACCCGCTTCGGCTTCGACCTGCGCGCCTCCGGCGCCTCCGAGTCCGCCGCCGCGGCCAGCGGTGTCGACCCCAAGCGCATGGTGCTCACCGCCATGCTCGTCTCCGGCGGCATCGCCGGCCTCGCGGGCCTGCCGATCCTCCTCGGCGACACCCACACGTACAGCCTCAACTTCCCGACCGGTATCGGCTTCCTCGGCATCGGCATCGCGCTCCTCGGCCGCAACAGCCCCGTCGGCATCGCCTTCGCGGCCCTGCTGTGGGCCTGGCTCGACAAGGCGTCTCCCGAACTCGACTTCCACGGGTACGACAAGGAGATCGCGGTCATCATGCAGGGCCTGATCGTGATCGCCGTCGTCGTCTCCTACGAGTCCGTGCGCGAGTGGGGTCTGCGCCGCCAGCAGCGCCGCGTCGGCGCGGAACTCGCCGCGGGCCACGCCCTCGCCACCGACAACACCCAGAAGGAGGTGGCTGGCCGATGACCACCGCAACCGACGTCAACCAGCCCACGCTGCAGCCCGCGGCTCCCACCGGCCGCCGGATGTCGCTTCCCGTCCTCCTGCTGGTCATCGCGGGCGGCCTGGCGCTGACCTCGATCGTCCGCATCATCACCGGCGCCGACGGCATCACCAACGTCAGCCAGATGTCGACCGCCCTGCAGCTGGCCGTCCCGATCGGCCTCGCCGGTCTCGGCGGTCTGTGGGCCGAGCGCTCCGGCGTCGTCAACATCGGCCTCGAGGGCATGATGATCCTCGGCACCTGGTTCGGCGCCTGGGCCGGCTACCAGTGGGGCCCGTGGACCGGTGTCCTGGTCGGCATCATCGGCGGCTGCCTCGGCGGCCTGCTGCACGCGATCATCACGGTCACCTTCAACGTCAACCACATCGTCTCGGGTGTGGCCATCAACATCCTGGCGCTCGGCGCCACCCGCTACCTCTCCCCGCTCGCCTTCGAGGGCGTCCAGGGCGGTTCGGCTAAGCAGTCCCCGCCGGTCGACTCCCTCGGCCACTTCACGGTGCCAGGGCTCTCCGACTGGCTGACCACCCTGAACTCCAAGGGCTGGTTCTTCATCTCGGACATCGCCGGTCTGCTCGGCGGCCTGGTCACCAACGTGTCCTGGCTGACCCTGATCGCCATCGCGCTGATCCCCGGGACCTGGTGGATCCTGTGGCGCACCTCGTTCGGGCTGCGCCTGCGGTCCTGCGGTGAGAACCCGGTCGCGGCCGAGTCGCTCGGCGTGAACGTCTACAAGTACAAGTACCTCGCCGTGATCATCTCCGGCGGTCTGGCCGGCCTCGGCGGCGTCTTCCTCTCCATCGTCGCCAACCCCTTCTACCTGGAGGGCCAGACCAGCGGCCGCGGCTACATCGGTCTCGCCGCGATGATCTTCGGCAACTGGATGCCCGGCGGCCTCGCCCTCGGCGCGGGCCTGTTCGGCTACACCGACAGCCTCAACCTGCGCGGCGGCTCGGAGAACGTCCACGCCCTGCTGCTGCTCGGCGCGATCCTGCTCCTCATCGGCGCGATCTGGCTGGCCGTGAAGAAGAAGTACGTCTCCGCGGTCGTCACCGTCGTCGTCGGGGTCCTCGTCTTCCTCTGGTACTCCCTGACCGACGAGGTGCCGAACCAGATCGTCTCCGCCACTCCGTACGTCATCACGCTGCTCGTCCTCTCCCTCTCGGCCCAGCGCCTGCGCATGCCGAAGGCGGACGGCCTGCCGTACCGCAAGGGGCAGGGCAAGTGACCACCGCCGAAGCGGACTCCGCGCACGTCGACTGGGACGAGTTGCGGGAGGTGGCCCGCGCGGCGATGAACCGTGCGTACGCCCCCTACTCGGGCTACCCGGTCGGCGCCGCCGCCCGCGTCGACGACGGCCGCACCGTCTCCGGCTGCAACGTCGAGAACGCCTCCTACGGCCTCTCGCTGTGCGCCGAGTGCGGCCTGGTCTCCGAGCTGCGCAACACCGGCGGCGGCCGGCTGACGCACTTCACGTGCGTCGACGGGCGGGGCGAGGTCCTCGTCCCGTGCGGACGCTGCCGTCAGCTCCTGTTCGAGTTCGGCGGACCCGACCTCGTGCTGGAGACGCCGGCCGGACTCCTGCCCCTCTCCGAGATGCTGCCGCAGGCCTTCGGGCCGGGACATCTCAGCCAGTAACGCCGTGCGGCCCCTCCCTCCGTGACCGACCGTCGCAGGGAGGGGCCGCTCATCTTTCGGAAGGAAAGCCATGTCCGCCATGTCCATGGACGCCGTCTCCGTCATCCGCACCAAGCGGGACCGTGCCGAACTCAGCGATGCGCAGATCGACTGGGTCATCGACGCGTACACCCGCGGCGAGGTCGCCGACTACCAGATGGCCGCCCTCAACATGGCGATCCTGCTCAACGGCATGAACCGCCGTGAGATCGCCCGCTGGACGGCCGCGATGATCGCCTCGGGCGAGCGCATGGACTTCTCGTCCCTGTCCCGCCCCACCGCCGACAAGCACTCCACCGGCGGCGTCGGCGACAAGATCACCCTGCCGCTGGCCCCGCTCGTCGCCGCGTGCGGCGCGGCCGTGCCGCAGCTCTCCGGGCGCGGCCTCGGCCACACCGGCGGCACCCTGGACAAGCTGGAGGCGATCCCGGGCTGGCGCGCCCTGCTGTCCAACGAGGAGATGCTGCACGTCCTCGACACCACCGGCGCGGTCATCTGCGCCGCCGGTGACGGACTCGCCCCGGCCGACAAGAAGCTCTACGCGCTGCGCGACGTCACCGGCACCGTGGAGGCGATCCCGCTGATCGCCTCCTCGATCATGTCCAAGAAGATCGCCGAGGGCACCGGCTCGCTGGTCCTCGACGTGAAGGTCGGCTCCGGCGCCTTCATGAAGACCATCGAGGACGCCCGCGAACTCGCCTCCACGATGGTCGGCCTCGGCACCGACCACGGCGTGAAGACGGTCGCGCTCCTCACCGACATGTCCACGCCGCTCGGCCTCACCGCGGGCAACGCGCTGGAGGTCCGCGAGTCGGTCGAGGTCCTCGCCGGCGGTGGCCCCGCCGACGTCGTCGAGCTCACCATCGCCCTGGCGCGCGAGATGCTCGACGCGGCCGGCGTGAAGGACGCCGACCCGGCCAAGGCGCTCGCCGACGGCTCCGCGATGGACGTGTGGCGCCGCATGATCGCCGCACAGGGCGGTGACCCGGACGCCGCGCTGCCCGTCGCCCGCGAGCAGCACGTCGTGACGGCCCCGGCCTCCGGTGTGCTGACCCGCCTCGACGCGTACGACATCGGCATCGCCGCCTGGCGCCTCGGTGCCGGACGCGCCCGCAAGGAGGACCCGGTGCAGGCCGGCGCCGGCGTCGAGCTGCACGCCAAGCCCGGCGACACGGTGACCGCGGGCCAGCCCCTCTTCACCCTCCACACGGACACCCCGGACCGCTTCGACTACGCGCTCCAGGCGACCGAGGGCTCGTACGACATCGCCGCGGCGGGCACGGACTTCAAGGCGTCCCCCGTGGTGCTGGAACGTATCGCCTGACCTGCGGTTTCCTCATTCGGGTGAACGGGACCGGTGGACCTCCACCGGTCCCGTTCGGCATGCTGCAGTCGGTGACGCACCGAAGGAGACCGCCATGAGCGCACTCACCGTGAGCCAGGACCCCGATCAGAGCTGGGACGACCTCGTCCGGTTCTGGGAGGAGATGGAATGGCCCGAGGGCAGCAAGGTGGAGATCATCGAGGGGATCATCACCGTGTCACCTGCTCCCGCCGCACGTCACAACGTGATTGCGGCTCGTATCCACCGTCGCCTCTACTCGGTGATCCCCGAGGACTGGGAGGTCGTCCAGACCCTGGCCATCGCCGTGCCGTCCCGCCTGGGCATGCTCATCCCGGACATCGTGGTGGGGCCGGTCCCGATGTGCGCCAGCACGGACACCCACATTCCGGCGGCGATGGCAGAACTGGTCGTGGAGGTCACCTCGAAGTCCGACGCCCGTCACGATCGCGTCAGCGAGCCCGCCGCATACGCTGCCGCAGGCATTCCGCTGTACCTCCTCGTCGACCCGTGGGCGCCCGACGGTCCCGTCGTGACACTCTTCGGAGACCCGAAGGGCGAGGTCTACCGGCCCCTCAGCTCCGTCAAGTTCGGCGAACCCATCAAACTGCCCACGCCGTTCGACCTCGTCATCGAGACCAGCGACTTCCCCGCGAACTGAGCGGACTGCGCGGGCGCCCGGCGGGCACCCCGGCTCACCCCAGGACCGCCGCCACCACCACGAGCACCGGGACCGCCGCGACCGTCGAGAGCAGGACCGACTCGCGGGCCAGTGTCTCGCCCACCCGGTAGCGCGAGGCGTACGTGAACAGGTTCTGTGCGGCGGGCAGGGCCGAGGTGACCACCACGTCGAGCAGTGGGGCGCCGTGCAGTCCGAACACGCCGACGGCCAGCGCCCACGCGGCCATCGGCTGGCCCACCGCCTTCAGCGCCACGGACAGCAGCACCGGGGAGCGGTCGGCGCCCCGGCCGGGCAGACTGCTGCCGCACAGCGAGATCCCGAAGGCCAGCAGCACGGCGGGCACCGACATCCCGCCGATCAGCTGCAACGGATCGAGAACCGGCCCCGGCACCCGCAGACCCGTCGCCGACACCACGACACCGCTCAGCGACCCGACCGCGATGGGGTTGCGCAGCGGGGTGATCAGCCGCCGCCACAGCGGGCCCTTGTCGCCCTCCCCGGAGAGGTCGAGCACGGTCAGGGCGATCGGCGTCACCATGATCTGCTGGAACAGCAGCACGGGCGCCACCAGCGAGGCGTCGCCCAGCACGTACACCGCGATCGGGATACCGAGGTTGCCGGAGTTGACGTAGCTGGAGCAGAGCGCGCCGATCGTCGTCCGGCCCAGACCCCAGCGGCGTACGACCCCCACCACGACAAACACCCCGGCCGCCGCGGCCGTGCTCATCGCCGTCACCAGCAGCCGGGCGGAGAAGACGACCGACAGGTCGGCCTGCGCGAGCGTCGTGAACAGCAGCGCGGGCGAGGCCACATGGAAGGCGAGCTTCGTCAGCACCTCGCGCCCGTTGTCCCCGAGACAGCCGCGCCGTCCGATCACGTACCCGACGCCGATGACCACGGCGATCACGGCGAACCCCGTCAACACCCCCTGCACGGAGCCTCCTTCGCGAGGAGAAGGCCGTCGGGTATCGCGGGAGGCACCGGTTCGTGGGACATACACCCAACCCAACGGGGAAGGCTGGGCGCAGGTCAATGTGATCTGCGCGGGACGCACCGGAGCACCGTCGCCGCTGGCCGCCGGGACGGGCCGTCCAGCCCGCGATGAGTTCCGAGCCTCCGGACGGTCTACTGACTGTGGATTCCGCGACACCCGCCGTACTCGTGCTGCCAGGACTCGTCACCCGTGACGAGGTGCCCCGGCTCTGCGACGACGTCCGCGCCCGCCTGGAGGCGGCCGGGGGCGGCGTCGTGGTCTGCGATGTCGCGGGCCTCGGACCGCCCGGACTCGCCGTCGTCGACGCGCTGGCCCGGCTGGAGCTCACAGCCCGGCGGGCCGGGGGCCGGATACGGCTGAAGGACCCCGACCCCGCCCTGCGCGCCCTACTCGACCTGGTCGGCCTCCGCTTCGACACCTCCACCGGCGCCGCCCCGCCCTCCGGAGGCCGCGAGTGCCGCGACCTCCTCGGGTCCGTCCAGGTGCGGGGGCAGCCCGAACAGCGGGAACCAGCGCGCGGTGTCGAGGAAGCAGTGGAACCCGGTGATGCGGCCCTTTGAGATCTCCAGCGCCTGCACCGCCCAGGGGACGTACCCACCGGATTCCTCGTCCGGCTTGTAGTGCGCGAAGCCCGGCAGGCCGTTCACCTCGACCGGGATGAGCCGCGAGTTCGCGCACGCGGCGCCCAGCGTCGTCATGAAACCGGTGATGTCCGACGTGCCGCGCAGCCACAGGTCGAACGGCGGCATCGTCATGATCGCGTCCTCGTGGAGGAGCGCCGTCAGCGCCGTCATGTCATAGCCCTCGAACGCCGCCACATAGCGCTCCAGGAGCTTCTGCTGCTCCTCGTCGAGGGGGTCCGAGGTGACGGCGTCCGCACCCTCCCCCTCGCTCTCGGCGAGGGTGGCGCGGGCCCGCTGGAGCGCGCTGTTGACCGACGCGACCGTCGTGCCGAGCAGCTCGGCGACCTCGCTCGCCCGCCACGCGAGGACCTCGCGCAGGATGAGCACGGCGCGCTGCTTCGGCGGGAGCTGCTGGAGCGCCGCCATGAAGGCGAGGCGCACCGACTCCTTGGCGACCGCGGCCTCCGCCGGGTCACCGGTCGTGGGCAGCACACGGGCGTCGGGCATCGGCTCCAGCCAGGTGTTGTCCGCGCGGGGGGTGAGCGCCGCCTGGGCGAGCGGTGACGGGCCGGTGAGGTCCATCGGGCGTGCCCTGCGGTTGCCCGCGTTGAGCATGTCCAGGCAGACGTTCGTCGCGATGCGGTACAGCCAGGACCGCATCGAGGAGCGGCCCTCGAACTTGTCGTAACTGCGCCAGGCGCGGACCATCGTGTCCTGCACCGCGTCCTCGGCCTCGAAGGAGGAGCCGAGCATCCGGTAGCAGTACCCGGTCAGCTCGACCCGGTGCTGCTCCAGCCGGACGTCCAGGTCTGCCGTCGTCGCCGTGCCCTCGCTCATAGCCAACCCACCCCTGTGGCCTGTTTCCCGTCCCGCGCGTCATTGCGCCGGCACTTCGGAAGCTACCGCAGCCCACTGACAATGGCGTGCGGAGCGGGGAAACCCGCAGGTCGAAGGGGTGGTGCCGGAGAGCGATTTCTCCGCGTCCGCGGGCGCGAACCGGCGCGCCGCCGGCTCTCGGCGCGCGAGAGCCGGTCGCGCGGCGGAATCTCAGTGGGCCGGCACAGGCGTCCGGCGGGCCGCGGCGCGTGCCGCGTGCGAGCCGGCCAGGGTGATCGAGACGACGCCGAGCACCGCGAGCAGCCCCATGAGGACCGTGCCCGCCCAGCCCCCGGCGTGGAAGGCGACCGCGCCGAGCGTGCTCCCCGCGCTGGAGCCGATGTAGTACGCGGACTGGTAGAGGGCCGACGCCTGCGCCCGGCCGTGCTGCGCGGTGTGACTCACCGACGAGGAGGCGACCGCGTGGCCCGCGAAGAAGCCCGCCGTGATCAGCACGAGGCCCGGCAGGACCAGGACCAGCGAGTCCCCGAGGGAGAGCAGCAGCCCGGCCGTCGTGGTCCCGCCCGCCAGATACAGGGAGCCGCGGCGGCCCACCCGGCCGACGAGCCGGCCCGCCGTCGACGCGGACACCGTGCCGACCAGGTAGACCAGGAAGATCGAACCGACGATGCCCTGGGGGAGCGAGAAGGGCGACTCGGTCAGGCGGTAGCCGATGACCGTGTAGACCCCGCCGAACACCATCATGAACAGCGCGCCGATCGCGTACAGCCGGCGCAGCAGCGGGTTCGCGAGGTGGTCGCGCACCGTGCGGGCCAGCACCCGGGGCCGCAGCGAGCCCCGCGTGAAGTGCCGGGGCGCGGGCAGCAGCATCCGGAAGGCGACCGCGCAGGCCACGGCGATCAGCCCGATCACGCCGACGGCCACCCGCCAGCCCCACTCCTGGGCGACCCAGCCGGTGATCACCCGGCCGCTCATCCCGCCGACGCTGTTGCCCGCGACGAACAGGCCGATCGCGGTGATCAGCGCCTTGGGGCGGACCTCCTCCGCGAGATACGCCGTCGCCGAGGCCGGGAGACCCGCGAGGGCCGCGCCCTGCACCGCCCGCAACGCGACCAGCGCGCCGATCGACGGTGCGAAGGGCACGAGGAGACCGACGGTCACCGCCACCGCCAGGGACGCCGTCATCACCGCACGGCGTCCGAAGCGCTCCGAGAGGGCGCTCATCGGCAGGACGAACAGGGCCAGTCCGCCGGTCGCCGCCGACACCGTCCAGCTCGCCTCGCTCGCGCTCACCGCGAAGTCCGCGGAGACGAGCGGGAGCAGGGCCTGCGTGGAGTAGAGGAGCGCGAAGGTGGCGACACCCGCGAGGAAGAGCGCGAAGCTCATCCGGCGGTAGCCGGGGCCGCCGGGGGCCATACGGGAATCGGTGGTGTCGGTGTCGCGGACGAGCGGGGTGGCGGCCACCGTGGTGGACGCCCCGGTACTGGCGGAAGGCATGCCTCGAACGTAGGGACCCGTCGTTCATCCGTCCAATGCATGGAATCGCCATAATCGTTCCCATGGCGCATCAGCAGAGGTCAGAAGCTCACCTGTCACCGTTCAGTGACACAGAAGACATCGGAAGCATGGCCGCCGTGCTCGCCCCGCGGCTCGCGCACTTCGCCGGCGTCGCCCGCACCGAGCACGTCACCCGCGCCGCGCAGGAGATGCAGGTCCCCCAGTCCACGCTCTCCCGGTCGTTGGTCCGCCTCGAACAGGACCTGGGCGTCGACCTGTTCGCCCGTCGCGGCCGAACGCTGTCGCTGACCCCCGCGGGCCGCACCTTCCTGTCCTCCGTGGAGCGTGCCCTCGCGGAGATCGAGCGGGCCGCCGACGAGGTCCGCGCGGACGCCGACCCGGCGAGCGGCAAGGTCGCCTTCGGCTTCCTGCACACCATGGGCTCCGAGACCGTGCCCGGCCTGATCCGGGCCTTCCGCGCCGACCATCCGCGGGTGCGCTTCAGCCTCGTGCAGAACTACGGGGAGGCGATGCTGGAGCGGCTGCGCTCCGGCGAACTGGACCTCTGCCTCACCTCGCCGGTGCCGGACGCGCCCGACCTGGTGGGCCGCCGTCTCGACGAGCAGAAGCTGCGGCTCGTCGTGCCGGCCGATCATCCGCTGGCCGGCCGCAGGCGCGTCCGCCTCGCCGAGGCGGCCGACGAGAGCTTCGTGACCCTGGAACCCGGCTACGGGATGCGCCGGATCACCGACGACCTCTGCCAGGAGGCCGGGTTCCGGCCGCGCATCGCCTTCGAGGGCGAGGAGGCGGAGACCCTGCGGGGCCTCGTCGCCGCCGGCCTCGGCGTCGCCCTGCTGCCGCCACCGGCCGTCGCCCGCCCGGGAGTTGTGGAGCTGACGGTCACCGCGCCGCGGGCCGTCCGTGAGATCGGCGTCGCCTGGCTCGACGGGCACCCGGACACCCCGCCGGTGGCCGCGTTCAAGAAGTTCCTGCTGTCCCGCAGAGGCCGCCTGCTGCCCGACTGACCCTGCCGCACGTCGTGCGACGGGCCCTAGCGACGGAGCGACTGTCCGAAGCCCGCCGCGAGCGGCATCCGCAGGCCCAGCGGTGGCGGGGCGGCGAAGGCGTCCTCGACGGGCCGGGAGAACGAGTGGCCGAACAGCGACCCCATGACGAAGTCCTCGGCCAGGGAGTGGACTTCGTGCCGGTGCTGGTGCAGCGCGTGCCCGTCCGAGTGGACCTCGAAGCGGCAGATGTCGCGGTTGGCCTTCTTCGCGCGTGCCGCGAGCCGGAAGGACAACTCCGGGTCGGTGCGCTCGTCGTTGGTGCCGTGCACGATCAGCACCCGGCGACCGGCCAGCTGTTTCACCGGTTCGTGTGGTGCGGCGACATCCTCCTCCGGCAGCCAGGGGGCCAGCGCCAGCACGGAGTTGACGGCGGTGTGCCCGCCCGCGCGCAGAGCGGCCCGGGCGCCCATGTCGATGCCGGCCAGACACACCGGGACGTCCCCGTAGCGGCGCACGACCTCGTCCGCGGCCCAGGACGCGTCGCTCGCCAGATCGGCCTCGCCGCCGTTCCAGCCGCGGACCCGGTAGTGCACCACGTGCGTGACCAGGCCTTCCGTCCGTCCGGCGCGGGCCAGCCTGCGGCCCAGCGCGCGGACGGAGGCCGCCGCCATCATGGGGGAGGGTCTGCGGGACGAGGTCTCCTCGCCGCCCGGCAGCAGCAGAACAACTCCGCTGACCGCCGTCGGCTCCGGGCCGAGCGCCCTCCCCAGCCGGGCCATGCGAACCGGCGTCGCTTGCTGTGCCATGACAGAACAGTGTCAGAAGCATCGGTGTACGCCACCCGTCCGCACGGTCACCGTTACGTATCGACGGATCTGTGCGACAGGAGATCTACGCGCGTAGGGGCTACAGTGCGAAAATGACGAGCCAGATCCGGAACACCCCGAGCTCGGAACAGATCCGCCGGGCGCCCAAGGTCCTGCTGCACGATCATCTCGACGGGGGCCTGCGCCCCGGGACGATCGTCGAACTCGCCCAGGAATCGGGCTACTCGAACCTCCCCGAGACCGATGCCGACAAGCTCGGCCTCTGGTTCCGCGAGGCCGCCGACTCCGGTTCGCTGGAGCGGTACCTGGAGACCTTCGCCCACACCTGCGCCGTCATGCAGACCCGCGAGGCGCTGGTGCGGGTGGCCCGCGAGTGCGCAGAGGACCTCGCCGAGGACGGCGTCGTGTACGCCGAGGTGCGGTACGCGCCCGAACAGCACCTGGAGGGCGGGCTCAGCCTCGAAGAGGTCGTCGAGGCGGTCAACGAGGGCTTCCGGGAAGGGGAGCGGCTGGCCCGGGAGAACGGCCGTCGCATCCGGGTGGGCGCGCTGCTCACCGCGATGCGGCACGCGGCCCGCGCCCTGGAGATCGCCGAACTCGCCAACCGCTACCGCGATCTGGGTGTCGTCGGCTTCGACATCGCGGGCGCCGAGGCCGGGTTCCCGCCCACCCGGCACCTGGACGCCTTCGAGTACCTGAAGCGGGAGAACAACCACTTCACGATCCATGCCGGTGAGGCGTTCGGGCTGCCGTCCATCTGGCAGGCCCTCCAGTGGTGCGGCGCCGACCGGCTCGGCCACGGCGTCCGCATCATCGACGACATCCAGGTGCGCGAGGACGGCTCGGTGGAGCTCGGCCGTCTCGCCTCCTACGTCCGGGACAAGCGCATCCCGCTGGAGCTGTGCCCGAGCTCCAACCTCCAGACCGGCGCCGCCGCCTCGTACGCCGAGCACCCGATCGGGCTGCTGCGGCGGCTGCACTTCCGGGCCACGGTCAACACGGACAACAGGCTGATGTCCGGCACGAGCATGAGCCGGGAATTCGAGCACCTGGTCGAAGCGTTCGGTTATTCACTCGACGACATGCAGTGGTTCTCGGTCAATGCTATGAAGTCAGCATTCATTCCTTTCGATGAACGACTTGCCATGATCAATGACGTGATCAAGCCCGGATATGCAGAACTCAAGTCCGAATGGCTGTTCCAGCAGACCGCCTCGACCAGCGGTTCTCCCGAAGATCGGGCCTGATCGGCGCGGATGGAAAACGGCCGGGTCTTCACTTCTTCTCCATGACTCGGCCGCTTTTCGATGTTTGCGGACGGCGGGTTTGCGTGTTTACGGTTCTGGACCGCTCACATCCCCGTCTCCAAGGACGCATTCAACATGAAGCAGTCTGCTGCCAAGACCCTCGGTGTCGCCGCTCTCGGTGCCGCATTCGCCGCCGCCGGCGCGGGCGCCGCGAACGCCGCCCCGGCCGTGCCGGACGCCTCCTCGGCGCTGGACACCGTCACCCGGACGCTGCCCGCCGAGAACGTCGCCAAGGCGCTGCCCGGTGCCGGTGAGGCGCTCGCCCAGGGTCAGAACGCGCTCGGCGCGGGTGTCGCCGCCGCGCAGCCCGCCGCCGCGCGACTGCTCGCCGACGGGCCCGCCGCGCCGGTGGCCGGACTGCTGGGTGGCCTGCCGGTGCAGGGCCTGCCCACGCACGGCCTGCCCGTGAACGGGATTCCGCTGGGCTGACCCCCCCCGGCAGATCCGGCCCCCTTCCCCGCCGCCCGGGGTCTTTCTGCTGCGCGAACGCCGGTGGGGCGCACCCGACGAGGGTGCGCCCCACCGGCGTTCGCCGTGAAAAGGCCGGGTGCCGCCCGGGTCACCAGGCGGTGCGGGAGGCCTTGTCCTCGGAGGGGAAGAGGATCCACAGCGCGATGTAGAGCAGGAACTGCGGGCCGGGGAGCAGGCAGGACACCACGAAGATGACACGCATCGTGGTCGCGGAGGTGCCGAAGCGCCGTGCCAGCGCAGCACAGACTCCGCCGATCATGCGGCCGTTCGTGGGGCGGGCAAGGGCGGTCATGGTGGCTCCTTCGCGAACCGTCGTGGAGGACCGGCGGGCCGGTCTCCGTCGTCATCGGCGCGTTCACCGATGTCTTCGACGGTACGGGGACGAAGGGGGGCGAAGCGTCGCTCTACGGAGCGATGCCGACCCTGGGAATCGTCGGGGTCAGACCCTGAGCGGGGTCCTCCCGGAGGACGGTCGCCCGGTGCCGTGTCTCCGCCCGGCGACGGATCCCGGCGCGCACGGCGGGTACGACCGCGAGGTGCGCGAGGGCGACCCCGAGGGTGTTCAGCAGGATCGAGTCGATGTCGACGACCTGGCCGGGAACCCCGGTCTGCAGCAGTTCTATGCCCAGCGACAGCAGGGCGCCCGCGGCGATCGTCCGCAGCAGCGAGCCCAGCGTCGAGACCGCGAGCCTGCCACCCGCCAGCGGCAGCAGCAGCCCCAGCGGGGCGAGCAGTCCGAGCCCCGCGGCGATCCGCCGGACCGCCGTCTCCGGGTCGAGTGCGAGGTCGGCTCTGATGCCCGCGAACGGCCGCAGATTGGCGGCACTCACCCAGGGGACGTCCAGCGGGCGCAGAGTGATCCAGGCGACGAGGGCGAGGTGTGCGACGAGGAGGACACCTCCTGCCACACGGACGCGGGTGACGGCATTTCCGCCGTCTGAACCAAGACGCTGCACGCACCCCAAGACGCGGGGTCCGGCACGATCGGTTCCGGGGCCGGGATTTTCGCCCCGGCCCGCCTCACGAGTCCTCGACCGCCGTCGACCCGGGGGACTCGGTGCCCGGCGAGGAACGCACCTCGGGCGTGCAGGTGTACGTGCGCAGCGCGTCGGGCGCCGGACCGCCGAGGACGACGGTGCCGTCGTCCCGCGCCGCGGCCGAGTCGGAGAACGTGCAGACGATCTGCGCGAGGGCCGTCGGGGTGAGGTCCGCGGGGGAGGTGCTCAGCCGCAGGGTGTCCTCCGGGTCCCGGCCGCGCGGCCCGCCGACCGTCATGCCGCCGCGTACGTCCGTGGAGTACCGGGCCTGCTGTTCCGGCGTCGACGGTGTCTCGGCGAGTTCGTCGAGCAGCGCCTGGGCCACCAGGACGCGCCGCGCCGCCTCGGCCGTGCCGTCCGGGATGCGCACCGACCGGTCGACGGTGACCAGTTGCGCCGAGCAGATCAGGAAGACCTGGACGGGCACCCCGCCCGAGGAGGGGGTGGCCGTGTCCTGGCCGGACAGCGCGCAGGGAACACGGGACGGAGCGGGCCCGAAGTCGGTGGGGACCTGCGTGGCCCGGATCCCGCACCCCGTGAGCAGCGCGGCCAGCAGCGGCAGCGCCAGCCAGGGCCGCGCCCGTCCCGGCAGGGTCCGCCGGGCGCGACGCGGGCCGTGGTGGTGGGCGGGGACGGGTGCGGGGGTCATCCGGAGGTGCCTTCCGTGCCGTTGCCGTGCGCGGGGTCCTTGGACTGCTCGCCCGGCCCGTCATCGAGAAGCTGCGACGCGTCGTGCGGCAGCCGCAGGGTGAACACCGCCCCGCCCTCGGGGGAGTTCGCAGCGGTGATGCCGCCGCCGTGGATGTGCGCGTTCTCCAGCGCGATGGACAGGCCGAGACCGCTGCCCTCGGATCGCGGCCGGGACGCGCTGGCCTTGTAGAACCGGTCGAAGACGTGCGGCAGGACGTCCTCGGGGATGCCGGGACCGTGGTCCCGCACCGCGATGACCAACTGCTCGCCCTCCACCCGTACCGCCACCCGGACCGGCGAGCCGCCGTGCTTGAGCGCGTTGCCGATCAGGTTCGCGAGGATCACGTCGAGGCGGCGCGGGTCGACCCGCGCCATGATGCCGCGCTCGGCGTCCAGCTCGACCGCGTCCAGCCAGGCCCGCGCGTCGATGCACGCGGTGATCTGGTCGGCGATGTCCACGTAGTCCAGGACGAGCCGGGCGGTGCCCGCGTCGAAGCGGGTCACCTCCATGAGGTTCTCCACGAGGTCGCCGAGGCGCCGGGTCTCGCTGACGACCAGCCGGACGGCCGGCTCGATCATCGGGTCCACGCTGCCGGTCTCCGCGTCCAGTTCCTCTTCGAGGATCTCCGTCACGGCGGTGATCGCCGTCAGCGGGGTCCGCAGTTCGTGGGACATGTCGGCGACGAAGCGCCGGGACGCCTCGTCCCGCGCGCTCATGTCCGCCACGCGTTTCTCCAGCGCCTCCGCCGTGTGGTTGAACGTCCGCGACAGATCGGCGAGTTCGTCCGTGCCGGAGACCCGCAGGCGGGTGTCCAGCTTGCCCTCGCCGAGCCGGCGGGCCGCGATGCCCAGCCGGTGCACCGGCTTGAGGACCGTGGTCGCGGCGGCCTGGGCGAGCAGTGCCGAGCCGATCAGGGCCAGGCCCGTCGCGATCCCCAGCGACCAGGCCAGCGAGTTGAGGTCCTTCGCCTCCGGCTCCAGCGACTTGAGCATGTAACCGGTCGTGGTGCCGCCGATCACCCGCGCGCCACCCACCAGGTACGGCTTGTCGTGGTCCGTGACCCGCTGCCAGTACAGGTGGTACGCCGACTTGTTGTTCGAGGAGAGCGACTGCTTCTTGTCCACCGCCTTCTGGAGGGACGCGGGCACGTCCTCCAGGGTGAAGGTGTCCAGCTCGGAGTTGCCGACGACCGTCTTCCCGGTCTCGTCCTCGGCGACCAGCAGCACGCTGAACCGCTGACTGCTGTTCGCCATCTGCCCGGCGGTGCGCTGGAGTTCGTCCTGCGCGGGGTGCACGGGCAGCATGCTCGCGTGGTTGCGCATCTCCTGCTGGAAGTCGCGCAGCACGGCGTCCTGCGTACGCGTCAGGACGGCCTCGCGGTTCAGCCAGTACGCGATGCCCGACGCCGAGACCGCGGCGGTGAGCGCCACGAGCCCGAACACCACGACCAGACGCAGCCGCAGACTCGTGAAGCGCAGGCCGGACAGCAGCGCCTTGCGTGCCGCGGCCCAGCCGCGGAGCTTGTCGTGCGGGTTCGTCACTGAGGATTGTCCAGCCGGTAGCCGACGCCCCGCACGGTACGGATCAGGGTGGGCGACGAGGGCACGTCCTCCACCTTGGCGCGCAGCCGCTGCACACAGGCGTCGACCAGGCGTGAGTCGCCCAGGTAGTCGTGCTCCCACACCAGCCGCAGCAACTGCTGGCGGGACAGCGCCTGTCCGGGCCTGCGGCTCAGCTCCAGGAGCAACCGCAGCTCGGTGGGCGTCAGTTGCAGGTCCTCACCGTTCTTCGTGACCGTCATCGCGGCCCGGTCGATGACCAGCGAGCCGAACGACGCCGAGTCGTTCGCCTCCCGCTCGCCACGGCGCAGCACGGCACGGATCCGGGCGTCGAGCACCCGTCCCTGCACCGGCTTGACCACGTAGTCGTCGGCTCCGGACTCCAGTCCGACCACGACGTCGATGTCGTCGCTGCGCGCGGTCAGCAGGATGATCGGCAGCTGGTCGGTGCGCCGGATGCGCCGGCACACCTCGAAGCCGTCGATGCCGGGCAGCATCACGTCCAGCACGATCAGGTCCGGCCGCTGCTCGCGCAACAGCTTCAGACCGTCCTCTCCGGTGGCAGCGGTGGCCACACGGTGTCCCTGGCGCGTCAAAGAGAGCTCCAGGGCCGTACGGATGGCGTCGTCGTCCTCGATCAGCAACAGGGAAGGCACGGACGTCATTCTGGCCCATGTCATGGCCGGGTATCGACCGTTGGAGCGCTCCCACTCCTCTCCTCCCCGATACCTGCCCCGTGGCGGACGGGCCGACGGCTTCACGGATCCGTCTGCGTAGTCGTACCGCTCTTCTCCGTGACCGGCCTGTGCTGCGCCCGCGCGGAACCCCTGTGACAGGTCTGTGACAGTCGGCGGACACGGCCATGAAGTGGCCCGGGCAAGCTTTTCGTCACAAGGCAGGACGCACCACAGAACGACCGAAGCACCGGTACTCCACGACGGGGGGCGCGAGATGAACACACTGCACAGCACCATTACTGGCGCGGTTGTCACGCGGCTCCACGACGTCAACCGGGCTGCGGAGAAGTCCGGCGCCGTGATCGGGCGGGGGTGCGATCGCGGCGCCGGGCGTCAGCACACCGTGCACATGAAGGTGGTTGACGCCCGCACGGGGGAGAACACCACGGCGGCCACCGCCGTGGGCACGACCGGGGGGAAGGCTCACGGGGGAGCCGCGTACGGGGAGGTCTCGGGGGAGCGTCACTCGCTGTCGGAAGCGGAGTTCACCGCTTACGTCCAGGAGCGCCGCGCCTCCCTGTACGCAACCGCCTACCACCTGACCGGTGACCGCTTCGAGGCCGAGGACCTGCTGCAGAGCGCGCTGTTCTCGACGTACCGGGCCTGGGACCGGATCACCGACAAGGCCGCGGTCGGGGGCTACCTCCGCCGCACCATGACGAACCTGCACATCAGCGCGTGGCGCCGCCGCAAGCTGAACGAGTACCCGACCGAGGAACTGCCGGAGACGCCCGGCGACACGGACGCGATGCGCGGCACCGAACTGCGCGCCGTCCTGTGGCAGGCGCTGGCCCGGCTGCCCGAACTCCAGCGCACGATGCTGGTCCTCCGTTACTACGAGGGCCGCACCGACCCGGAGATCGCGGAGATCCTCGACATCAGTGTCGGCACGGTGAAGTCCAGCATCTGGCGCTCGCTGCGCCGGATGCGTGAGGACGAGGTCCTCAGCTTCGGCCGTGACGAGGAGGAGTCCTTCGGGGAGCTTGTCGCCTGAAGGTCCGGGGGGAGCGGTAACAGACCGGGGGGCGTCGGTTCCGGGGGGAGCCGACGACGGTCGTGGGGGGATCCAACGGGGTCACGGGGGACCACGGGGGAAACGAAGAAGGTCCAGGCGGATGGGGGTCCGCCTGGGCCTCTTTTCGTTGTCCTGCGCGCGAGGGGGCCGGGACCGTGGTGCCTAGGCGGCCGTGCGGTGCGAGGGCGCCCGGCGCCCGGCCGCGGCGGCCGTCAGCCGGCCGAGTGCCTCGGCCTTGTCGCAGGGGTGCGCGCCCAGGGCCGCCTGACGGGCCACGATGGAACGCTCCGTGCGCATCAACCGCCAGCCGCGGCGCAACAGGAACGGCACCGACTTGCGGCCCTCCCTGAGGTCCCGCACGAAGCGGCGCCGGAACGTGGTCACCGCGCCCCGTGACAGGCACAGCGCGTCGGCGAGGACGCCCAGTTCACGGCAGCGCTCGACGATCTCGGCGGCGAAGATCCCCTCCGCGATGAACAGCGGGGTGCGCTCCATGCGCAGGGTCTCGGCGCCGGTCCGGGCGCTCAGCGAGATGTCGTACACGGGGATGTCCGTACGTCCCGTGCGGCACAGTTCCTCGATGGCGGCGACCGCGGTGTCGGCGTCCCAGGACAGCGGGTGGTCCCAGTCGATGTCCTCGCTGCCCTCGACCTGGGGCAGCGTCGGGTCCGTGGCTTCCTTGTAGAAGTCGTCGAGACGCAGCACGGGGAGCCCGGAGTCGGCTGCGAGAAGGGACTTCCCGGAGCCGGAGGGACCGCAGAGCAGCACCACGCGGGTGGGTATCGGGGGGTGGGAGCCCAATTCTCTGCACCTTCTGTGACAGGTCCGGCGGCGCCGCGCGACGGCGCGGCTCCCGGACATTATCCCCGGCGCCGGCGCCCGGGCCGACGGGTACCGGGCTTCTTCACCGACTGGCGGTCATATGCCTGTTGACCCGCAGGGGCTAATCCGTCGCCCGGACAGCCCGCGACGGGAGCCCCGTCAACTACTCTGCGTGTCACTTCCGTTGCTCTCCGCCAGAGAACTCCCGCTCTCCGCTAGTCAAAGAGGAAAACCCTGATGGTGCGACACGCAGCCCAGCCGACCTCCCTGGCCCGTACGACCGCGCGGATCGCCGCGGCGGTCGGTGTGGTCGCCGCCGGTGCCGCCGCGGCCTCCCCGGCCGTCGCGGACTCGGCCCCCGCCGTGGACGTACTGCGCACCCGGCCCACCTCGCTCGGCAACATCGACCCGCAGGCCGGACTCCAGGCGCTGACCGGAACCGTGGGCTATGTCACGGGCCCCGTCGAGGGACTCAAGCCCAACCCGCTGGCGGGCACGGGCGTCGACCCCCTCGACAACGGCGTCGGAACCCAGCTCGCCGATTTCAAGCCGCTGTCCTCCAAGACCCTGACGGGACCGCTGGCGCAGGCCCCGTCGGTCGGCAGCATCCCGGTGCTCGGCCAGGTGACCGGGCTGCTGCACTGACCTGAGGCCGCCCCCGGCGGCCCGGCGGACAGGAGAAGAGCCGCGCTCCCCCCGGACGGAGGGGGAGCGCGGCTCTCCGTTGCCCGGAGCCCCAGGGACACGGATCGGGGCTCCGGAAGTGTGACCGCACCGGCGGGCGCGGCTCAGCGGGAACTCAGTACGAGGAACCCGAGACGCCCAGCGCGCCCGTCGGGTGCCAGACCGTCTTCGTCTCCAGGAAGGCGGTCAGACGCTCGGTTCCGGGAGTGCGCGCGTAATCCACAGCCTGTGGACGGACGACGCGCTTCAGGTTGTCCGCGGCGGCGATCTCCAGCTCCTTGGCCAGTTCCTCGTCCGCTCCGGCCAGGTCGATCGCGTTCACGTCCTGGTGCGCGGCCAGCGGGGCCGCGATCTCCGCGGTCCTGCCGGACAGGATGTTCACGACACCGCCGGGCACGTCCGAGGTGGCCAGCACCTCACCCAGCGACAGCGCCGGGAGCGGGGACTTCTCGCTCGCGATCACGATCACCGTGTTGCCGGTGGCGATCACCGGGGCGATCACCGAGACCAGACCGAGGAACGAGGAGTCCTGGGGCGCGAGGACGGTGACGACGCCTGTCGGCTCCGGGGACGACACGTTGAAGAACGGTCCCGCCACCGGGTTCCCGCCGCCCACGACCTGGGCGATCTTGTCCGTCCAGCCCGCGTACCAGACCCACCGGTCGATCGCCGCGTCGACGACCGCCGCCGCCTTCGACTTCGACAGGCCCTCGGCCTCCGCCACCTCGCGGGCGAACTGCTCTCGGCGGCCCTCCAGCATCTCCGCGACGCGGTAGAGGACCTGGCCGCGGTTGTACGCCGTGGCGCCGGACCAGCCGCCGAACGCCTTGCGCGCGGCGACGACCGCGTCCCGGGCGTCCTTGCGCGAGGACTGCGGGGCGTTGGCCAGCCACTTGCTCTTCGCGTCGGTCACCTCGTACACCCGGCCGCTCTCGGAACGCGGGAACTTGCCGCCCACGTACAGCTTGTAGGTCTTGAACACGCTCAGACGCTGCTGCTCGGACTTCTCGACTGCGCTCATTTATCGCTCGCCCTCCTGGCTCGACGGGGCGAGGTACGCCTCCAGGCCGTGCCGGCCGCCCTCGCGGCCGTAGCCCGACTCCTTGTATCCGCCGAACGGCGAGGTGGGGTCGAACTTGTTGAACGTGTTGGACCAGATCACGCCCGCGCGCAGCTTGCTCGCGACGGCGAGGATGCGGGAGCCCTTCTCGGTCCAGATGCCCGCCGACAGGCCGTACTGCGTGTTGTTGGCCTTGGTGACCGCCTCGTCCGGGGTGCGGAACGTGAGGACGGACAGCACCGGGCCGAAGATCTCGTCGCGGGCGACGGTGTGCGCCTGCGTGACGTTCGTGAAGAGCGTCGGGGCGAACCAGTAGCCGGACGAGGGGAGTTCGCAGGCCGGGGACCAGCGCTCGGCGCCCTCGGCCTCGCCCTGCTCGACGAGCGAGGTGATCCGGGCGAGCTGTTCGGCGGAGTTGATCGCGCCGATGTCGGTGTTCTTGTCCAGCGGGTCGCCGAGGCGCAGCGTCGACAGCCGGCGCTTGAGCGAGTCGAGCAGCTCGTCGTGGATCGACTCCTGGACCAGCAGCCGCGAGCCCGCGCAGCAGACCTGGCCCTGGTTGAAGAAGATGCCGGTGACGATGCCCTCGACGGCCTGGTCGATCGGGGCGTCGTCGAAGACGATGTTCGCGCCCTTGCCGCCCAGTTCGAGCGTGACCTTCTTGTGCGAGCCCGCGACCTGCCGGGCGATCGCCTTGCCGACGGCGGTGGAACCGGTGAACGCCACCTTGTCCACGTCCGGGTGCGCGACGAGGGCCGCGCCCGCGTCGCCGTACCCGGGAAGGATGTTGACGACGCCCCTGGGCAGGCCCGCCTGGCGGCAGATGTCCGCGAAGAACAGCGCCGAGAGCGGCGTGGTCTCGGCGGGCTTCAGCACCACCGTGTTGCCGGCGGCCAGCGCCGGGGCGATCTTCCACGCCAGCATCAGCAGCGGGAAGTTCCACGGGATGACCTGGCCGGCCACGCCCAGCGGGCGCGGGTTCGCGCCGAGACCGGCGTGGTCGAGCTTGTCCGCCCAGCCCGCGTAGTAGAAGAAGTGCGCGGCGACCAGGGGGAGGTCCGCGTCGCGGGTCTCCTTGATCGGCTTGCCGTTGTCCAGCGTCTCCAGGACGGCCAGCTCGCGGCTGCGCTCCTGGATGATCCGGGCGATGCGGAACAGGTACTTGGCGCGCTCGGAGCCCGGCAGCGCCGACCACTTCACGAACGCCTTGCGGGCCGCCTTCACCGCGCGGTCCACGTCCGCCTCGCCCGCCTGGGCGATCTCGGAGAGCACCTCCTCGGAGGCGGGGGAGACGGTCTTGAAGACCTTGCCGTCGGCGGCCTCGGTGAACTCACCGTCGATGAACAGGCCGTAGGACGGGGCGATGTCGACGACGGAGCGGGACTCGGGCGCCGGGGCGTATTCGAATGCGGAAGCCATGATGGATCAGTCCACCGTCACGTAGTCGGGGCCGGAGTAGCGGCCGGTGGCCAGCTTCTGACGCTGCATCAGCAGGTCGTTCAGGAGGGAGGACGCGCCGAAGCGGAACCAGTGGTTGTCCAGCCAGTCCTCGCCCGCCGTCTCGTTCACCAGCACGAGGAACTTGATCGCGTCCTTGGTGGTGCGGATGCCGCCGGCCGGCTTCACGCCGACCTGCACCCCGGTCTGGGCGCGGAAGTCGCGGACGGCCTCCAGCATGAGCAGCGTGTTCGCGGGCGTCGCGTTCACCGCGACCTTGCCGGTGGACGTCTTGATGAAGTCGGCCCCGGCCAGCATGCCGAGCCAGCTCGCACGGCGGATGTTGTCGTACGTCGACAGCTCGCCGGTCTCGAAGATGACCTTCAGGCGGGCGGCGCCGGAGGCCTCCTTCACGGCGACGATCTCGTCGTACACCTTCAGGTAGTGGCCCGCGAGGAACGCCCCGCGGTCGATGACCATGTCGATCTCGTCGGCGCCCGCGGCGACCGCGTCCCGCACGTCGGCCAGCTTCACGTCGAGCGCGGCACGGCCGGCCGGGAACGCGGTGGCGACGGAGGCGACCAGTACGCCGGAACCGGCGACGGCCTCCTTCGCGACGGCCACCATGTCGGGGTAGACACAGACCGCGGCGGTGCTGGGCGCGGTGCGGTCCGTCGGGTCCGGGAGCACCGCCTTGGCGCCGAGCGCCCGGACCTTGCCCGGGGTGTCCGCGCCTTCCAGCGTCGTCAGGTCGACCATCGAGATGGCGAGGTCGATCGCGTACGCCTTCGCGGTGGTCTTGATGGAACGGGTGCCGAGCGAGGCGGCGCGCGCCTCCAGGCCGACCGCGTCCACGCCGGGCAGCCCGTGGAGGAAGCGGCGCAGAGTGCTGTCGGACGCGGTCACGTCGGCGAGGGCAGCGGGTGCAGAGGTGGGCATGGTCACCAGACGAGCATATCTACGCGCGTAGCGGCTGTACAGCCCCGGGGACGGGATCGGGGCGGGCGGTCACCCGGGCGCCGGTGGACCCCTACGGGTCGGCCGAGGGCGCCCCTTCGGGGCGGGTGCTTCTCCTGGGCCGTCCGGCGGGCGTGCCTGCCGGACGAGCGGGGCCCGCCCGGCAGGAGTCGGGGGGCCTGGCGGGGAGGCGGCTCCGAGGGCACCCCGAAGGGGTGGGGTGGCGCGGGGCGCTGTTGCTCCGGGGCAGCGCGGGGCGCTGTTCCTCCGGGGCCGGCTGCTGGGCCCGCCCGTGGGGCGGGTCCGTGCCGTCCACCGGGGCGCCCCGTTCCGCGGGCGGTGCGAGGGCGTGCCTGCCGGGCGAAGGGGAACCGCCCCCCCGGAGCCGGAGCCGGGTTCGGAGTCGGAGCGGAGGCGTGGGGACCTGGCGCGGCGGCGGATCCGAGGGCGCGCCTGTGGACGGGCGGGCGGGCGACGCGGGGCGGGCGACGCGGGGCGTCCGCTCCCAGGGCCTGCTGCCGGGCCCTGTCCCGGGGCAGGCCCGTGCCGTCCCCCCACCTCGGGGGCTCGGGGTTCCCCGTTCCGTGGGCGGCGCCCGGACGCGGCAGGCCCCGGACGTCCCGGACAAGGCAGGCCCCGGGAAGTGGGGTCAGCCCGGTCCCCGCACCGGTGGGTCAGATCGCGGGCGTTCCACCCGGGGCCCGCGCGTCGATCTGCCAGCAGGCGGCCGTGAAGCGGATCTCGTCGGCGTGGACGAACGGGGCGAAGGCCGGGCGGACCGTCTCGACGACCCGCTCGCGGGTCGGCTCGTCCGCCGCGCGCAGGGCAGTGCCGACCGGACCGAAACGGGTGAACCACCACACCAGCTTCTCGGCGGGGAGCACGCAGGTCGCGTCGACGGGCCGGATGTCGATGTCCTCCCAGCCGCCCTCCTCCAGCAGGCGGCGGACCCGGTCCGCGTCCGCGAAGGCGAACTGGCCCGGCGCGTCGGGCTGCCGCTCCGGAAGGTCGGGCAGGAGCGGCGCCGCGGCCCGTTCGGCCGTCGTCATGAACGGGTTCTCCTCCATGTCGCGCCAGGCGATGAACCGCAGTCCCGCCCCGGCCCGCGCGGCCCGGCGCAGGTTCGCGAAGGCCCGTACCGAGTCCTCGAAGAACATCACCCCGAAGCGGGAGACGACCGTGTCGAAGTCCCCGGCCTCGAAGGCGTGGTCCTGCGCGTCGGCGCGGACGAACGAGACCGGTACGCCCTCCCGCTCGGCGCGTGCCCGGGCCGCGTCCAGCATCGGCCCGGAGATGTCCACGCCCACACAGTGCCCCTCGGGCCCCAGCCGCCGCGCGACGGCCACCGTCGTGCCGCCCGTGCCGCAGCCGACGTCGAGCACCCTGCCCCCGCGCCCCTCCGGGACCGCCTCGACGAGCAGGTCCTGCAACGGCCGGTACAACGCGTCCACCACGTCCTGGGCCTCGGCCCAGGCGTTGCCCGAAGGACCGTTCCAGCGCGCCGCCTGCTCGTCGTCCGGCTTGCCCTTGGCTTCCATGACCGCCTCCTGTGTTTGCCCTCACGGGCAGGGAGATGACACCGTCCTACTTCAAGTCGACTTGAGGTCAAGAGGATGCCGGACCTGGACATCGCCGAAGTGGCGCGCCGCGCCGCCGTGCCCGCCTCCACCCTGCGCTACTACGAGGAGAAGGGGCTGATCGCCTCCACGGGCCGGCGTGGCCTGCGCCGGCAGTTCGACCCCGGCGTGCTGGAGCGGCTGGCACTGATCGCGCTCGGGCGCTCCGCCGGCTTCTCGCTCGACGAGATCGCCCGGATGTTCGCCCCCGACGGGCGGCCGCGCATCGACCGCGGGATGCTCGCCGACAAGGCCGACGAACTGGACCGGACGATCCGTGAACTCCGCGTCCTCAGCGACTCCCTGCGACACGCCGCCGTCTGCCCGGCCCCGAGCCATCTGGAGTGCCCCACGTTCCGGCGCATCCTGCGCAGCGCCGCCACCGGCACCGCCCCCGCGCCGGCGGTGCCCCGGAGGAGGACGCCGCGGCCCTGACGGACGCACCGCCTCGCCGCCGCCGTCTCGGGACGTCACGAGCACCTCGTCGCGTGACGTCGGACACCCCGGGACCGGCTCCGAACCCAGACGAGTCCGGCCTTCCGGTCACGGCCGAGACGGCTCCGGGCCGAGGTGGGGCGGGCGGTGGACCCGTCCGGCACGGCAAGCGGGAGAGAAGAGTTCGCGACCATAGTGAGACCCCACCGAGCTCAAGCGCGCGGCGCTCGTCGGGCACAATCGGGGCCATGAGCACCCCGGACCACCAGTCACCTCTCCCGGACGCCTCGCGACCCGAGGCCAAGGACCGGATCTACCGGTCGCCCGCCGGGATCACGGGCGGCGCCCTGCTGCTGTTCATCGCCGGCTGGCTCGGCGTCGACGCCCTGGTCTCCGGAACCGGCCGCACCCCCTGGCTGGCTCTCGCCGCGCTGATCCTGGTCGTCCCGCTGGTGGCCGCCTTCACGCTGCGCCCCGCGGTCTACGCGAACGAGGACCGGCTGCGCATCCGCAACCCGCTCCGCGTGATCGTGCTCCCGTGGAGCAAGGTCGCCTCGCTGCGCTCCTCCTACTCGAACGAGGTCGTCGACACCGACGGCGCCAAGTTCCAGCTCTGGGCCGTGCCGGTGTCGCTGCGCGCCCGCAAGAAGGTCGCCAAGCACCAGGGGCAGGCCGCCACCGGGAGCCGTGGCGTCGAGGGGCGCATGGCCGCGATGGGCCGTCCGTCGCCGTTCGGCCGCGGTGCCGTCGCCGACGCGCCGACCCGGTCGCAGACCGACCAGGTCATGGACGACCTGCGCGGGCTGGCCGAGGCGCGGGCGCACGAGCCCGAGGCGCAGGGCGAGGTCACGGTGCGCTGGGCGTACGAGGTGATCGGCCCCGCGATCGCGGGCGCGGTCGTCCTGGCCATCCTGATCGCCACGGGCTGAGCCCACCTGGCGCCGGGCCGCTCTCGTCCGTCCCCCGGCAGGCGTCCGTCCAGCGTCCCGTCTCTCCGGGCAGCACGAAGGGGGCGCCGCGTCCTGGAACGCGGCGCCCCCTTCGGCGTACGGATACCCGGAACCGGGCCGGTGCCCCGCTGTCAGATGCCGGCCGCCGTCGACAGGTCCCGCTTGATCGTGGCGAGCAGCTCGGCGGCCTTCGCGTGGCCCGTCGGGAGGTCGGCGTGGGTGCCGACGGGCACCACGACCTCCAGGTAGCACTTCAGCTTGGGCTCCGTGCCGCTCGGGCGGACGATGACCCGGGCGCCGTCCAGCGTGTAGCGCAGTCCGTCGGTGGGCGGCAGCAGCTCCGTGCCCTCGGACAGGTCCTCGGCCTTCGTGATCGCGAGGCCCGCCAGCTCGGTGGGCGGCTGCTCGCGCAGGCGGCGCATGGCGTCCGCGATGACCGCCAGGTCCTCCACGCGCACCGAGAGCTGGTCGGTGGCGTGCAGTCCGTGGGCGACGGCGAGGTCGTCGAGCAGATCGAGCAGGGTCCTGCCCTGTTCCTTCAGCTCGGAGGCCAGCTCGGTGATGAGCAGGGCGGCGGTGATGCCGTCCTTGTCGCGCACGCCCTCGGGGTCGACGCAGTAACCGAGCGCCTCCTCGTAGCCGTAGCGCAGACCGTCGACGCGGGCGATCCACTTGAAGCCGGTGAGGGTCTCCTCGTACGGCAGGCCCGCGCCCTCGGCGATCCGGCCCAGCAGCGAGGAGGAGACGATCGACTCGGCGAACGTGCCGCGCGCGCCGCGCCGGACCAGGTGCTCGGCGAGCAGCGCGCCGACCTCGTCACCGCGCAGCATCCGCCAGTCCCCGCCGGCGGGGACGGCCACGGCGCAGCGGTCGGCGTCGGGGTCGTTGGCGACGATGATGTCCGGGCCGCTCGCGCGGGCCTGCGCGAAGGCCAGGTCCATCGCGCCCGGCTCCTCCGGGTTGGGGAAGGCGACCGTCGGGAAGTCCGGGTCGGGCTCGGCCTGTTCCGCCACGAGCACCGGCTCCGGGAAGCCGGCCCGCGCGAACGCCGCGAGGAGCACATCCTTGCCGACGCCGTGCATCGGCGTGTAGACGGTGCGCGCGGTGCGCGGCGACCCCGCGGCCAGGACGGCGTCCGTACGGGCCAGATAGGCGTCCAGGACGCCCTCGTCGAGGATCTCCCAGCCGGACTCGGGGCGCGGCACGTCGGCGAGCGCCCGCACCGCGTCGATCTCGGCGGCGATCTCCGCGTCGGCCGGCGGCACGATCTGCGAGCCGTCGCCCAGGTACACCTTGTAGCCGTTGTCGCGGGGCGGGTTGTGGCTGGCGGTGACCTCCACGCCCGCGACCGCGCCGAGGTGGCGTATGGCGTAGGCGAGGACGGGGGTGGGCAGCGGCCGGGGCAGGACGGCGGCGCGCAGCCCGGCGCCGGTCATCACGGCCGCGGTGTCCCGGGCGAAGTCGGCGGACTTGTGACGGGCGTCGTAGCCGATCACGACGAGCCCGCCGGTCTCGCCCCTGGCCTTCAGGTACGCGGCGAGTCCCGCCGCCGCCCTGATGACCACGGAGCGGTTCATCCGCATCGGCCCGGCGCCGAGTTCACCGCGCAGGCCCGCGGTGCCGAACTGCAGGGTCCCGGCGAAGCGGGCGGCGAGCTCGGTGACGTCCTCGGCGTCGACGAGCTTGGCGAGTTCCTCACGGGTCTCCGCGTCGGGGTCCTCGGCCAGCCACGCCTTGGCCCGCGCGATGAGTTCGTCCTGCACCTCGGGTGCACCTCTCTTCGGTCGTACGGTTCCGTCTGCCCGGTCGTTCCGCCCCCGGGGCCGGGGACGGACCTCCCGCCGCCTAGAGGCGGTCCAGCACCTGGGTCAGGAGTTCCCCCATGCGCACGGCCGAGTCGCGGCCCGCCTGGAGGACTTCCTCGTGGTTGAGGGGCTCGCCCGTCATACCGGCGGCGAGGTTGGTGACGAGCGAGATGCCGAGGACCTCGGCGCCCGCCTCGCGCGCGGCGATGGCTTCGAGGGTGGTCGACATGCCCACCAGGTCCGCGCCGATGACCCGGGCCATCCGGATCTCGGCCGGCGTCTCGTAGTGCGGGCCGGGGAACTGGGCGTAGACGCCCTCTTCGAGCGAGGAGTCGACCTCCTTGCACAGCGCGCGCAGCCGCGGCGAGTACAGGTCGGTGAGGTCGACGAAGTTCGCGCCGATGATCGGCGAGGTGGCCGTCAGGTTGATGTGGTCGCTGATGAGCACCGGCTGGCCGGGGCGCATGCCCTCGCGCAGGCCGCCGCAGCCGTTGGTCAGCACGATGGTCTTGCAGCCGGCGGCGACGGCGGTACGGACGCCGTGCGCGACGGCGGCGACCCCGCGGCCCTCGTAGAAGTGGGTGCGGCCGAGGAAGACCAGGGCGCGCTTGTCACCGATCACGTACGAGCGGACCTTGCCGCCGTGACCCTCGACGGCCGGGGCCGGGAAGCCGGGCAGCTCGGTGACCTGGAACTCGGCCTCGGGGGTGCCGAGGGCGTCCGAGGCCGGAGCCCAGCCGGAGCCCATCACGAGGGCGACGTCATGGGTGTCGGCGCCGGTCAGCTCGCGCAGGCGCGTGGCGGCGGCGTCAGCGGCGGCATGAGGGTCGCCCTGGATGTCGTCCGGAAGAAGAGATGCGTTCACGCGCATGAGGGTAGCCGGTCTGGGCCTACGCGCGTAGATGACAGAGCTCACGGTCTTGCGATCGTTGTCTTGTCGTTTCCGACGAAAACAGGGGAGGGAGGCTCCAGCAGGAGTGCCCGGTGTTCGGAGAGACGTCGGGGACAGCGGCGCGCTCAGCAGGGGCGCTTGCGGATCTCCATGACGTAGTCGTGCGGCGCTCCCGCGGACTCCGCGGCGTCCGCGAGCTCCCCCAGGTAGCGCGCCGAGGGGAGTCCGCCCTCGTATCCGTTCAGTACGTACACCCAGGCGGGCTCCTCGCCCTCCAGCGTGTGCACCCGTACGCGCATCCGCCGGTAGACGTCGAGGCCGACGCCCTCCCAGCGGTCCATGGAGTCCTCGTCGAGCGGCGCGATGTCGTACAGCGCCACGAAGACCTGGGACCGCGGAGCCTCGACGATCGTCGCCAGCGCGCCCTCCCAGCCCATGTGCTCGCCGCCGAACGTCAGCCGCCAGCCGTTCAGCCAGCCCGTGGCGCGCAGCGGCGAATGCGGGGCGCGGCGCGTCATGAGCCGCGGGTCGAGATTGCCGGCGTACGCGGCGTAGAGCGACATGGGGTCGAGGGTACGGCAGCGAAACGTACGTCTCTCGCGTAACAAAGTGGCCCGGATGCCCGCACCGGGACCCCCTGGGCGGAAGCACCTTGAAGCGTGCGGGACAATGGAGTACGTGACTCGGATCGTGATCATCGGTGGCGGACCCGGCGGATATGAAGCTGCGCTGGTGGCAGCGCAACTCGGCGCGGAGGTGACCGTCGTCGACTGCGACGGTCTGGGCGGGGCGTCGGTGCTCACCGACTGCGTGCCGTCGAAGACTCTGATCGCCACGGCCGAGGTGATGACGACCTTCGACTCCTCGTACGAGGAGCTGGGCATCATCGTCGCCGACGACACCCCGCCCGAGGAGCAGGCGGCCCGGGTGGTCGGCGTGGACCTCGGCAAGGTCAACCGCCGCGTGAAGCGCCTCGCGCTCGCCCAGTCGCACGACATCACGGCCTCGGTGACCCGGGCCGGCGCCCGCGTGCTGCGCGGCCGCGGCCGGCTGGAGGGCATGCAGGCCCTGGACGGCTCCCGCAAGGTCGTCGTGCGCGCCGCCGACGGCAACGAGGAGACCCTCACCGCCGACGCCGTCCTCATCGCCACCGGCGGTCACCCCCGCGAACTGCCCGACGCGCAGCCCGACGGCGAGCGCATCCTGAACTGGACGCAGGTCTACGACCTCGACGAGCTGCCCGAGGAGCTCATCGTGGTCGGCTCCGGTGTCACCGGCGCCGAGTTCGCCGGCGCCTACCAGGCGCTCGGCTCCCGCGTCACCCTCGTCTCCAGCCGCGACCGCGTGCTGCCCGGCGAGGACCCCGACGCCGCCGCCGTCCTGGAGGACGTCTTCCGCCGCCGCGGCATGAACGTGATGGCCCGCTCCCGCGCCGAGTCCGCCAAGCGGGTCGGCGACCGCGTCGAGGTCACCCTCTCCGACGGCCGCGTGATCAGCGGCACGCACTGCCTGATGGCGGTCGGCGCCATCCCGAACAGCAGCGGGATGGGCCTGGAGGAGGCCGGCGTCAAGGTCCGCGACTCCGGGCACATCTGGACCGACAAGGTCTCCCGCACCACCGCCCCCGGCGTGTACGCGGCCGGCGACGTGACCGGCGTCTTCGCCCTCGCGTCCGTCGCCGCCATGCAGGGCCGGATCGCGATGTACCACTTCCTCGGCGACGCGGTGGCCCCGCTGAACCTGAAGACGGTGTCGTCGAACGTCTTCACCGACCCCGAGATCGCCACGGTCGGCTACTCGCAGGCGGACGTCGACGCGGGCAAGATCGACGCCCGGGGCGTCAAGCTGCCGCTGCTGCGCAACCCGCGCGCCAAGATGCAGGGCATCCGTGACGGCTTCGTCAAGATCTTCTGCCGCCCCGGCACGGGCATCGTGGTCGGCGGTGTGGTCGTCGCCCCGCGGGCCTCGGAACTGATCCACCCCATCTCGATCGCGGTCGACAACAATCTGACGGTCGAACAGATCGCGAACGCCTTCACCGTGTATCCGTCCCTGTCGGGCTCGATCGCCGAGGTCGCCCGGCAGTTGCACACCCGGAAGACGGCGGGCGAGGGCTGACCCCGCCGGGCGACTCTTCGCTGGTCACAGGGAGTCGGGGCCCATTCCCGCGGCATAGGCGGACCGATTAGGCGCGTATACCACTTCGTGTCCTGCCATGCGAACAACTTCTGTTATTCGGCGCAAACTGCTGAAAGCAGACGGTCGTTGGGGTTACTGTCAGTTTCGTGTTCGCTGCAGAACGTCGCCAATTGATCCTCGAAATGGTGCGAGCGAATGGGGCCGTGTCGCTCCGTGAGCTCGCCCGCGTCGTCCAGACCTCCGAAGTGACCGTACGGCGGGACGTGCGCGCACTGGAGGCAGAAGGACTCCTCGACCGCCGGCACGGCGGTGCGGTATTGCCGGGCGGGTTCACGCGAGAGTCCGGCTTTCCGCAGAAATCACATCTCGCGACCGCCGAGAAGACGGCCATCGCCGATCTTGCCGCGGGTCTCGTCGAAGAGGGCGAGGCCATCGTGGTGGGGGCGGGCACCACCACCCAGGAGCTGGCCCGCCGGCTCGCGCGCATCCCCGGCCTGACCGTCGTCACCAACTCCCTGCTGGTGGCCCAGGCGTTGGCCCATGCCAACCGTGTCGAGGTCGTCATGACCGGCGGCACGCTGCGCGGTTCCAACTACGCCCTGGTCGGATCGGGTGCCGAGCAGTCCCTCCAAGGGCTGCGCGTCTCCCGGGCGTTCCTCTCCGGGAGCGGTCTGACCGCCGAGCGCGGGCTCTCCACGTCCAACATGCTCTCGGCGTCCGTGGACCGTGCTCTGGTCCAGGCGGCCGCGGAGGTGGTGGTCCTCGCCGACCACACGAAGCTCGGCGCGGACACCATGTTCCAGACCGTGCCGACCGACCTGATCACCCGTCTGGTCACGGACGAGCCGCCCGCGCATGACGACCGCGCGGCCACCGAACTGCAGGCCCTGGCCGATCAGGGCGTACAGATCGCGGTGGCCGGGTCATCGGCATCGGGCGGAGCGGGAGGGGACCCCCTCCCGGCGGGGCGCCAGCAACGCCGGGACGTCCCCCTCCCGGGTCCGCGCCGAGGCCAGGTCGTACCGGGCTCGGGACCACAACTACGCAGCGCGACGGTGATGGGGGACCAGCCCCCGGCCGAAAGGGCACGGGTGGCCGACCTTCGACGCCGCTGAGCGGTGTCGGCGGTCCGTGGAACGGACAGCGGGGCAGCTGTCGCGCCCCGTCCGGCTCATGGCTTCAGACCACGCAGTGTCAGGTTCAGCAGACGGTCGGCCAGTCCGGCGTCGTCCGGGGTTTCCTCCGCCGCCAGCGCGATCGCGTTGGTCAGCTGGAGGAGGTCACCGATCGACACATCGGCGCGTACGGCGCCCGACTCCTGGGCGCGGAGCAGCAGGGCGCTGCCCGCCTCCCGCATCGGGCCGCTGCACCGGGCCAGATGTGAACCGTCGTCCCGCGCCGCCGTCATGAGGGCGCGCGCGAGCCCGCGGTACTCACTCGCGTGCGTGACGATCGCGCGCAGCCAGTCCACCAGGGCGGTGCACGGCTGCGGGGCCTCCAGCAGTTCGCGTGAGCGGCTCAGCAGGTCGCTCACGGCCTCCTCGAAGACCGCGCTCAGCAGTGCGTGCCGGTTCGGGAAGTGGCGGTAGAGCGTGCCGATGCCGACGCCCGCTCGTCGGGCCACGTCCTCCAGGGACGCGTCCGTGCCGTGTTCGGCGAACGTGGACCGGGCCTCTGTCACCAGGCGTTCGTAGTTGCGGCGGGCGTCCGCGCGCATGGCGCGCGGCGGTTCCGAGTCGGGGTGTCGCGGCCCCGGGTTCGCGTCCCGGGCGGGGTCGGACGTGTTGGCTCGCTCCTGTGCGGTCGCACTCACCGTCGCTGCCATCTTGCCTCTTTCGCCGGGGCCGACTCCCTCGCCCGGCCGGTCCCCAGGATGCCACCGGTTGTCCACCGGGTGGGCTCGGGCGGTACCCGGTGTCTTCTGGGCTTCGCCCCCGGGCCTGCTCTCGGTTGTTGGTCCGCCGTCCGCCGGTGGGGGTTTGTCGCGCGGTTCCCCGCGCCCCTGGACGGTCCCCGGCGTTGTCGGGGCCTTGCCCCACGGGCCTGCGCCCGGTGGTGGGTTTCGCCGGCCGCCGGTGGGGGTTTGTCGAGCGGTTCCTCGTGACTCTGGGCGGTCCCCGGCGTTCTCGGGGCTTTGCCCCACGACGCACTGCGCCCGGCGGGCCGCAGGAGCGGGTGCCGGGCACAGTGGGGGCGGGTCGGGCAGGGGCCCGAGCCGCGTTGGTCAGTCCTTGATCTCGCAGATCGCGGCACCCGAGGTGATGGACGAGCCGACCTCCGCCAGCAGGCCCTTGATGGTGCCGGAGCGGTGCGCGTTCAGCGGCTGCTCCATCTTCATGGCCTCCAGGACGACGACGAGGTCGCCCTCCTTGACCTCCTGGCCCTCCTCGACGGCCACCTTGACGATGGTGCCCTGCATCGGAGAGGCGAGCGTGTCGCCCGAGGCGGCCGGGCCGGACTTCTTCGCGGCCCGGCGCTTGGGCTTGGCGCCCGCGGCGAGACCCGTACGGGCCAGGGACATGCCGAGCGAGACGGGCAGCGAGACCTCGAGGCGCTTGCCGCCGACCTCGACGACGACCGTCTCGCGGCCCGGCTCGTCGTCGGTCTCGCCGTCGGCCGGAGCGCTGAACGGCTTGATCTCGTTGACGAACTCGGTCTCGATCCAGCGGGTGTGGATCGTGAACGGGTCGCTGGAGCCGGTGAGTTCGGGAGCGAACGCCGGGTCCGTGACGACCGCGCGGTGGAACGGGATCGCCGTCGCCATGCCCTCGACGTCGAACTCGGCGAGCGCACGCGAGGCCCGCTGGAGCGCCTGCTCACGCGTGGCGCCGGTGACGATCAGCTTGGCGAGCAGGGAGTCCCAGGCCGGGCCGATGACCGAGCCGGACTCGACGCCCGCGTCCAGCCGGACACCGGGGCCCGACGGCGGCGCGAAGGTCGTGACGGTGCCGGGGGCCGGCAGGAAGTTGCGGCCCGGGTCCTCGCCGTTGATACGGAACTCGAAAGAGTGACCCCGCAGTTCGGGGTCGCCGTAACCGAGCGCCTCGCCGTCGGCGATACGGAACATCTCGCGGACGAGGTCGATGCCGGCGACCTCCTCGGTGACCGGGTGTTCCACCTGGAGACGGGTGTTGACCTCCAGGAAGGAGATCGTGCCGTCCGTGCCGACGAGGAACTCGACGGTGCCGGCGCCGACGTAGCCGGCCTCCTTCAGGATCGCCTTCGAGGAGTCGTACAGCTCCTGCACCTGGGCGTCCGAGAGGAAGGGGGCCGGGGCCTCCTCCACCAGCTTCTGGTGGCGGCGCTGGAGGGAGCAGTCACGCGTCGACACGACGACCACGTTGCCGTGGGTGTCGGCCAGGCACTGCGTCTCCACGTGCCGCGGCTTGTCGAGGTAGCGCTCGACGAAGCACTCGCCCCGGCCGAACGCCGCGACGGCCTCGCGGACGGCCGACTCGTAGAGCTCGGGGACCTCTTCGAGGGTGCGGGCGACCTTCAGGCCGCGCCCGCCACCACCGAAGGCGGCCTTGATGGCGATCGGCAGACCGTGCTGCTCGGCGAACGCGACGACCTCCTCGGCACCCGACACCGGGTCCGGGGTGCCGGCCACCAACGGGGCGCCGGCGCGCTGCGCGATGTGCCGGGCGGCGACCTTGTCACCGAGGTCGCGGATGGCCTGCGGCGGCGGGCCGATCCAGATCAGGCCCGCGTCGAGAACGGCCTGTGCGAACTCGGCGTTCTCGGAGAGAAATCCGTATCCGGGGTGGATGGCGTCCGCACCCGAGTCCTTGGCGGCCTGCAGCACCTTGGCGATGTCCAGGTAACTGGTGGCCGGGGTGTCACCGCCCAACGCGAACGCCTCGTCCGCCGCACGGACATGCAGAGCGTCCCGGTCCGGTTCCGCATACACGGCAACGCTCGCGATCCCGGCATCCCGGCACGCCCGGGCCACGCGGACAGCGATTTCGCCACGGTTGGCGATGAGCACCTTGCGCACGATGGCTCCCTCCTTGAAACAAGCCGAGTTTAGGGACAGCCAACACGACGTTTCGACCCGTCCCCTGTGGTGAGCTTGCCCACACGGAGCGTGATACGAGGCTCGCCCTACCCGCGAAATCCCTTGTCGCACCGCAGCACGCGGGAGTCCTTGGCTGAACCCTAGCCCTCCGATGTGGCCAAGGTCTCTGTGGCTCCGTGCTGCGGCCCACAGCGATTCTTTGTGGAGTCCCTACGAATGGCCCAACGATTCTTTGCCCTCGGCAGAACCCTTGTCCCGGGGTTTACCCGTTAGTAGCGTTCGGGATGTCTCGAACGTACTTGGGGTAACAGCACGCGGAAGTGGGTGGGACCGGTGGTGCGCAGACCGGTGGCATGGGTGACGGCGCTCGTGCTCTTCGCGGAGGCGATCGGCGTCGCGCTCCTCAACTGGTTCCTCGGCGTGGTCGTGGACCGTCAGGACATGTCCTTGGCGGGGCTCGACTCCGACACGATGGCGGTCTCGTCGAAGATCGGCGGTCTGGTCTTCGGCCTGTACTTCGTCGCCTGCGCCGTGTCCGCGCTGCTGGTCGGCGTGCGTGACCGCGCGCCCGGTCTCGTCGGGCGTGTCCTGCTGATCAGCGCCGCGGTGGTGCACGCCCTGCTGGGCGCCTTCACGGTGGGTCTGGTCGGCTGGGGCGCCTTCGTCTTCATGATGGTCGTGCTCGGGCTGATCGTGTTCACCCTCCTGGCGTACGACCGCCGGGAGGCCGGTCCGGTCGACGCCGTACCGCCGGGCGGCGGAGGGGGTGGCGAGGGCCTCCAGCACGAGAACGGTGCCGGGCAGGGCGCCGACCAGGGAGGCACCGTCGACCTGGGGAAGGGCGCCGACGAGGGCAGGCACGGCGACGGGGCACCCGCGGTCGTCCCGCCGCCCGCTCCCTCGGCCTCCTGAGCGGGGGCTCCCCGCCCGCCGGGGAGCCCTACTTGTCCTGCGGCGCCCACAACTCCGTGATGCCCACGCCCAGTTCGGCGAGCAGCTTGCGCACCAGCGGCAGCGAGATGCCGATCACGTTGCCGTGGTCGCCGTCGATGCCCTCGATGAACGGGGCCGACCGCCCGTCGAGCGTGAACGCGCCTGCCACGTACAGGGGTTCGCCCGAGGCGACGTACGCGGCGATCTCCTCGTCCGTCGGCTCACCGAAGCGGACGACGGTGGACGCCGTGGCCGACACCCAGCGCTTGCTCGCGGTGTCCCAGACGCAGTGCCCCGTCTGGAGGGTGCCCGCCCGGCCGCGCATCGCCTTCCAGCGGGCCGTCGCCTCCTCGGCGTCGGCGGGCTTGCCGAGCGCCTCGCCGTCCAGGTCCAGCACTGAGTCGCAGCCGATCACCAGCGCGCCCTGGACCTCCGGGTGAGCCGCCACGACGGATGCCTTCGCCTCGGCCAGCGCGCGGGCTAGTTCGGCGGGGGTGGGCGCGGTGACGGCGTCCTCGTCGACCCCGCTCACGATCACCTCGGGGGCGAGTCCGGCCTGCCGCAGCAGGTTGAGCCGGGCGGGGGACTGCGAAGCGAGCACGAGACGGCGGCGCGGCTGATCGGTCATGCCGTTCAGGGTATCGGCGCCGATCGGCCCGCGCGCCGGCCGTCGTTCATCCGCTCCGGAGCGTTCAGCGCACCCCCAGCACGATCATCGCGACCACCATGGCCAGCGCCATGAGAACCCCCAGGCGCCGCAACATGGTCTGCATGTCGCGGAGCTCCTTGGGGGGCTCGTTCTCCGGGTCGGACCACAGCATGTCCTCGATCGTGCGACGACCGCGCCGCCGGGCGCCTGAGTACGCGTACTCAACTTGCGCACGCCTCACATAAACGGGTCTTGAGTCCCTTTAGTGGTCCCGATGCTGCTACCGTCTGGGGTGTTGCTAAAGGAACTCCAGTCCCCTTTGGGTGTCTCGGGAGAGGGAACCGTCATGTTCACCACCGCTTGGACCGCACCACCCCAGCTCCCCGCGGAGGGCTTCACCCCGAACTGGTCGCGCGAGGGCTTCTGGCGCCAGTCGCTGCGCCAGTCCGTCCGGCTGACCGCGGGCGGCGACCGGCTGCGCGTCCGGCTCTCCAACGCGTACGGCGCCTCGGCCCTGCGCATAGCGGGTGCCACCGTCGCACGTACCGCCCGCGGTGCCGCCGTCGAGCCGGGCTCGGTACGCCGGCTCACCTTCGCGGGGACCGCCCACGCCGAGGTCCCGGCGCGCGCCGACCTCGTCAGCGATCCCGTCGAACTGCCCCTGGAACGGCTGGAGTCGGTGACCGTCACCCTGCACCTCGACGCCGTGACCGGGCCTGCCACCTTCCACGCACAGGCCTTCGCGGCCAGTCACCGGGGCGCCGGGGACCGTCTGTACGACGTCGAAGGACACGGCTTCACGGAGGCCACCGAGTCCTGGTACTTCCTGTCCGCCGTCGAGGTCGACACGGGCGGACGCGGGGACGGGGTCGCGCTCTTCGGGGACTCCATCGTGGACGGCTTCGGCTCCACGCCGGGCGCGAACCGGCGCTGGTCCGACCAACTCGCCGAACGCACCGGCCGGCCCGTCCTCAACGCCGGTATCGGCGGCAACCTGCTGCTCAACGACTCGTCCTGGTACGGCGAGAAGGGCGTCCACCGGCTCGACCGGGACGTCCTCGAACACCCGGGCGTGGACACCCTCGTCGTCCTCCAGGGCGTCAACGACATCGGTTTCAGCGAGACGGACGACCAGCCGACCTATCGGCCCGCCCCGGTCGTCGAGACCGACGAACTCATCGCGGGACACCGCAGGTTGATCCACCGGGCCCGCGCCCGCGGACTCCGGGTGATCGGCGCGACCCTGCTGCCCTTCGGCGGCTCAGACCACTGGGGCGAGCACGCGGCGAAGGTCGCCCACGAGGTGAACGCGTGGATGCGCGACCCGGCGCACGCGGAATGGGACGCGATCGTCGACCTGAACCGCGCGCTGGCCGATCCGGCGGACCCGGACCGGCTGCACCCCGCGTACGACATCGGCGACCACCTGCACCCGGGCGACGCCGGATACGCGGTGATGGCCGAGGCCGTCGCGAAGGTCCTCCAGGGCGGGTCCGCGGCGGTCCTGTCCTAGCCGGGCCAGTACGTACGCCCCCAGGCCGTCACGCCCGGCTGCGGGAGCCGGTGCGCGGCGACCCGGGCCGGGTCGGACCAGGAGTCCCGCGGCCGGGGCGCGCCCGACGGCTCGGCGGCCGCCGCCGCGGCGCGCACGCGGACCACCGCCAGAGCGGCGGCCAGCTCCTCCGGGGTCGGATTGCCCCGTACGACCTTGATCGTCATGTCTGCTCCCAGGGGTCGGGGCCTGCGGCGGTCTAGAGCGGGATGTTGCCGTGCTTCTTCGGGGGAAGGGATGCCCGCTTGGTCCGCAGCTGACGCAGACCGCGGACGACGTGCGCACGGGTCTGCGACGGCATGATCACGCCGTCGATGTAACCGCGCTCTGCCGCCGTGTACGGGTTCAGCAGCGCGTCCTCGTACTCCTGGATCAGCCGGGCACGGGTGCCCTCCTGATCCTCGGCGGCGGCGATCGTGCGGCGGTGCAGGATGTTCACCGCGCCCTGCGCGCCCATCACGGCGATCTGCGCGGTCGGCCAGGCCAGGTTGAGGTCGGCGCCCAGGTGCTTGGAGCCCATGACGTCGTACGCGCCGCCGAAGGCCTTGCGGGTGATGACCGTGATCAGCGGGACGGTCGCCTCCGCGTAGGCGTAGATCAGCTTGGCGCCGCGCCGGATGATGCCCGTGTGTTCCTGGTCGACACCCGGGAGGAAGCCGGGCACGTCCACGAACGTCAGGACGGGCACGTTGAACGCGTCGCAGGTGCGGACGAACCGCGCCGCCTTCTCGCTCGCGTCGATGTCCAGGCAGCCCGCGAACTGCATCGGCTGGTTCGCGACGATGCCCACGGGACGTCCCTCGACCCGGCCGAAGCCGGTCAGGATGTTCGGGGCGAACAGCGGCTGCGTCTCGAAGAACTCGGCGTCGTCCAGAACGTGTTCGATCACCGTGTGCATGTCGTACGGCTGGTTCGCGCTGTCCGGCACGATCGTGTCCAGCTCACGGTCCTCGTCCGTGAGCGTGAGGTCCGCCTCCTCCGGGAACGCCGGCGCCTCGCTGAGGTTGTTGGACGGCAGGTACGACAGCAGCTGCTTGACGTACTCGACGGCGTCCTTCTCGTCACCCGCCATGTGATGGGCCACGCCCGACACGGCGTTGTGGGTGCGGGCGCCGCCCAGTTCCTCGAAGCCGACGTCCTCGCCCGTCACCGTCTTGATGACGTCGGGACCCGTGATGAACATGTGCGAGGTCTGGTCGACCATGACCGTGAAGTCGGTGATGGCGGGGGAGTACACCGCGCCGCCCGCGCACGGGCCGACGACCAGGCTGATCTGCGGGATGACGCCCGACGCGTGGGTGTTCCGGCGGAAGATCTCGCCGTACATGCCCAGCGCGCTGACGCCTTCCTGGATCCGCGCGCCGCCCGAGTCGTTGATGCCGACGACCGGACAGCCTGTCTTCAGGGCGAAGTCCATCACCTTCATGATCTTCTGCCCGTAGACCTCGCCGAGGGCGCCGCCGAAGACGGTGAAGTCCTGCGAGAACACGGCGACCGGGCGGCCGTCGACCGTGCCGTAGCCCGTGACGACGCCGTCGCCGTAGGGACGGTTCTGGTCCAGGCCGAAGTCGGTGGAGCGGTGCCGGGCGAACTCGTCGAACTCGACGAAGGAGTCTTCGTCCATCAGCAGGTCGATGCGCTCACGGGCCGTCAGTTTGCCCTTGGCGTGCTGCTTTTCGACGGCGCGCTCCGAGCCGGCGTGCGTCGCCTCCTGAATGCGGCGCTGCAGGTCCGCGAGTTTGCCCGCGGTGGTGTGGATGTCGGGGTGGTGCAGCTCTTCCGGCTCGGACATCGGGATGCGGCTCCCTGCCTGCTCTAAGGGGACGTGAGGGGCGGTGCTCAGAAGGGGGACTTGCTACTCATCCGTAGCGTAGTGCTGTGCCTACCGTTCGGCAGTGCGGCGTTTACCACACCTAGGCTGGGTTGCATGACGCCGCGAGATGCTTCAGACGCGCACGACAACCGCTGGTCCGACCTGGGCCGACCGCCGCTCAACGGCGCAGCCCTGCGGCGGGCGCTGGTCCGCGACGACGGCCTGTGGGCCGATGTGGAGGTCGTGCAGCGCACCGGGTCGACCAACAGCGACCTGGCCGGGCTCGTCACCGAGGAGAACGCCGACGAGGGCGCGGTCCTCGTCGCCGAGGAGCAGAACGCGGGGCGCGGCCGGCTGGACCGCCGCTGGACGGCGCCCGCCCGCTCCGGGCTCTTCTTCTCCGTCGTGCTCAAGCCCACCGGCGTCCCCGTCGAGCGCTGGGGCTGGCTGCCGCTGCTCACCGGCGTCGCCGTCGCCACCGCGCTCGCCCGCACCGCCGGCGTCGACACCGCTCTGAAGTGGCCCAACGACCTGCTGGTCACCGTGGACGGCGAGGAGCGCAAGGCCGGCGGCATCCTCGCCGAGCGCGCGGGAACCGACGCGGTCGTGGTCGGCATCGGCATCAACGTCACCCTCCGCGCGGACGAGTTGCCCGTACCGGGCGCCGGATCGCTCGCGCTGGCGGGCGCGACGACCACCGACCGCGACACCGTGCTGCGAGCGGTGCTGCGCTCGCTGGAGGAGTGGTACGGACGCTGGCGCGACGCGTCCGGGGACCCCGTCGCCTCCGGCCTCCAGGAGGCGTACGCGGCCGGCTGCGCCACCCTCGGCCGCGTGGTCCGCGCCGAACTGCCCGGCGGCCGCTCGATCATCGGCGAGGCGGTGGCCGTCGACGGCGACGGCCGCATCGTCATCGCCACGGAGGACGGAGTGCAGGAACCGGTCGGCGCGGGCGACGTGATCCACCTGCGGGCCGTTTGAGGGGCACGGGACGGGGGCCTGCCGGCGGGCTCCGGTCCCGTGGACGTTTTCTCCGCGTCTTCGGGGAGGTGGGTACCGAGGGTGGCCGGTGCCGTACGAAGGGTGTGCGGGGCGCTTGGCGGGACCGGAACAGGGTCCGTTGGGGCCCTTCGGGCACCGTCTCCGGCCGGGTCGCGCCATCGGGAGTGAGCCAGCGCACACCTGCCGTAGAGTTGAGCGCGGTCGATACCTGACCTCGGCAGATCGGAAGGGCAGCAGGCGTGACCGTCGACGACACCGGCTCCGGCACGGGTGCTCACCCTGCCCCGGACGGCGAGCCGGGCCGTACCGCCGAGCCGGTCACTGACGCGACCTCCGCACGGGCCGCCGCGCGTGGCGGCACCGGGCGGGAGGCCCGGCCGGACGACCGTACGGACGCGGATCCCGGCCCCCGTGGCGACGGCCACCGCGGCGAGGTGAGCGGCGTCCGCGAGGACGGCCCGACCGACACGCGCGCGGAGGCCAGGCCCGACGGACGGCCCGAGGTGAGGTCGGACGCGCGGCACGAGGCGAACGGCCGGGTGGACGCGCCGACCGACCCGGACGCCGACGAGGACCCCCTCGCCCTGCGCCTCGAGGGACTCATCCTGGGCGCCGAGCGGCGCTACACCCCGTTCCAGGCGGCCCGCAGCGCGGGTGTCTCCATGGAGCTGGCGTCCCGTTTCTGGCGGGCGATGGGCTTCGCCGACATCGGCCAGGCCAAGGCGCTCACCGAGGCGGACGTCCTCGCGCTGCGCCGGCTCGCCGGTCTCGTCGAGGCGGGCCTGCTGAGCGAGGCCATGGCCGTCCAGGTCGCCCGCTCCACCGGGCAGACCACCGCCCGTCTGGCCGAGTGGCAGATCGACTCCTTCCTGGAGGGCCTGACCGAGCCCCCGGAACCGGGGATGACCCGCACCGAGGTCACGTACCCCCTGATCGAGCTGCTGCTGCCCGAGCTGGAGGAGTTCCTCGTCTACGTCTGGCGCCGCCAGCTCGCCGCCGCCACCGGCCGGGTCGTGCAGGCCGCCGACGACGAGGAGATGGTCGACCGCCGTCTCGCCGTCGGCTTCGCCGACCTGGTCGGGTTCACCCGGCTGACGCGCCGCATGGAGGAGGAGGAGCTCGGCGAACTCGTCGAGGCCTTCGAGACCACCGCGGCGGACCTGGTCGCCGCCCACGGCGGCCGGCTCATCAAGACGCTCGGCGACGAGGTGCTCTACTCCGCCGACGACGCCGGTGTGGCCGCCGAGATCGCGCTGCGGCTCATCGAGACGATGGCGAACGACGAGACGATGCCGGAGCTGCGTGTGGGCATCGCCTTCGGCACGGTCACCACCCGGATGGGCGACGTGTTCGGCACGACCGTGAACCTGGCGAGCCGCCTCACGTCGATAGCGCCACGCGACGCCGTCCTCGTCGACGGGGCCTTCGCGGAGGAGCTGACCCGCACCGGGGACGCCCCCGCCTCCGAGGCCGAGGCCGCGGAAGCCGCGGCCGCCGCCGAGAAGGAGGGCGAGGAACCCCCCTCGTACCGCTTCGCGCTCCAGCCCATGTGGCAGCGGCCGGTCCGTGGCCTCGGCGTCATCGAACCCTGGCTGCTGGCCCGCCGGGACACCGACGCGTAGCCCTCGCCCGGCGCCTCTGCCTCCGCCGCTCCGCGCGGGGCCGGCCCGCGCGGTCACCCCCGTTGCCCGGGTGACAGCAGTCCGTCCACGCAGATCCCCACGACCGGTACGCACACGCCCGGCCGGTGCGTCGGCGCCGGTGCCCGGGTGGTCGGGGCCTGCGTCGGCGTGTGGTGCGGGGCCGTGGCGGTGGGCGCGGGATCCGGCGCCTGCGGCGGCCGGGTCGTGGACGTGTCCGTGGGGATGCCGGTGGCCCCCGGCCCGCCGGTGTCGGGGGCGTCGGCGTGGCCCGCCGGGGCGGCGCCGCCCGACACCGCCGGGGACGGACCGGGAATCAGGCTGGCACCCGGGGTGGGGGTCGGGCTCTCGCCCCCCATCACGGCGGTCGCCGTGGCGACACCGGGACGCGCGGGCGGCGGTACGGCCTCCACGGTGGTGACGGCGTCGTCCGCCGGGTCGGTGTCCGTGGCCGTGGGCGTCCCGCCCCGTGGCTCCGCGTCCGCGGGCCCGCCGCCTCCGCCGATCCCGGTCATCGACTCCGGCGCCATCCGCGCGAGGCTCAGCACCCCCGCCGCCAGCGCGAGTCCCCCCGCGGCGAACAGCACCCGCCGCCGCCGGGGCCTGCGATGCCGTCCCCGTCCGGAACCCGGGGGAAGCGGGTCGACACCGAGATCGGCATCGGTCCCGATCGCGGCCACGACGCCAGGTGTCCGCGGAGCCTCGTCCGGCCGGCCCGCCGGCATCGGTACGGTCCTCGGCGCCGGTACGGCTCCGGGCCGCGCCCCGGCCCGGTCCCGGGGCTGATCCCCGGCGGGTCCGCCTGCCGCCGCCGGAACGCCGGCCCGCCCTCCGAGGCGCCCGAGCGGGGCGGCTCCCATCGCGGCGGAAACGTTCCTGGAGGCGCCCGGGGCGCGGCCTCCCGTCGTCGCAGCGACGTCCCGAGCGACGGCCCCGCCGGGCTTCGCGAGGGTCTTCGGCGGCCGTACGGTGCCGGGCCCGCCCGCGTCGGAGGACCGAGGCGCCGGGACACCGGCCGCGCCGCCCGGAACCCCCCTCGTCGCGGAAGCCGTGCCCGTCGACCCGGCCGCTCCCGCCGCGCCCCTCGGTGCCGGAACCCCGCCGGTCCCGGCGTCCCGGGCCGGAACGGACGGCGCGGGCCGCGGCGCCACGGCCAGGGGCGGCGTGGCCCACACCTTGGCCGCCCTGCCGGGCCCGGCACGCCTGTCCCGGACGGCGCGGGTGTCCGCCGGGTCCGCAGCCCCGACGGCCGGGGCGTCGGCCGTCGGCCGTGCCGCCGCGGCGGTCCTCACGGGGGCCCGTACCGTGCCCGCCCCGACGGGGTCGATGGCGCCGGCGGCGAACGACGACGGGGCGTTCGTCGCCACCCCGAGGGAGGTCGCCCGCACCCAGCGGGCGCGCGTCGGCGCGGGCGTCGGGCCGGCCTTCGACGCGGGCGGGACCGGTCCGGCCGGATTCGCTCCGGACGGTGTCCTGCGTACCGCCCCCGGGTCCGGGCGGGCGTCGCCGGCCTGCGGCGTCTCGCGGTCTGTCATGGCCGTCCCTCCCCGGTGTGCCGATGCCCCGCATGCGCTGTGGCGGTGCGCAGGTTAAGCACCGGCCCGGTTCAGGGGTACGGGAGTTGGGCCCGATGTCACCCGAACGAGGGGGTGCGCGACGAAGAGGTGGGTTTCGCCGGACGGCGTCGGCTGCGAAGATCGGGGCGTCGATTGTTAACCCGCGTTAACCGGGAGGGTGTCATGGCGGAGCAAGGGGCGGAGCGACCCGCGGACCAGGGCGGGGAGCCGGGCGAGCGGAGGTTCGGCGAGTTCGTCGCCGTACGGCGGCACGGGCACGTCGCCGAGCTCGTCCTCGACCGGCCCAAGGCCATGAACGCGGTGTCCACCGAGATGGCCCGGTCGATCGCGGGGGCCTGCGACGGGCTGGCCGCCGACCGGGACGTCCGCGTGGTCGTGCTCACCTCCACCCATGAGCGCGCCTTCTGTGTCGGCGCCGACCTGAAGGAGCGGAACTCCTTCACGGACGCCCAGCTGGTGCGGCAGCGGCCCGTCGCGCGGTCCGCCTACACCGGTGTCCTGGAGCTGCCGATGCCGACCGTGGCCGCCGTGCACGGGTTCGCGCTGGGCGGCGGTTTCGAGCTGGCGCTGTCCTGCGACCTGATCGTGGCCGACCGTACGGCGGTCGTGGGACTGCCCGAGGTGTCCGTCGGGGTGATCCCCGGCGGTGGCGGCACGCAACTGCTGCCCCGCCGGGTCGGTGCCGCCCGCGCCGCGGAGCTGATCTTCTCCGCCCGCCGTCTGGAGGCGCCCGAGGCGCGGGAGTTGGGGCTGGTGGACGAGCTGGTGGAGGCGGGACAGGACCGTACGGAGGCGCTCGCCCTGGCCGCCCGGATCGCGGCGAACTCGCCGGTCGGGCTGCGCGCGGCCAAGCGCGCCCTGCGCCTCGGGCACGGGCTCGACCTGCGGGCCGGCCTGGAGGTCGAGGACGCGGCCTGGCGCTCCGTCGCCTTCTCCGGCGACCGCGCCGAGGGTGTCGCCGCCTTCAACGAGAAGCGCACAGCGGACTGGCCCGGGGAGTAGCCCGGCCCCCTGTTCGCCCCACCAATATCCCGAATATAGGTAAATGTCCCTAACCTGGGGTGATGGGAGAGGACAGGCGGCTGAGGGCCGTGGTGACGCTGGCGCAGGGGATGGCCGCGGCGCACACGCCGCGTGAGTCGTGGCGGGCCGCGGCGTTCGGCGCGTGTCACGCGCTGACCGGGAGCTTCGCCGCGCTCTCCGTCTGGGAGCGCGAGCTCGGCCGGCTGCGGGTCCTCGTCAACGTCGGCGACCGCGCGCCGGACGAGGCGGAGTTCCCCGACGACGAGGCCTATCCCGTCCACCAGTTCCCCGAGATCACCGAGTTCCTGCACGAACGGTGGGCGGGCGGGGGTGAGCCCAACGCCTGGGTGGAGACGGCCGACGGTCCGGCCGCCGGCCCCGCCGGGTACTGCCACCAGCGGGTCGCCGCACTGCGCAGGCGCGGTCGCGGCTGCTGCGTCGTCGCGCCGATCGTGCTGCACGGGCGGGCGTGGGGCGAGCTCTACGTGGCCCGGCGGGCCGGAGCCGCCGTCTTCGCCCGCTCCGACGCCGACTTCGCGACCGTCCTCGCCTCCGTCGTCGCCGCCGGGATCGCCCAGACCGAGCGCCTGGAGGAGGCCCGGCGGCTGGCCTACACCGACGCCTTGACCGGGCTCGCCAACCGCCGCGCCGTGGACGTACGCCTCGACGAGGCCGTCGAGCGGCACCGGATCGACGGAACCGTGGTCAGCCTCGTCGTCTGCGACCTCAACGGGCTCAAGCGCGTGAACGACACCCGCGGCCACGCCGTCGGCGACCGGCTCCTCGAACGGTTCGGGTCCGTGCTCTCGCTCTGCGGGGCCATGCTGCCGGGCACCCTCGCCGCACGGCTCGGCGGCGACGAGTTCTGCCTCCTCGCGATCGGCCCCGCCGCGGACGAGGTGGTCCGGATCGCCGACGAACTCTGCCGTCGCGCCGCCGAGTTGGAGCTGGGGGAGGGGGTGGCGTGCGGCGTCGCCTCGACCGAGGACCCGATCGGGCCCGTACGGTCGGCGCGCCGGCTGTTCCGGCTGGCGGACGCGGCCCAGTACCGGGCGAAGGCCGTCCGGGCGGCGAAGCCGGTGGTCGCCGGGCGTGAGGGTCCCGACGATCCGGTCGTCCGTCTCGCGGACACCCCCGCACCTCCTGCGGGCGAGCGCCGTAGGTTCCGGGGCCGGCACGACCCGCCCCGCTCCTGACGGCCCACGGGGAGGCAGTTGTGACGTACGTCGGAGTAAGGGGTCAACCCGCCGTCCACTAGTGACATCATCGAATTCACTGCGTACGCTCCTGAATATGGATATGCACACTGTGGTGGTGGGGACGTCCGGGGTGACCGCGTCCGACGTACTCGCCGTGGCGCGCGACGGCGCCCGGATCGAACTCTCCGGCGAAGCGGTGGCGGCCCTCGCCGCGGCCCGCGAGATCGTCGACGCGCTGGCGGCCAAGCCGGAGCCCGTCTACGGCGTCTCCACCGGCTTCGGCGCCCTGGCCTCCCGGCACATCAGCCCGGAACTGCGCGCCCAACTGCAGCGCAACATCGTCCGCTCGCACGCCGCCGGCATGGGCCCGCACGTCGAGCGCGAGGTCGTCCGCGCGCTGATGTTCCTGCGGCTCAAGACCGTCTGCTCCGGCCACACCGGCGTACGGCCCGAGGTCGCGCAGACCATGGCCGACATCCTCAACGTGGGCGTCACTCCGGTCGTCCACGAGTACGGCTCGCTCGGCTGCTCCGGCGACCTCGCACCGCTCTCCCACTGCGCGCTGACCCTGATGGGGGAGGGCGACGCCGAAGGCCCCGACGGTGTGGTCCGGCCGGCCGGTGAACTCCTCGCCGCCCACGGCATCGCCCCCGTCGAACTGCGCGAGAAGGAGGGCCTCGCCCTCCTCAACGGCACCGACGGCATGCTCGGCATGCTGGTCATGGCCCTCGCCGACCTGGAGACGCTCTACAAGTCGGCCGACGTCACCGCCGCGCTCTCCCTCGAAGCCCTGCTCGGCACGGACAAGGTCCTCGCCCCCGAGCTGCACGCCATCCGCCCGCACCCCGGCCAGGGTGCCAGCGCCGCCAACATGCTGGCCGTGCTGAAGGGTTCGGAGCTCACCGGCCACCACCAGGACGACGCCCCGCGCGTCCAGGACGCCTACTCCGTGCGCTGTGCCCCGCAGGTCGCGGGCGCCGGCCGCGACACCCTCGCCCACGCCCGCACGGTCGCCGAGCGCGAGCTGGCCTCCGCTGTCGACAACCCGGTCGTGCTCCCCGACGGACGCGTCGAGTCGAACGGCAACTTCCACGGCGCCCCCGTCGCCTACGTCCTCGACTTCCTCGCCATCGCGGCGGCCGACCTCGGCTCGATCGCCGAGCGCCGCACCGACCGGCTGCTCGACAAGAACCGCTCGCACGGACTGCCGCCGTTCCTCGCGGACGACGCCGGCGTCGACTCGGGCCTGATGATCGCCCAGTACACGCAGGCCGCGCTGGTCAGCGAGATGAAGCGGCTCGCCGTACCGGCGTCCGCCGACTCCATCCCCTCCTCCGCCATGCAGGAGGACCACGTCTCCATGGGCTGGTCGGCCGCGCGCAAGCTGCGGACCGCGGTGAACAACCTGGCCCGCATCGTGGCGATCGAGCTGTACGCCGCCACCCGCGCCATCGAACTCCGCGCCGGCCTGACCCCGGCCCCGGCGTCGCAGGCGGTCATCGCCGCCGTCCGCGCGGCGGGCGTCCAGGGTCCCGGCCCCGACCGCTTCCTCGCCCCCGACCTGGAGGCGGCGGACGCGTTCGTGCGTGCCGGCGGTGTCGTGACCGCGGTCGAGCCGGTGACCGGGCCGCTGGCCTAGGTCGCGTAGGGCGGACAGGCATAGGGTGGGCCGGGCGGTTGGCCGGCCCACCCGGCCGGGCGGTTGCCCGGCCCACGCGCCCCGCCTCGCACTCGCGTATCAGTGTGTGCTACTGTCTCATTGATACGTTTTTGGTACCCATTTACTTTGTGCGCCTGATCGGAATCCTCCGCAGGCGCGTTTTGTTTTACCGGCATCTCCGGCATTACCCGGTGCATGCTCCGGATGGGGGCCCACTACCTGTTCAGGAGAACAACATGGCTACCGGCACCGTGAAGTGGTTCAACTCGGAAAAGGGCTTCGGCTTCATCGAGCAGGACGGCGGCGGCCCCGACGTCTTCGCGCACTACTCGAACATCGCGAGCTCCGGCTTCCGTGAGCTCCTCGAGGGCCAGAAGGTCTCCTTCGAGGTCACGCAGGGCCAGAAGGGCCTGCAGGCGGAGAACATCATCCCCGCCTAGTTCGCGACGCGCTTTTCCAGAGCCGGGTCCCGCGCCTTCGGGTGCGGGTCCCGGCTCGCGCTGTGACAGCTCATGCAGGTGGTGAGCGCTTGTGTGTGCAGTCCGTGGGGCCCAGGAAGGAAATCCAGATCCAGCATGACTCGATCCGAACGTCCCGTCCGTAAGCGGCCGGCAAACGCACGCGCCGCACAGACCGGCGGCTCCGCGAAGAGCGCCGGCCGCGCCACCGGCCGGGGCGCGGGCCGCGGCCCCGCCCGCAAGGTGACGCCGCCTCAGGAGTTCTCGCTCCCCGAGACCATCACCCCAGCGCTGCCCGCCGTCGAGTCCTTCGACGCTCTGGACATGCCCGCCGCCCTGACGAAGACCCTCACGGCCCAGGGCGTCACCGAGCCCTTCCCGATCCAGGGCGCCACCCTGCCGAACTCCCTCGCCGGGCGCGACGTGCTCGGCCGCGGACGCACCGGCTCCGGCAAGACGCTCGCCTTCGGGCTCGCCCTCCTCGCCCGCACGGCCGGCCGCCGCGCCGAGCCGAGGCAGCCCCTCGCGCTCGTCCTCGTCCCCACGCGCGAACTCGCCCAGCAGGTCAACGACGCGCTGACGCCGTACGCCACCGCCGTCAACCTGCGCGTGGCCACCGCCGTCGGCGGCATGTCGATCGGCCGTCAGGCCGGCACGCTGCGCCGCGGCGCCGAGGTCCTCGTGGCCACCCCCGGGCGGCTCAAGGACCTCATCGAGCGCGGCGACTGCGCGCTCGGCCAGGTCGCGATCACCGTCCTCGACGAGGCCGACCAGATGGCCGACATGGGCTTCATGCCCCAGGTCGTCGCCCTGCTCAACCAGGTCGAGCCCGGCGGCCAGCGCCTGCTGTTCTCGGCCACGCTCGACAAGAACATCGACCGGCTCGTCCGGATGTTCCTCACCGATCCCGTGGTGCACTCCGTCGACCCGTCCGCGGGCGCGGTGACCACCATGGAGCACCACGTGCTGCACGTCGCCGACGAGACCGACAAGAAGGCCGTCGCCACGCGCATCGCCGCCCGTGACGGCCGGGTCATCCTCTTCGTCGACACCAAGCGTGGCGCCGACCGCTTCACCAAGCGGCTCCTCGCCAGCGGTGTCCGGGCCTCCGCCCTGCACGGCGGGCGCAGCCAGCCGCAGCGCAACCGCACGCTCGACCAGTTCAAGAACGGTGAGGTCACCGCGCTCGTCGCCACGAACGTGGCGGCCCGCGGCATCCACATCGACGACCTCGACCTCGTGGTCAACGTCGACCCGCCGACCGACCACAAGGACTACCTCCACCGCGGCGGCCGTACCGCCCGCGCCGGAGAGTCCGGCAGCGTCGTCACCCTCGTGCTCCCCGAGCAGAAGCGCGAGATGACCCGGCTGATGGCGGACGCCGGCATCACGCCGCGCACCGCCCGCGTCACGTCCAGCGACGAAGAACTCGCCCGCCTCACCGGCGCCCGCGAGCCCTCCGGCGTCCCGGTCGTCATCGAGGTCCCGCAGCAGGCCGAACAGCCCAAGCAGCGGCCCAAGGCGCGGCGCGCCACCGGTGGCGGCGCCAGGCGTCCGTCCACCGCCGGCACCGGTTCGGCCTCCCGTCAGGGCACCGGCTCGGACGGCCAGCCGCGCCAGCAGCGCGGCGCCGGCCGCCCGGCCACGGGCGCCACGGGTGGCGGCCGTCGCACGAGCGGCGGCGGAGCCGCACCCCGGCGCGCCGAAGGCGGCGCCGGAGCGGGTGGCCGTCGTGCCGAGGGTGGCGCGGCGCCGCGTCGCTCCGAGGGCGGCGGCGCCGGCACCGGCCGTTCCGGCGGCACCGGCCGCGGGCGCGCCCCGCAGCGCGGCGGCGGCCAGAGCGGCGGCGGCCGCAGGGCGGCCTGACCGGACCCACACAGTAGGGCTGCGGCCCCGCACCCCCTTCCGGGCTTGCGGGGCCGCAGCCGTGTCCGGGCCGGGCCCCTGTCCGAGGGGCGACGCCCGTTCGCGGTGAAGGGTCGTGCGGGGTGTGAGGGACGAGACCGTGCGGGCCACGATCGAGCGGTCCCCGCACGGAGCCGTCGCGTGGGCGCGGCGAGGATGCCTCACGGCCGTCGTACCGGCCGGCCACGGCATCGGCAGTGCGTGCCGGCCGTCGCGACCGGTCCCGCCGGGGACGTGAGGCGGCCGGCGGCGGCCGGGGTGGGTACCCGGGATCTTCATCCGGTGTCGCCGATCTCGGGCGGCACGGCGCCGGCCGGTCCCGGGAGGCACGGGGCGCGAGCCTCGCTCCCGGTACGGGAACGGGCCGCCTCCGGTGGGCTCAGAGGTCGCCGAGGAAGCCGGGGTCGACCTTGTCCAGTTTCAGGCCGAACTCCCGGTGAAGATTGAGGAGTTCGGCGAGGGGGACCGCGCGGCGGCTGGTGGACATGAGGTCGCGGCGGGCCTCCGCCGACCACAGGAACGGCACGACGGACAGCCCCTGGGTGCCGGTGAGGGCGCCGGACTCCGCCCGCCAGCCGGGCCAGCGCAGCGTGTCGTAGAACTGGTCCGTGCCCTCGCTCAGCAGCCACTGGAGCCATGCCCCGTGGCCGACTTCGAGCGCCTCCCACTTCAGTGAGTCCGGCGCGAAGTACACGATCTCGCCGGGATGCCCCGGACGCCCCACCGACTCCGGGTCGGCGCCGTTCAGGACGAACACCCCGCCCAGCACGTCATGGCCCACGACGAGCCCGCCGTCCTGGGGGCGCCAGGCCGGATCGAACCGCTCGGGGAAGCCGTTGACCTCGGCGAGCGAGGGCAGGTCCGTCGAGCCTCCCGGCAGTCCCGCCGACGCGTCCTCGGCCGGACTGCCGTAGATCCGCACCCACCCGCTGTCCAGAACCACCCCGCCGCAGTTGAGCACCATCCCGCCCAGCCAGGACCGGGCGGTGATCTGCAGCTGGAGCAGGCCGGCGCGGCCCAGGGCGGGGTCCACGGGAAGGACCTCCATGGACACGCCGCTGGCGTCGAGCGCCTTGGCCAGCAGTGGCCAGGCCGGCTCCTCGACGTCGGTCAGCTCGCTCAGCTCTCGCATGGCTTCCCCGTGGGTTGTCCGGAACGCGGTGGGCTTGCCCGGTGGGCGTCGTGGTGTCAGTGGGCGAGCGTGCGCTCGCGGCGCACGGAGTACGCCACGAACCCGGCCCCGAGGCCGAGGAACACCGTGCCGCCGACGACGTACGGCGTCGTGTTCACCGCGCCGGTGTCGGCGAGTTGGGGCCCGGCACCGTCGGTGGCCGTGTCCTGCGCGGTGCCGGACCCGGTGTCCGACGTGGTGTCCGAGGTGATGTCCGACTGTGTGGAGGCCCCGTTCGTCGCGGTGCCGGCCGGCGCGGACGCCGGTGCCGACCCGCTCGGGGACGGCACGTCCGGGGTCGCGTTGGCGGACGGGACGAACCAGAGGGCACCCAGGAGGGTCCCTGCTGCGGTGGCGGTCAGCAACGATCGACGTGCGGCGGACACGAAATATCGATCCCCTTGTGGCGCTGGCGAATTGGCCGTGTGGGGCGATGCTAATGAAAGGCGCGGGTCGTGGGAAAGTCGCGTAACCAACGGGCCGTACGCTCCCTCCCATGAGTACCCCTGAGACATCACAGTTTGTCCGGCTTCGTGTCGAACTGGTGCTGGAGATCGGTGACGCCGGCGCGGTCACCAAGGCCGCGCTCGGCCGGATCGCCGAGGACGCGGCCATGCCGGCGGACGAGCGGGCGCAGGCCGAGAGTGCAGTGACGGAAGACACGGCGGAGGCCCTCGCCTATCTCGTCGATCCGTTCGACCTGGTCAGCGAGGTACCGGGGACGGAACTGGCCCAGGCGTCATGGAGCAGCGAGCCCATCGACTACGACCCCGATTCGCCTGATTGGGACCTCGACGAGGATGATGCGGACGAGGACGACGAGGAAGACGTGCGCGGCTGACGCGGTTCGGGCGATTACCAGACCCCGGGCGGCAACCGCCGCCCGGGGTTTCTTCGTCTCAGCAGACACACGGGCCACCTGCGTACCGCTCCGTCCCCATGGCTGGAGTGGCGTGCCCCACACTTCCGCGGGAAGTGGAACGGGACGAACCGGTCGTAGCGTTGACAGTCCTTACGGGGCTCTCGTGTCTTTTCGGGATTCGGCAACGATGGAGAAGCGTGTGATGACGGACAGTAAGCGGCGCAAGGGTCTGATGACCGCGTCCGCACTGCTCGGCGGGGTGCTGGTGCTCTCTGCGTGCAGCGGAGGCAGCGACGACGGCACGGCCAGCGCATCGGACGGCGGCGACGGAGCTTCGTCGCAGGCCAAGGTCGACGAGGCCGCGGCCAAGAAGACCTCCGAGGCCCAGATCAAGATCACGCCCAAGGACGGCTCCGACAACGCCTCGATCAACAACGGCACGGCGGTCACGGTCAGCAAGGGCTCGCTCACGTCCGTCACGATGCAGACCTCGACCGGCACCGCCGTCGCGGGTCAGATATCCGCGGACAAGAAGAGCTGGAAGCCCACCTCCCAGCTGAGCCGCGCGACGACGTACAAGATCGCCGCCGAAGCCACCGACTCCTCGGGCCGCGTCGCCCACGAGAACGCGTCGTTCGCCACCGTCTCCCCGGCGAACAGCTTCATCGGCAACTTCACGCCGGAGGACGGTTCCACCGTCGGCGTCGGCATGCCGGTCTCGATCAACTTCGACAAGGCGATCACCAACAAGGCCGCGGTGCAGAAGGGGATCTCAGTCTCCTCCAGCAGTGGCCAGGAGGTCGTCGGTCACTGGTTCAACGCCAACCGCCTGGACTTCCGCCCCGAGGACTACTGGACCGGCGGCTCCACCGTCACCCTGAAGCTGAACCTCGACGGTGTCCAGGGCGCCAACGGCGTGTACGGCGTGCAGCAGAAGACGGTCACGTTCAAGATCGGCCGCAACCAGGTCTCCGTCGTCGACGCCCAGACGAAGACGATGAAGGTCATGCACGACGGCAAGACGATCAAGACCATCCCGATCTCGGCCGGTTCGCCCGAGAACAAGACGTACCAGGGCCAGATGGTGATCTCCGAGAAGTTCAAGGAGACCCGGATGGACGGCTCGACCGTCGGCTTCAAGAACGACGACGGCAAGGGCGAGTACGACATCAAGGACGTGCCGCACGCGATGCGTCTGTCGAACTCCGGCACCTTCATCCACGGCAACTACTGGGGCGCGAAGTCCATCTTCGGCTCCGCCAACACCAGCCACGGCTGTGTCGGCATGTCCGACACGAAGGGCGCGGGCGACCCCAACACGCCTGCCGCGTGGTTCTACAACAACTCGCTGATCGGTGACGTCGTCGTCGTCAAGAACACCGGCGACAAGACGGTCGCCCCGGACAACGGCCTCAACGGCTGGAACCTGGACTGGGCGGCCTGGAAGGCCGGTTCGGCCGTCTGATCCCGCTCACCCAGCACACGCCGATGCGGCGGTGGCCCCCACGGGGTCGCCGCCGCATCGGCGTTCCGCGCTCCCCGACGAGGCCCGCGGGGCGTTCGCATGCCGTGTTCTCAAGGGTTTCCGGGCCCAACCACAGCCTTCTCATCGTTCTTTTATTTCGGCCTTATCCCTTCATCACGCGCCGTACCTAGCTTGCGGCCATGTTCTTCACCTACCTGAGGCGCGAACTGCGCCGCCGCAGAAAGGCGGCCCTCGTCGTCGCCTCCGGGCTCGCCCTGGGCATCGCCCTGGTCATCGTGGTCAGCTCCGTCTCCTCGGGCATGGAGAAGGCCCAGGGCAAGGTCCTCCAGTCGCTGTACGGGCTGGGGACCGACATGACGGTCACCAAGGCGGCCGAACCGGCCACCAGCACCAGCCAGCGCCCTCGCTTCAACTTCGACGCGAACGACAACGGCTCCGACAAGAAGCAGAGCAGCGACCGCGTCATGGTCCAGGGCTTCCAGACCCTCGCCTCCTCGACCGTCGGCAAGGTCGACACCCAGCAGGGCGTGGCGGACGCCGTCGGCGGGCTGAGCCTCCAAGTCATCCGGGTCAACGGCCAGTTCACGCGCGGTCAGTTCCAGCAGGCCCCCGGCCAGCAGGGCGGCAACCGGCGCGGAGGCGCCCAGCCCTCGCCGCAGGGCACCGTCAAGGGCGGCGGAGCCGACTTCGACGTCAACAACTACTCGGTCTACGGCACCGACGTCACCAAGCCCGCCCTGGGCCCGCTGACGTCGTCGAAGATCACCAGCGGCCGTACGTTCAAGACCTCCGAGACGAACGCCAAGGTCGTCGTCGCGGACACCTCCTACGCCAAGGAGAAGAAGCTCAAGGTCGGCGGGACCGTCACCGTCAAGAGCGTCAAGTACACGATCATCGGCATCGCGACGCCGGACAGCGGTGACGCCGCCGCCAACCTCTACATGCCGCTCCAGCAGGCGCAGACGCTCAGCGACTCCAAGAACAAGGTCACGACGATCTACGTCAAGGCCTCGGACTCGCAGCAGATCTCCAGCGTCAAGAGCACCATCCAGAAGAACATCTCGGGCACCACGGTCACCACCTCCGCCGACCTCGCGGACACCGTCTCCGGCTCCCTGTCCACCGCCTCCGACCTCGCCTCGAACGTCGGCAAGTGGCTCTCGATCGCGGTGCTCGTGGCCGCGTTCCTGGTCGCGGGACTGCTCACCTCCTCCGCGGTCTCCCGCCGCGTCCGCGAGTTCGGCACCCTCAAGGCGCTCGGCTGGAAGTCGAGCCGCGTCACCCGCCAGGTGGTCGGTGAGGCCGTCGTCAACGGCCTCGTCGGCGGCGTCCTCGGCATCGCCCTCGGTCTCGCGGGCGCCTACGTCGTCACCGAGATCAGCCCCAATCTCCAGGCACAGCTGGGGAGCACGGGCGGCGGAGGCGGCTTCGGCGGCGGCGGAGGAGGCGGCGGCTTCGGAGGGGGCGGTGGCGGCGGCGGTGGCTTCGGCGGCCCGGGTCGGCAGACCGCGTCCAAGGCCCTCGACGTCGCGCTCACCGCGCCCGTCAGCGTCAACACGATCGTCGTCGCGGTCGCCCTGGCCGTCGCCGGCGGTCTGATCGCCGGTGCCTTCGGCGGCTGGCGCGCCTCCCGGCTGCGCCCCGCGGACGCCCTGCGCCGCGTCGAATAAGCCCCGCCGTACTCACGTATCCCAGGAGTTGCACCATGTACGAACTCAGAGGCGTCACCAAGCGCTATACGCGGGGCAAGGAGACCATCGACGCGCTCGCCGGAATCGACCTGACGATCGGGGACGGCGACCGGCTCGTCATCCAGGGCCCCACCGGTGGCGGGAAGTCCACCCTCCTCCAGATGCTCGGCGGACTCGACCGTCCCACCGCCGGGAGCATCGAACTCGACGGCACGGACATGGCGAAGCTGTCCGAGGCCAAGCTCACCCGGGTGCGCAGCGAGAACATCGGGTTCGTCTTCCAGAGCTTCAACCTGATCCCCACCCTCACCGCTCAGGAGAACGTCGAGACCGCGCTCGTACCGCTCGGCGTCAAGACGAAGGAACGGCGTGAACGCGCCGCCGCCGCACTGGAGTCGGTGGGGCTCGCCGAGCGGCTCGGCCACCTGCCCGCAGAACTGTCGGGCGGCCAGCAGCAGCGGGTGGCGATCGCCCGCGCCCTCGTCAAGCAGCCGAAGGTGCTGCTCGCCGACGAGCCCACCGGCAACCTCGACGAGTCCATGCGCGACGAGATCATGGACGTGCTCGAAGCCATGTGGAAGGAGCACGGGTTGACGTTCATCATGGTCACGCACGACTCCTCGATCGCGAAGAAGGCCCCGCGCGTCGCGACGATCCGCAAGGGGAGGATCACCGTCAAGGAGAACGCGAAGGCGTAGGACTGTGCCGGCAGCGAACGGGCCGTCGGAAGCGAGGCTTCCGGCGGCCGTTCGTGTTTGTGTGAGGCATGACCGTTTCGACAGTCGAATACATCCGGTACCGGATCCCCGAGGACCAGTCCGGCCAGTTCCTGGCCGCCTACACCCGCGCCGCGGTCCAGCTGGCCGCCGCCCCCGAGTGCGTGGACTACGAACTCGCCCGCTGCGAGGACAACTTCGAGAACTTCATCCTGCGGATCACCTGGACGTCGACCGAGGCCCACCTGGAGGGCTTCCGGCAGTCCGACCGCTTCCAGGACTTCCTCGCCGAGATCCGGCCCTACGTCGGCGACATCGAGGAGATGCGCCACTACAAACCGACGGCCGTACGCGGCCGGGGCGCCGCCGTCCCCACGCTGTACGCCTGGGCCGGCGGCACCGAGGCGTTCACCCGCCTCACCGAGGTGTTCTACGACAAGGTCCTCAAGGACGACCTCCTCGCACCACTCTTCGCCGATCTCGCGCCCGAGCACGCCGCCCATGTAGCCGCCTGGCTCGGCGAGGTCTTCGGCGGTCCCACGGACTACTCCGACACCCAGGGCGGGCACGGCCACATGGTCGCCAGGCACATGGGCAAGGGCATCACCGAGGTCCAGCGCCGCCGCTGGGTCAACCTCATCCAGGACGCGGCCGACGACGCAGGGCTGCCCACCGACGCCGAGTTCCGCTCCGCTTTCCTCGCCTACGTGGAGTGGGGCACGCGGCTGGCCGTTCTCTTCTCCGCCCCGGACGCGAGCGCGCCCGGAGAACAGCCCGTACCGACGTGGACGTGGGGAGCCGCACCCCCGTACCAGCCGTGACGGGTGCGACGGCGGCGGGTGCCGGCCCGCCGGACCGACGGTCTACTGGGGTGCGGAGGCGCCCGCGCGGGTCGCGTCCGTGCCCCAGGACGCCAGCAGCCGCAGCGCCTCGGCCGACGGGGACCCCGGCTCCGCGTGGTACGTGACGAGCGCCAGCTCGGCGTCGTCCACCAGCCGGAACGACTCGTACTGCAGAGCGAGATCACCCACCAGCGGATGCCGCAGCAGCTTCACCCCGTGGCTCTTCTCCTTCACGTCGTGCGTCGCCCACAGCCGGCGGAAGTCCTCGCTCTTCACCGACAGCTCGCCGACCAGGGCCGACAGCCGCGGGTCGTCGGGATGGCAGCCCGCGTCCATCCGCAGATGACAGACGATGTCGATCGCCTTCTGCTCCCACTCCACGTACAGATCGCGGTACTCCGGCCGCAGGAACACCATCCGCGCCCAGTTCCGCTCCTGCGCGGGCAGCTCCGACCAGTCACCGAAGACGGCGGCGGCCATCCGGTTCCAGCCGAGCAGGTCCGAGCGCCGCCCGGTGATGTACGCGGGGACGCCGTCCATCGTGTCCAGCAGCTGACGCAGCGCGCCCCGCACCTGCTGCGGACGCGCGGTCTGCTTCTTCTTGTGCTGCTTGGGCTTCGCGAGGTGCGTGAGGTGGTTGTGCTCGGCGTCCGTGAGGCGCAGCGCCCGCGCGATCGCGTCCAGCACCTCCGCCGACACGTTCCGGCCGTTGCCCTGCTCCAGGCGCGTGTAGTACGCCACGGACACCCCGGCGAGCTGCGCCAGCTCCTCACGGCGCAGTCCGGGCACCCGGCGGTGCCGGCCGAAGTCCGGCATCCCGACGTCCTGGGGCTTCAGCCGGGCCCGGCGGGTGCGGAGGAACTCGCTGAGTTCGGCACGTCGGTCCAGCGGCATGCCCGCCTCACCGGCGGACCCCACAGAGGGCTGTTCATCCATACGTCCAGTATTCCCGGTCGTACGCCGGGGAGCCTGACCCCGCCAGTAGTAGGACCAGCGAACGTACGCAGAGCCGTGACCTGGGTGAATCCCGAGACATGGGGCAGGCTTGAAGCCGTGCCCGATGCAAGAGACCGGACAGCTGGGCACGGTACGGACCACCCCCCGAGGAGAATCCCGGCATGACCACAGTCGCTGCGTACGCCGCTCCCGCCGCCAAGGCTCCGCTGGAGCGCACCACCATCGAGCGTCGCGAGGTGGGCGAGCACGACGTCCTGATCGACATCAAGTTCGCCGGCATCTGCCACTCCGACATCCACCAGGCCCGTGAGGGCTGGGGCGAGGCCATCTTCCCGATGGTCCCCGGCCACGAGATCGCCGGCATCGTCTCCGAGATCGGCTCCGGCGTGACCAAGTTCAAGGTCGGCGACCGGGTTGGCGTCGGCTGCATGGTCGACTCCTGCCGCGAGTGCGAGAACTGCCGGGCGGGCCTGGAGCAGTACTGCCTCAACGGCAACGTCGGCACGTACAACGCCGTCGGCAAGGACGGCGAGCCCACCTACGGCGGCTACTCCGAGAAGATCGTCGTCGACGAGAAGTACACCCTGCACATCCCCGAGGGCATCTCCCTCGACGTGGCCGCGCCGCTGCTCTGCGCCGGCATCACCACGTACTCCCCGCTCAAGCACTGGAACGCCGGCCCCGGCAAGAAGGTCGCCGTCCTCGGCATGGGCGGTCTCGGCCACATGGGCGTCAAGATCGCGCACGCGCTCGGCGCCGAGGTCACGGTCCTCTCCCAGTCGCTGCGCAAGCAGGACGACGGCCTGAAGCTGGGCGCCGACCACTACTACGCGACCAGCGACCCGAAGACCTTCGAGGAACTGCGCGGCACCTTCGACGTGATCCTCTCCACCGTCTCCGCGCCGCTGGACCTGGACGCCTACCTCTCCCTGCTGCGCACGGACGGCGCCTTCGTGAACGTGGGCGCGCCCGAGGAGCCGGTCCGGCTCAACCTGTTCTCCGTGATCGGCGGCCGCAAGACCCTCGCGGGCTCCGGCATCGGCGGCATCCAGGAGACCCAGGAGATGCTGGACTTCTGCGCCGAGCACGGCTTCGGCGCGGAGATCGAGCTGATCGCCGCGTCCGAGATCAACGAGGCCTACGAGCGGGTGCTGGCGAGTGACGTCCGCTACCGCTTCGTGATCGACACGGCCACCATCTAGGGCCTGTCGTCCGGGTCGGGTGGTGCCGCGGTGCGGTGCCTCGTCCTGACCCTCGTGAGCCTGGGCGCCCCACCCCGGCCTCCCCCCCGGCCGCGCCCCGAGGGGTGC